>NZ_JAHXKI010000002.1:1500000-1800000 GCF_019392195.1 Marinobacter sp. F4206
TTCGTCGCGCAGCCTGCGTGAACGTCGTGTGCTCGTGGTCGAAGAGGGAGACGTTTTCAGCGGACTGGTGGTCGACAACGTCCTGGGCATGCAGTACTTCGCATCTGACAGTTTCAAGGAGGCACCGGAAGGTGTACCTGAAAACGTTCGACCGTTTGTAACAGGCGGCTACGAACGCAACGAGGAAGTCTGGAAAGTCTTTTCGGCGGTCGATCTGCTCGACGACGAACGCTTTCTTGACGTCGCACAGTGGTAAGGGTGTGGAACTGGCAGGAACATCACCCTGACCGCCTGATACCCGCAAAAACAAACTTGCCAATCTTTATGAAGAGGCCGGGAGCCAGAAAATGAAAAACAGAGCCGGAAGACTCAGTATGGGACAGGGAGGCAACAAGCTTGTTGCCGGTCTGATCTCCGCACTGATTGCACTCACCGTCCTGCTCGTTGTGGTCCTGTTTATTATCAACAGGGACAGCCAGAACGATCAGGAGTACATTGCCCACACCGCTGAGCTGAGGGTTCTCTCGCAGGCCATTGCGAAGAACGCCACCGAGGCCGCCGGCGGTACTGCCGAGGCTTTCAACCAGCTTCGACGGTCGCGGGATGAGTTCCAGCAGCTCTGGAGCAATGTGACTGAGGGCAACCCCGACACCGGCCTCCCGCCCAGCGAACTGGCAGAACAAAGCGGAGTTCAGGAGAACTGGAATACCGTGCGTGAAAACGCCGACAGCATCCTCTCCACCCAGGACGCGGTGCTCGGCCTTCACGAAGTGGCACGGACCCTGAACGAAACCATTCCGCAGCTCCAGGTGGAGTACGACGACATCGTACAGATCCTGCTGGACAACGGCGCGCCAGCCGAGCAAATCGCCCTGGCCCAGCGCCAGTCACTGCTCGCGGAACGGATTGTGCGCTCGGTTAACAACGTACTGTCCGGTGACGAAGACGCGGTCATCGCCGCCGACCGGTTCGGTCGCGACGCCAGCCTGTTCGGCCGGGTACTGGAAGGCCAGCTCAACGGCAACCCGGCCATGGGCATCTCCAAGGTAAACGATGAAGACGCCATCTACGGTCTTGAGGCCGTTGACGAGCTGTTCGAGTTCGTTTCCCAGAACGTAGACGCGATCCTTGAAGCCTCTCCCGACCTCTTCAAGGTTCGTACTGCGGCCAGCGACATCTTCCAGAACTCCGAGCTCCTGCTGTCAGAACTGTCCGTACTGGCCGAAGGCTTCCGGAACCAGTCCGGCTCCCGCCTGATCAGCCCGACCCTTGCCTTTATCATCCTGGCGGCCATGGTTGCCATCGTGGTCTTCATCGGTCTGGCACTGTACCGGGAAGCCCAGGAACGTCTGTCCACGACCCAGGAACAGAACGAACAGAACCAGAACGCGATCCTGCGACTGCTGGACGAACTCGCCGACCTGGCGGACGGTGACCTGACGACCGAGGCCACGGTAACCGAGGACTTCACCGGCGCCATCGCCGACTCCATCAACTACGCGATCGACCAGATGCGTGGTCTGGTACAGTCGATTCGTGGCACCGCGGTTCGGGTGTCCTCAGCGGCCCAGGAAACTCAGGCCACGGCCATGCACCTGGCTGACGCCTCCGAGCACCAGGCCCAGGAAATTGCCGGCGCCTCTGCCGCGGTGAACGAAATGGCGGTCTCCATCGACCAGGTATCCTCCAACGCCGCTGAATCCTCCGCGGTTGCGGAGCGGTCGGTTGCGATCGCGAAGAAGGGCGCGGAAGTGGTACAGAACACCATCCGCGGCATGGACAACATCCGTGAGCAGATCCAGGAAACCTCCAAACGGATCAAGCGTCTGGGTGAATCTTCCCAGGAAATCGGTGACATCGTATCCCTGATCAACGACATCGCCGACCAGACCAACATCCTGTCCCTGAACGCTGCCATCCAGGCTTCCATGGCCGGTGACGCAGGCCGGGGCTTCGCGGTCGTTGCGGACGAAGTTCAGCGCCTGGCGGAACGTTCCTCCGCGGCAACCAAGCAGATTGAAGCGCTGGTTAAGACGATCCAGTCCGATACCAACGAAGCGGTTATCTCCATGGAACACACCACCGCCGAGGTGGTCCGTGGTGCCCGACTGGCCCAGGATGCGGGTATCGCGCTCGAGGAAATCGAGAACGTATCCATGTCTCTGGCGGAACTGATCCAGAACATCTCTAACGCCGCCCGTCAGCAGTCGTCTTCTGCGGCCCACATTTCCAACACGATGAACGTCATCCAGGAAATCACGTCCCAGACCTCGTCCGGTACCAACGCGACCGCGAAGTCGATCGGTAACCTGGCGGAAATGGCGTCCGAACTGCGGTCCTCTGTTGCCGGCTTCACCCTGCCGGAAGAAGACGCAGCCGAGCAGGAAGAAGAGGAAGACACCGACGTTCCGGTGGTGGGCTGATCTTCGGTCCAGGGCAGTTGACGGTTTATGGCGCACATGCATAACAACCTGTCACCCGCCGAAGGCATCTGGTCACTGCGCCGACTCCCCGATATGGACGAGGCGCAGTTCAACCAGTGGCAGACCCTGCTGGAGCACCGTACCGGCATAACGCTGTCGGCTGAGCGGCGCTCGTTTCTGGAGACCAATCTCGGGATCCGGATGCGGGAAATCGGCTGCAGCAGCTATCAGGCCTACTACGAGCAAATCGTGTCCGGGCCGGATGCGATCAGGGAGTGGTCAACACTGGTGGACCGGCTGACGGTCCAGGAAACCCGGTTCTTCCGGGATCCGGATGCTTTTCGCCTGGTGGCGGATTATGTGCTGACGAGGCCAAGGGAGCAGCTACGAAAACGCCCCCTGGAAGCTTGGAGTGTCGGGTGTTCAAGCGGCGAAGAGCCTTACACCCTCGCCATGGTGCTGAATGAATGCATGAGCCAGCTGGACCTACAGCCGCTGTTCGGCATTACCGGCTCCGATATCAGCAAGCCCGCAATCGAAAAGGCCCATAACGGCCAGTTCAATCCCCGCAAACTCATGGGGATGGACGAAGAACTTAAGTCCCGGTATTTCCGCCCGGCCGAGCGGAATACCGTAGAAATAGTGAACAGCATCCGGGACAGGGTGTGCTTTACCAGACTGAACGTACTGGATCTCGATAAGGCACCCATGCACGGGATGAACATTATCTTCTGCCAGAATCTGCTGATCTATTTCCGTCGCTGGCGCCGGCGGGAAATTGTCAAGCGACTTGCAGAGCGGCTGGCGCCCGGGGGGTTGCTGGTGCTGGGCCAGGGAGAGCTGACCGACTGGCAGCCTCCAGGCCTGCAGAGGGTACCCTCGGAACATGTGCTGGCGTGGATCAAACGCCAGACTGACGAAGAATAACCGGAGTGGTTATGGGCAATCACCATGACAGCATCGCCCTCGACTGGGTTCGGGGCGAGATACAGGACACGCTGACCCAGGGTCAGCATGCACTGGAAGCGTATGTCGACAACCGCGACGACACTGCGCGCCTGCGCTTCTGCCTGAATTATCTCCATCAGGTGCACGGCACCCTGCAGATGGTTGAGCTTTACGGTGCGGCACTGCTGACCGAAGAGATGGAGAAGCTCACCCAGGCGGTTCTGAACGACACCGTTGCTAATGTCGACGAGGCCGTCGAAGTCCTGATGCAGGCGATCCTGCAGCTGCCCCAGTATCTGGAACACCTGGCCAGCAGCCAGGATGATTTCCCGATGGTCCTGCTGCCGCTGCTGAACGATCTGCGTGCCGCTCGTGGCGAAGCCCTGCTGTCCGACACATCCCTGTTCAAGCCGGATCTGAGCCGGTCCCGGATGCAGGTCAGTGGCAAGACGTCCCAACGCCTGCAGGACCCCAAGGTACTCGGCCATATCCGTAAACTGCGCCAGATGTATCAGTTTGCCCTCGCTGGCGTCGTGCGCGAGGAGGATCTGGACGCCCACTTCGACTACATGCAGAAGGTCATTCTGCGTCTTACCCGCCTGTGCCAGAAAACACCGCGCGGCGAACTCTGGAAAGCTGCCAGCGCCTTTGTCGAAACCCTTCAGGCCCACGTTAATCCGGTCAACGCGGCGGTAAAGTCCCTCTTGCGTGAACTGGACAGCGAGATTCGCCGGCTGACCGACGAACACGCCGACATCCTCCAGCAGCCGGCTCCGGAAGCCCTGTTCAAGCACCTGCTCTATTACGTTGCCCGGGCTCGCGACCTCGACACGCCCCAGGTCAGCGCCCTGAGAAACGAATACCAGCTGGAGCAGGCACTGCCATCGGAAGACGATGTCGATGCCGCCCGTACCCGGGTCTCCGGCCCGGGCCGCGAGGCCATTCATTCCGTGGTCAGCGCCCTCAACGAGGAACTGGCCAAACTGAAGGACCAGCTTGATCTGTTCGTTCGGGCCGAACTTCGCCAGAACGGCGAGCTGGAAGAACTGCTGCCAGGCCTGCGTCAGGTTGCCAACACCCTGGCGGTTCTGGGCTTGGGCATTCCCCGTAAGGTAGTCACCGAACAAATCGAGCTGGTGGAGAAACTGAGTAGCCAGAGCGACCTGGTTGACGACGGCACCATGATGGATATCGCCGGCGCCCTGCTCTATGTCGAAGCCAGCCTGGCCGGGCTCGACAGCGATGGCCAACGGGAGCCCGAGGCCGAATCCGATGGGCCGGTCAACCTGGGCTCACGGGAGCTGGGTGAAGCCAGCGGTGCCCTGTTGCGGGAATCCAGAAATACCCTCGAGCAGGTTAAAACTGCCATCGTGAATTTCATTGCATCGCAGTGGGATACCCGTGAAATCGAACACGTACCGGGTCTGCTGCATAGCATTCGCGGCGGGCTGGGCCTGATTCCCCTGGACCGCGTTGCCGACATGCTGGCCTCGGCCGAGCGGTACATTACCGACGTCCTGCTCGGTGGCAAGCAGGTTCCCGACTGGAAGCAGCTCGATACCCTGGCCGACGCCGTTACCAGTATCGAGTACTACCTTGAACGTCTGGCCGAGGGTATTGGCGAGAACGACACCGTACTGAAAGTCGCCGAAGAAAGCCTCGCTTCCCTTGGTTTCCCGGTTGGCGCCGAGCCGACCTGGAGCGAAGCCGACACCGAGGCCGACATTCCGGTCATGGAGACATCGGAAGAAGAGACTGTCCAGGCAGCGCCGGAAACCGACAAAGGGTCCGACGACGAACTTCTGGATGACGAAATTCTCTCGATCTTCGTCGAGGAAGCCGAGGAAGTCCTCGAGACGATCCACGAGTTCTACCCGCAACTGCGCCAGAACCACGAGGACCGCGAGGCTCTGACCGAAGTACGTCGCGCTTTCCACACACTCAAGGGCAGTGGCCGGATGGTCGGTGCCACCAGCCTGGGTGAGCTGGCGTGGTCGGTGGAAAACCTGCTGAACCGGGTCATCGATCAGACCATCAAGCCCAACGATGATCTGTTTTCGCTGATTGATGAGGTCAACACCCGCATCCCGTCACTGATCCGCGAATTCCGGGAAGGTCAGGCCAGTGGCGATGTCAGTGAGCTGATTGAGCGTGCCGAGGCCATGGCCACCACCCGTCGCACCGACGCTGGCAACGACACCGAGGCGACCGCCGAGCATCCGGGAGAGGCAGAAGCCCAAGCAGAGGCACCGGCAGACGCCGAAGCCACCGCCTCCGAGACACCGGCGCCTGCGGCACAGGAAGAGCACCCGGTCGAGTTCAGCCAGGACGACGACCTGATCGACGACGAAATCCTCGAAATTTTCATTGAGGAAGCCGGAGAAGTTCTCGAAACCATCCGGGAATACCTCCCTATGCTGCTGCGCCAGCATGATGACCGCAGTGCCCTTTCCGAAGTACGCCGGGCCTTCCACACGCTCAAGGGCAGTGGCCGGATGGTGGGCGCACTGATCGTCGGGGAACTGGCATGGTCGGTGGAGAATATGCTGAACCGGGTCATTGACGGCAGCATCTTCATGAACGACGACATCGCTGGCCTGCTGGATGAAGTGACCGGTGCTTTGCCGGCGCTGGTGGAGGACTTCGAGAAACGTCGTGGCCAGAGTCTGGACACCGCTGGCCTGGAAGCCCGGGCCAACGCACTGGCCAACGGAGAAATCCCCAACGCCAGCAGCATGCCGGCGGCCGAAAGTGACGCTAACGCCTCGCCCGCGTCTACCGACCGTGACGACAGCGGCTCAGTGGATAATGAGGACGGTGGCGTCGATCCGGTTCTTCTCGATATCTTTGAGAGTGAAACCGAGACCCACCTGCAAACCCTCAAAGACTATCTCGTGGCGGCCGGTGACAAGACGTCGATTTCCTACACCGACGACCTGTCCCGCGCCCTGCACACCCTGAAGGGCAGCGCCCACACTGCCGGGATTGCGCCCATCGCAGCGGTGATTACCCCGCTTGAGCGCTTCGTCAAAGAATCCCGGGCCCAGAACAAGCGCGCCGATCGGGAAATTCTGTCCTGCATTGAAGATGCCTGCGACTTCCTGACCCAGGGCCTGGCCCAGATCCGGAAAAACCCCCAGGCGTCCCTGCCAGGCACCGAGGCTTTCCTTGAGAAGCTCGACCGCATCTCCCAGGAGACCCTGCGCAGTCACCATGACGCCAGTGGCGACGAGCAGCCCGCCCGGGAAGCGCCGCCGCAACTGGTTCAGCTGTTCCTGAACGAAGGTCTGGATATCGTCCTGGACGCCGACCAGATCCTTGATCAATGGGCCAGCAATCCGGAAGAGACCGAGTCTCTCAACAAGCTCCGCGCCGAACTGGCGCAGCTCACCGAGGGCGCGGCGGACGCCGGCCTGTCCGATGTATCGTCGCTCTCTGGTGCGCTGAAAGACGCCTACAGTGCAGTTGCCGCCAGCGATTCCGCGCCGGACCAGCACTTTTTCGACACCGTACGTGACGCCCACGAGCAACTGATCAACATGATGGATCAGGTTGCCGCCGGGTTGGCGACCGAATCCAGCGAAGACATTCTGGATCGCCTCGATGCGCTGAGCGAAGCGCCCACCGAACCCGCGGAACCGGACGCGTTCGACCAGGAATTCACCGAAGACCTGGAAGCCATCGATCTCAGCTTTGACATGGACGAGATGGAGACCGCGGCGCCCGACGCGAAAGGCGAAGACGAGACGCCCGAGCTCCCGCCGTTGGCGGACACCGGTGAATCCGACGATGAGATGGATCAGGAACTCGCCGAAATCTTCCTGGAGGAAGCCCGCGACCTGATCGACAGCACGGCCGATGCGCTGCAGAACTGGAGTGAAAGCACCCACAACCTGGACATTCTGCGTCTTCTACAACGGGATCTTCACACCCTGAAAGGGGGTGCCCGGCTGGCCGATATCCCGTCTATCGGTGACCTCTCCCACGAACTGGAGACCCTGTTTGAAGGGCTTACCGAACAGCGTCTGTCGATCAGCGATGAGCTGTCCGACCTGCTGTTCCGGTCCCACGATCGCCTCGCCGGTATGGTCGAGGCCCTCGAGGCTCAGGAGCCTCCGCGGCCGGCACCGGACCTGATTGGCGAGATTCAGGCCTACATTGACGGCGCGACGGGCACCCGCCCGGTTACCGATGTCAGCCCTTCCGGGGAAGCCGACGAACCGGAAGACGATACCCTGCCCGTTCCCGAACTGGACGAGCAGGCCGAAGCCGAGCCAGAGCAAACCGAAGACGAATCAGAACAGGACACCGTCGCCGATCTGTCTCATCTGGATCCGGAACTGGTGGGTATCTTCCTGGAAGAAGCCTACGACCTGATCAACTCCACCGGCAGTGCCCTTCACAGCTGGAGTGAGGATCCCTCCGACCGGGCGGTGGCCGCGGAACTTCAGCGCGACGTCCACACCCTCAAGGGCGGAGCGCGCATGGCCGGGGTCGAGGCCATCGGTGACCTGACCCACGTGCTGGAAGACCTGTTCGAAAAAGTGGCGGAAGGCCAGCTGGACGCCAGCGACGACATGAACGATCTGTTGTTCGCCTGTCACGACCGTCTGGCCCAGATGGTTGAGCAGGTCGCGACCCAGAAGCCCTGCCCGTCCGCCAACGAACTGGTGGCGCAGGTCAAGGCGATCCTGCGCGGCGAGCCTCTGGAGGCAAAGCCGGTCCAGGATGCGCCGGACGCCGCGGGCATCGACGAAGACATGGTCGAAGCGGACCAGCCCGAGACCCAGCCCTCTATTGAAGGTGCCCCCGGCCTGGCCGAAACTCTGGCCGGCGCCAGCGATGACGATCTGATCGGCATTTTCCTGGACGAGGGGCTCGAGATATACGCGGCCATCAGCGAGTGCCTTGCCCAATGGCGCGACGAGCCGGACGAGTTGACCGGTGTAACCCAGCTTCAACAGGAGCTTCATACCCTCAAGGGTGGCGCACGACTGTCCGACGTCGATCCGATCGCCGATCTGGCCGAGGCCTGGTCGGATGCACTGGACCCGCTGATCGCCGGATCCACTAATCAAAAGGCGTTGCTGGCGCTGAGCGACAAAGCCTTGAGTTCACTCAAGGCGATGCTCACCAGCCTGGAAGAGGGCAACAAACCGGATGCGGACAAAGAGCTGGTCGATGCCCTGAACACGGCCCACCAGGCCGCTGCGGCAGAGACTCAGGCCCCGCAGCCGGAACCCGCCCAGGCAAGCGAAGAGGTGGATCCGGAAGTTCTCGAGATCTTCCTCGAAGAAGCCGGCGAAATCATGGATCAGCTGGAGCAGCTGCTCGATGACTGGCGCAAGGAACCCGCCAATCATGCCTTCAATCAGGAGGCACAGCGTGCACTGCACACTCTCAAGGGTGGAGCGCGCCTGTCACAACTGACCCAGCTCGGTGACCAGGCTCACGCCTTCGAGACCCGTCTGATCGACCTGGGTGGTAATGCCCCGGATCAGAGCCAATGGCAGACCATCACCGAGGATCACGACGCCACTATTGCCATGGTCGCCGAGATCCGGAAACGCCATGAGTCCGGTGACACCGCGCCGGAACCGGCCTCTGCCCCGGAACCCGAGCCCGAAGCAACCCCCGAGGCCAAGGCCCCGGAACCGAAAAAACCGGAATCGCCGGCCCCGGCCGCCGAAGCACCGGCGGCGCCAGAGCCCAAGCCGGCCAAACCGCCCGCAAAGGCCAGCACCAAGGTCCGGAACAAGGCCAAGGAAAGTCAGCGAGCCGCCCAGGAGACCATCCGGGTCTCGGCGCCATTGCTGGATGAACTGGTCAACCTTGCCGGTGAAACCAGTATTACCCGTGGCCGACTTGAAACCCAGACCAGTGATTTCGGCCACACCCTCGACGAAATGGCGGCCACCATCGAACGTCTGCGTGAGCAGCTGCGCCGGATGGAAATCGAGACCGAGGCGCAGATTCTGTTCAGTGCCGAGAAGGAACACGGACCAGACTACGGGGACGACTTCGATCCCCTGGAAATGGACCGTTATTCCTCGATCCAGCAGCTGTCCCGGGCCCTGACCGAGTCCTCCTCCGACCTTGCCGACCTGCGAGAGACCCTGTCTGACCGGGTACGGGATACGGAAACCCTGTTGGTCCAGCAGTCGCGCATCAACACGGAACTGCAGGAAGGTCTGATGAAGACCCGAATGATTCCGTTTTCCTCAATGGTGCCCCGTCTGCGTCGGATTGTCCGCCAGATCAGCGGCGAGCTCGGCAAGAAAGTCGATTTCGATGTCCGCAACGCCGAAGGCGAAATGGACCGCAACATCCTGGAACGGATGATTGCGCCGCTGGAGCACATGCTCCGGAACGCCCTCGACCACGGCATTGAGGCGCCGGCCGACCGGAAGACCTCCGGCAAGCCGGAAACCGGGGAAGTGGTCCTGTCCCTGACCCGCGAAGGCGGTGATGTGGTTCTGCGAATGATGGACGACGGCAAGGGTATTCCATCCAACGTCATTCGTGACAAGGCCATCCGTCAGGGCATGATGCGCGAGGATGAAGATCTGTCCGAACGGGAGATCCTGCAGTTTATCCTTCAGCCCGGGTTCTCAACCGCCCAGCAGGTGACCCAGATCTCCGGTCGGGGCGTGGGTATGGACGTGGTCGCCAGCGAGATCAAACAGCTCGGCGGCAGCCTAGACATTGATTCCGCGCTCGGACGCGGCACGACCTTCACGGTGCGCCTGCCATTCACGGTCTCGGTGAACCGGGCCTTGATGGTCTCCACCGGCGAAGACTTCTACGCCATCCCGCTCAATACCATTGAAGGTATCGTCCGGGTCAGCACCTACGAGCTGGAAGAGTACTACAAGCCGGATGCGCCGATGTACGAGTACGCCGGCCAGGAATACCGCCTGCAGTACCTCGGCAGCCTGCTGAACAGTGATCACCAGCCGAAACTGCAGGGCCAGATACTGCCGTTGCCGGTCATTCTGGTCCGGGGCGCTGAGCAGCCCATGGCCCTTCAGGTGGATAATCTGATGGGTAGCCGGGAAATCGTGGTCAAATCCCTCGGTCCGCAGTTCAGTTCGGTGCGCGGCGTGTCCGGCGCGACCATTCTCGGTGACGGCAACGTGGTCGTGATTCTTGACCTGCCGGCAATGATCCGCTCCGACATTCTGTCCGAGCGTCAGCGCCTGGCCAGCCTCGAGAAGGCGCGCGAAGCTGCCCGGTACGAAGAGCAGGTCACCACCGTGATGGTGGTCGACGATTCGGTAACGGTACGAAAAGTGACCTCGCGCCTGCTGGAACGCAACGGCATGGAGGTCATTCTGGCGAAAGACGGGCTGGATGCGGTTGCCCAGTTGCAGGACCACAAGCCGGACGTCATCCTGCTGGATATCGAAATGCCGCGGATGGATGGTTTCGAAGTGGCCAGTTTCGTGCGGCACGACGACAATCTGTCGGAAACGCCCATCTGCATGATCACGTCACGAACCGGTGAAAAACACCGGGAACGGGCCATGGCGATCGGTGTAAACGAGTATCTGGGCAAGCCGTTCCAGGAAACCGAGCTGCTTGAGACCATCGAACGGCTGACCGGAAACCGGTGATGGCCGGCCAGAATGGCCGGCCCAGAGTCGGGATCGTCTCGGATGTCGTCCTGCAGCGGCACCGCCTGCAGGCCGCCACAGCCAAGGTTGGTCTCGACGTCTGTTTTTCCGGGGATCCGGAACGCCTTCTTGGTTACCCGGACTTTCCGGATGCCGGGCTCTGGCTGGTGACCCTGGAGGACGAAGCCGACCATCCGGCCCTGTTCGATCATCTGCTGGAAAACACGGAGGCTCCGGTGCTGTTCGGGCTGGATCAGGCCCCCAAGCCCGGAGGAACCGATTACTTCCGCTGGGAACGACGGCTGCTTGGAAAGCTGGAACAGCAGTTCGGCCACCTCGAGGAACTCGATTCCGAAGCCAGTATCCAGGAGCTTGAAGCACAGACGCCGGCGTGCCCGCCGACGGCGTCGCTGCCCCACTGGATTCAACCTGCAACCCCTGGCTCTATGGCCGAGGAGGTCTGGATTCTCGGCGCCTCCCTCGGGGGACCCGCGGCGGTCAAGACCTTTCTCGATCATTTGCCCCCCGGCCTGCCCGTCGGTTTTATCTACGCCCAGCACATCGACGGCAATTTCACCGAAGTCCTGACCCGGGTACTCGGCCGCCATGCCCATTACCAGCTCAAACGGGCGGATGAGGGCCTTCGCGTTCACAACGGCGACGTGGTGCTGCTGCCGGTAGAGCACGAATGGAAAATTAACGAAGCCGGGGAACTGACCGAACTCGACACCCCCTGGCCAGGGCCCTACGGCCCTTCCATCGACCAGGTTCTGCTCAACGTGGCCGATCATTACGGGCCACGCTGTCATGCTATCCTGTTCTCCGGCATGGGCAACGATGGCGCGATTGCCGCCCCCATGCTGAAAGCCTACGGCAGTCGAATCTGGGTTCAGGAAAGCCGCAGCTGCGGTAACAGCTCCATGCCCGATTCCGTCGCTGCGACCGGCTGCTCCACCCTGTGTGGGACCCCGGAAGAACTGGCCCGGGAACTGGTTAAAACCATTGAAGAATCCTGCCTGCTCAAAGGCCGGCAGAAACGGGACTCCGCCTGAGGACACATGCAATGAACGACAACAGCCAGACTCTCTCCTGCGTCATGATTCCCATGAGCGAGCGGCAACTGTTACTGCCGAACGTAACCATTGCCGAAGTGGTGGACTACGCCAGTTCCGACGCGGGAGCCAACACACCGGACTGGCTGGTCGGCTACCTCGACTGGCGCGGACTTCAGCTGCCCGTCATTTCCTACGATGCCGCCAACGGCGGCAGCCTCAGCGTTCCTGGCGATAACCGTGGCCGAATCGTCGTGTTGAATACCATTGGTGAACACCATCAGCACGTGCCCTTCATGGCTCTGGTTACCCAGGGCATCCCAAGCCAGACGCGACTCACCGAAGACCAGATCCGACAGAAGGATGGCGAAGCCGGCCCGGCCGATATCATGCAGGTTGAGGTCGATGGGGACAGCGCCTGGATTCCAAACCTTGAGTACCTTGAATCACTGGCAAACCAGTCCCGTCAGTAACGCCATCGGGGCCATGGCAGGGATCAATGCAAATGTTATAATGTTGCAAATTTTGCAGGATTCCCGCCATGTCCGCCCGCGCACTGCCCTATCGCCCGCACAATCACGACGCCTGCGTCAGCAAGGCTCTGGCTGACGCCAGGGAGATCTGCCAGCAACGCAGCGCGCGCCTGACGCCCACCCGGGAACGGGTACTCGAACTGATCTGGCAATCCCACAAGCCCCTGGGTGCGTACGATGTGCTCGCCCAGTTGTCTGAAGACGGCCACAACGCCGCACCGCCCACGGTCTACCGGGCGCTGGATTTTCTGCAACAGAACGGGCTGGTCCATCGGATTGCCTCGCTCAATGCCTTCATTGGCTGTACCCACGCCGGTGACCACCATACCGGCATGTTCCTGATCTGCCGGGCCTGTGGCAACGTGCTTGAACTGACGGCGCCATCGGTCTCTGGGGCCGTGCAGGCAGCGGCAGAAGCGGAATCCTTCGAACTGGATGACATCACCCTCGAGATTGCCGGCCTCTGTCCCCGGTGTCAGAAGGAAACGGGCGATGAGTGAACCACTGGTGACCCTGGACAACCTTACGGTGGCGTTTGACGACCGGCCCGTGGTCGATCACGTCAATCTGAAGGTTCATCGAGGTGATATCCTCACCATCATCGGGCCCAACGGGGCCGGAAAAACCACCCTGATCAAGGCTGTACTGGGGCTGCAAAAAGCCACCCGGGGCGCGATCAGCCTGGCCCGCAACCTGGTCATCGGATACGTGCCCCAGCACCTGGCGCTGGAATCGACCCTGCCCCTGAGCGTGAAGCGCTTCATGATGCTGACCGGTCGTTCGGTGTCCGAATGCCAGGCGGCATTGGCGAAAACCGGGGTCGGCCACCTGCTGAATGCCTCCGTACATCACCTGTCCGGGGGTGAGAAACAGCGACTGTTACTGGCCAGGGCCCTAGTCAGGCGGCCGGATCTTCTGGTACTGGACGAACCGGCACAGGGGGTCGACATCAATGGCCAGGCCTCACTGTACGAGCTGATCCGCCAGCTTCGTGACGAGCTCAATTGCGGCGTAATCATGATCTCCCACGACCTGCATCTGGTGATGGCCGCAACCGACGAGGTCATCTGCCTGAACCAGCACATCTGCTGTAGCGGACACCCGGCCGACATTTCCCACGATCCGGCTTTTATCGAGACCTTCGGAACCCAGGTGGCGGAATCCCTCGCGGTCTATCATCACCGCCACAACCACAGCCACGATCTCCACGGCGATGTGGTGGAAAGCGACCAGGCCCGCTCCATTTCCGGCCATCAGGAGTGCTCCGGCCATGCCCATCATTGACGCTGTTCTGGACGATTTTTTCTGGCGGGCACTGATCGGCGGCCTGGGAGTGGCGCTGGTCGCCGGCCCCCTGGGCTGCTTTGTGGTCTGGCGCCGGATGGCCTATTTCGGCGACACCCTTGCCCACTCGGCGCTGCTGGGCATTGCCCTGAGCTTCCTGATCAGCGTGCCCCTGCACGTTGGGGTCGTCTTGACCTGCGTGGTGCTGGCGGTGGCCCTGGTGCTGTTTTCCCGAACCCGGGCCCTGGCCACGGACACCCTGCTGGGCATTCTCGCCCACAGCGCCCTGGCCATTGGTCTGGTCACCCTCAGTTTCATGCCCGATGTACGAGTCGACCTGACCGGCCTGCTGTTCGGCGACTTGCTGGCCATGAGCCGGAACGACCTGCTCTGGATCTACGGCGGTGCCGCGGTGATCCTGACCCTGCTGGCAACCCTGTGGCAAGGCCTCCTGATGAGCACGATCCACCAGGAGCTGGCGCGCGTCGAGGGCCTGCCGGTAGAAAGGCTACGACTGGTGCTGGTCCTGATGTTCTCACTGGTGATTGCCGTCGCCATGAAAATCGTCGGCGTACTGCTTATTACCGCCCTGCTGATCATTCCGGCGGCAACGGCACGGCGCCTGGCCCACAATCCGGAACATATGGTGGGGCTGGCGATGGTTTTCGGCTTTGTCGCGGTGAGCGGTGGCCTGAGTCTGTCGTGGTACCTGGACACACCTGCCGGGCCGTCGGCGGTCGTCACCGCCTTTCTGACCTTCCTGCTGGTCTATGGCTTCGCGGGCAAAGCCCGGGCCTGAGAATTTCCCAGCAGCCACTGCCTGGTCTAAAGTGAGGGAACACTACTGATTGAGCATGGCGCTAAACCGCCATCACTCGGGAAGGCGCGCATGGACAGCTCACAACCCCGTTTGTCCGGGCAGACCGGCCTTTGGCCCAGCCTGTGGATTCCCTTGGTTATTCTGATCGCCGGGATAGCCGCCACAGCTACCACGGCCCACCTGGAGTCCAGCCGGGCTCGCCAGCTGGCCGAGGCCCATTACCAGGCCCAACACCAGGCTCTGGTCAACCTGCTGCTGGCCCGGGTGCCGGCACGGGCGTCCGAGAATGCCTCGACCCGGGAATGGCTGCAGTCCGTGTTCGATGAGGCGCTGCCACCGAGTCTGGGTGTTCGGGTCGATACCCTCGCCCGGCACACCAAACGGCCGTTGCTCCAGATTCGGACCGAAGGCTCCATCGATCCCACAAGGGCCCTGCGGACCGAGGTCAATTACGGCGACTTCAGCTGGATGCTGACGACAGTGCCCGCCCGTTCCATGCTGGAGCAAGCCGCAAACACGGCCCGCCGAAATGTCTGGCTTGCCGGCGCGGCACTGACCATCGTCGCCACCCTGCTGGCCCTGTTCCAGTGCCGCAGGCTCCACACCCAGTCCCTTCAAATTGCGGATCTGGAGCATCGGGAAACCGGCGCCGATCAACACATCACCAACCTTCAGGTGGAAAAATCCATCCTGCGCCAGGCCCTGGATGACAGTGAACAACGCAGTCGGGATCTGGTTGCCCTGTCGGGCGCCATCATCAGCGAACTGGACGAAATGGGCCTCATCGGCTTTATTTCCCCGCAGGTGGCAGAACTGCTGGAACGGGCGCCCGCCGACCTGACCGGCGAACCGTTCGAGCGACTGATCGCGTCCGAGTCCCGGGAGAACTTCCGGCGGGCGTTAACCGCCGCAAGGTCGGATCATTCCATCGAACGCATTGATCTCCCACTGCTGCACCGAGACGAGGAAACCGTCCTCAATGTCGCCATGAGAATTCTGGCGCTACAGGATCCGATACACGGTCTGACCGGGTACCGGCTCAGCGCCGTCTCCCGAAAAGATCACTAGGCCAGGGATTTGTGGGTGCCATCGCACAGCGGCGGCGTTCCGGTCTGCTTACAACCACAGAACCAGACCCATTCTTTCTTCTCGGCGGTATACTTCACCGGGGTGAACCCCGTGCCCTTATGAGACCCGTCGCAGAATGGCTGGTCCTCACTGCGACCGCAGGCGCACCACATGTAAGTTTTGCCCCCCTCGACCAGGACAGAATAGGGCGTAGTGCTCGCCACGCGGGCTTTCTCATCGCTCATAGGGCCTCCCCAAAAGACACGTCTGCAATACGGTACCCGCAGTATAGACAATTCTTCACCGGCGACTTGCCGGCAACGGCATGATCCCCTATATTGATATTCGTTTTTTTGCATATGCGATCATTCCGATATTTATGACCACCGACGCTGACTACCGTCCGGTGCCTGTCTTCAAGGCACTCGGCGATGAAAACCGGCTCGCCATCCTGCTGTTGATCCGGCAGCAAACGGAGCTGTGTGTTTGTGAACTCACCGCCGCGCTGGAACTCGCCCAACCCACCGTCAGTCGCCATCTGGCTTATCTCAGAGCGCAGAACCTGTTGCAGGACGAACGCCGCGGGCAATGGGTGTACTACCGGCTCCATCCGGACCTGCCCGACTGGGTGCAATCGGTGCTCGAGCGGTCATCGGAAGTCTGCGCGAGCCTGTTAGGCCCCATCCACCGGCGGTTGGGCACCCTGCCGACCCGCTCCGTCAGCGAGAACTGCAGCTAATGGGCACTTTCGAACGATACCTCAGCGTCTGGGTGGCCCTGGCCATCGGCCTCGGCATCACCACCGGCACCCTGATACCGGGCGTGTACGAGACCATCGCAAATCTGACCTACGCGCACGTTAACCTGGTGGTGGCGGTGTTTATCTGGGCCATGATCTACCCGATGATGGTTCAGGTGGATTTCACCGCAATCCGTAACGTGGGCCGCGAACCCCAGGGCCTGATTCTGACCCTCGTCATCAACTGGTTAATCAAGCCGTTCACCATGGCGGCCCTCGGCTGGCTGTTTTTCAAAGTCCTGTTCGCGGATCTGGTCGACGCGACGACGGCCACGGAATACATTGCCGGCATGATCCTCCTGGGCGTCGCCCCCTGCACCGCCATGGTTTTTGTCTGGAGCCACCTCACCCGCGGTAATTCCGCCTACACCCTGGTTCAGGTATCGGTAAACGACATCATCATGGTGTTCGCCTTCGCGCCCATTGCGGCCTTCCTGCTGGGCCTTTCCGCCATTACCGTGCCCTGGGAAACCCTGCTGCTCTCCGTCGGTCTGTACGTGGTGGCGCCGCTCGTGGCGGGCATTATCACCCGGCGTTACCTGCTGGCCCAGGGCGAGGAACGCCTGGAAGCCTGGCTGCAGCACAGCAAGCCCACCACCATCATGGGTCTGCTGGCGACCGTGAGCCTGCTCTTCGGCCTGCAGGCAGACCGCATCCTGGACAACCCGTTCGCCATCGTCCTGATCGCCATCCCGCTGCTGATCCAGAGCTATGGGATTTTTTTCATCGCCTATTTCGTCGCCCGCAGGATAAAACTGCCCCACAACATTGCGGCACCGGCCAGCCTGATCGGGACGTCAAACTTCTTCGAACTGGCGGTGGCCGTGGCGATCAGCCTGTTCGGTCTTACCTCCGGCGCCGCCCTGGCCACCGTCGTGGGTGTACTGGTGGAGGTCCCGGTCATGCTGTCCCTGGTGGCCTTCGCCAACCGGACAACGCGCTGGTTTCCGGCACCGAAGTTACCCTGACATTCTGTTTATAACCCCGGACAAACGGGGGAGGTAGCAACAATGAGCACGATCAAAGTAGGCATTAACGGCTTTGGCCGTATCGGACGACTGGCCCTGCGCGTGGCCTGGGAGTGGCCCGACATTGAGTTCGTAGCAATCAATGACCCGGGTGCCGACGCAGCAACACTGGCACACCTGCTGAACTTCGACAGCATTCATGGGCGCTGGAACCGGGACGCCGGCTTCGACGGCGCCGACATGGTCATCGACGGCCGCCGCATCCGGGTAACCCACAACCGGACCATCGCCGAAACCGACTGGTCCGGCTGCGACGTGGTCATTGAGGCCAGCGGCAAGATGAAGACGGTGGATGTGCTTCAGGGCTACCTGGATCAGGGCGTGAAACGGGTTGTGGTCACGGCCCCGGTCAAGGAAGCCGGCGCGAAGAACCTGGTGAGGGGCGTGAACGACCACCTGTTTGAACCCGCCACAGACCGGATTGTCACCGCCGCCTCGTGCACCACCAACTGCCTGGCACCCGTGGTCAAAGTTATTCACGAGCAACTGGGTATCCGCCACGGCTCCATCACCACCATCCACAGCCTGACCAACACCCAGACCATCATCGACGCCCCCCACAAGGACCTGCGCCGGGCCCGGGCCTGTGGCAGTTCACTGATCCCGACCACCACCGGATCGGCGACCGCCATCATTGAAATCTTCCCCGAGCTGAAGGGACGGCTCGACGGCCACGCCGTGCGGGTACCGCTGACCAACGCCTCGCTCACCGACTGCGTCTTTGAGGTAGACACCCCCACGGACCGGGACACCGTCAATCGGCTTCTGAAAGAGGCGGCCGGCGGCGAACTGGAGGGCATTCTGGGCTACGAGGAACGCCCCCTCGTCTCCATCGACTACCGAACCGACCCACGCTCTTCCATCATCGACGCCCTGTCCACCATGGTGGTCAACGGTACCCAGGTGAAGCTCTACGCCTGGTACGACAACGAGTGGGGCTATGCCAATCGCACCGCCGAACTGATGCACAAGGTTGGCTCTGCCTGATATGAGTTCAGCCATTCGCCAGTATCTGGTCATCACCGGCAACTACTGGGCCTTCACCCTGACCGATGGCGCCCTGAGGATGCTGGTCGTGCTGCACTTTCACCAGCTTGGCTACGCGCCACTGGAGATCGCGCTGCTCTTTGTCTTCTATGAATTTTTCGGCGTGGTCACCAATCTGGTGGGCGGTTACCTGGGCGCCCGCCTGGGGCTCAACCGAACCATGAATCTGGGCCTGTTCCTCCAGATCGTGGCTCTGGCCATGCTGGCCGCCCCAGCGGCCGCACTGACCGTTCCCTGGGTCATGGCGGCCCAGGCCCTGTCCGGCATCGCCAAGGACCTCAACAAGATGTCGGCCAAGAGCGGTATCAAGCTGCTGGTGCCGGATACTGAACAGGGCAAGCTCTATAAATGGGTGGCGGTACTCACCGGTTCCAAGAATACCCTCAAGGGGGTGGGGTTCTTCCTCGGCGGCGTGCTTCTGATGACTGCCGGCTTCAAGGGTGCCGTCGTTGCCATGGCCATAGCCCTTGGGCTGATCTGGCTGGCCAGCCTGTTCCTGCTGAAGCGGGAACTGGGCAAGAGTAAAGCCAAGCCAAAGTTTACCGACCTGCTGTCCAAGAGCCGCCCGATCAACATGCTGTCAGCGGCCCGACTGTTCCTGTTCGGCGCACGGGATGTCTGGTTTGTGGTCGCCCTCCCCGTGTACCTCCACGTCGCCTTCGGCTGGGATTTCTGGCAAGTCGGCGGCTTTATGGCCTGCTGGGGCATCGGCTACGGTGTCATCCAGACCCAGGCGCCCAGAATTACCGGCGACCTGACCGGCAGGACGTCGGCGATACTCTGGGCCTCAGTGTTGGCGGTCGTGCCGGCGGGCATCGCCCTCGGGCTGACGACATCGATTCCGCCCCAACAGACGGTCGTTGGCGGGCTGCTGCTGTTCGGCGTGCTGTTCGCCATCAATTCATCGCTGCACAGCTACCTGATTGTCAGCTATGCCCGATCCGACGGTGTGTCCCTGGATGTGGGCTTCTACTACATGTCCAACGCGGCCGGGCGGCTGCTTGGCACCCTGCTCTCCGGTTGGGTGTACCAATCCTACGGCCTGGCGGCGTGCCTGTGGGTTTCCTCGGCGATGGTGGCCCTTGCCGCAGTGTTCACGGCCGGCCTGCCAGAGCGCCGACCGGTCTCGGCCTGAGCCTCAGAGCGGGCGGATGACGTCCGCCAGCTTCCCGCTATCGGCCAATTCCAGGAACTCGTCCCCCAGACGGTCGCTCTCGGCAATGGCCTTGCGCCAGGCCCGTTCCCGGCCATCATCGTCGTTGAGGTATTTCTCGAAATCCTTGCGGTCCGGGAGCTTGCGATCCGGCAGGGTCTCGAGGTAGTCCTTCGAGGGCGCCACCAGCACAACGTCCTGCAGGCGGGTAGCGTCACCCCTACGCCAGGGCAGGGTCTTGTCGAACCAACCGGGCACCACCTTGTCCGTGAAATGCGGATAGAGGATGACACCGGGCTGTTCGTACGGCAGGTCCAGATGATAGTCCAGCAGCCCCCCGTCACGGTAGACACCTTCGGGGGCGCCCGGGATGTTACGGACGCCCGCCATCACCATCGGAATGGAGGCGGAAGCCAGAAGCGCCGACAGCAGATTGTCGCCGGTCAGTGCCACCTCGTGGCTGGGAAAATCGACCAGCTTGGCCACCGGCGCTTTCAGGCGGGCATCGTGAAGGATGCCCCGTTCCATGAACCGTCCCAGATGACGACGACTCACCATGTTGGCGCTGATGGCATTCATCAAGCCAAGGCTGAGGCGCCCCCGGGTGTCGTGCTCCAGCATGCCGCGACTGCGCACCACCACCACATTGAGCCGGTACCAGGGATGATTGAGAATGTAGTCTTCACGCCCGCCCAGCAGCTCCTCCAGGAACAATACGCTCTTGCGGCTCACTTCGGCGGGGCTTACGCCCTTGGCAAAGCGCTGGGACGTATACAACTCCGCCAGCTTGGCGAGCTGGGCCTTCGGGTTATCCGACGAAGCGACCGCCGCAAACCGCCAGCTGCCGATGGATGAGCCGATCAGTGAACGCTCCTGCGGAGCCCGAGGCAGCCAGTCGCCAAAGATGGCCTTGTCCAGGCCGCTGATCCCCAACGCCTTCGGCCCCCCTGCAGCGCCGGGAACCACGTGGACATCGGCGGGTGTCAGTGGCCTGGCTTTCAGCCGCTCCAGGGCACGGCGTCCGGCGCGGATGGTCAGTGCCGGTGCCCGGGTATGAATTGCAGTCATGACGAACTCCCTGTTTTGGATCCGCGGAGTTTAACGAAGCGGCAGAACCCCGGCCAACTGAAGAAAACTAATAGCAGTCATAAATACCAGTATGGGCTTCATTAACGGACGGCTCATGATAGACTTTCGACAGTCCGGCAACGGAGGCGGACCGATCATCTTTGGCAGCGGGAGTTTGCTGTGAATGTCTTTGCCCCACCCGATCCACTGGCTACCAACCCGACGCTTGCTGTTCTGGGATTCAAACGCCAGCTGATTTTCCACCTCCATTTCTGGGCCTTTGTCGCCATTGCGCCCCTGATTCTGGTGCAATGGAAACAGGATCATCGGCTGCTATCAGGCCTTCTGGTGCTATTCTGCGCCAATGCGCTTCTGGTCATTGCCTTCCTGCGCTATCGCAACACCTATTTTCTGAAGGGGCGCCTGTTTCCGCTGCTGGCAGTGGTTTCCGCCGCCTACTCCACCGGTATCAACGGTCATGCCGGACTGTACTGGGCCTATCCGGCAGCCACGGCCCTGTTTTTCCTGCTCCCTCTCAGAGAGGCGACGGTCAGCAACATCATTTTCATCAGCGTCATGGCCGCGGTCTCATTCACCAAGTTCCCGGAAGCCGACTTCTGGCGCATCACCTTTTCCCTGGGGCTGACCTGCGTGTTCGCCATGGTGTTTGCCTGGCTGGTGGGCAAACTCCAGCACGAACTGACCCGGCTGGCCACCACCGATCCGCTAACCGGGTGCCTGAACCGGTCTCAGCTTGCCGACATCCTGAACCATCAGATCCAGATGCGGGAACGCTACGAGCGGGTATCCAGCCTGGTCCTGATCGACCTGGATTTTTTCAAGGCCATCAACGACCAGTGGGGTCACCAGGCGGGTGATCGGGTACTGAAGGAAATGGCACTGCGAGTTCGGAAGCGCCTCCGGGAAAGCGATCAGCTGTTCCGGATCGGCGGTGAGGAGTTCATGATCGTGCTGCCGGAGACCCGCCAGAAAGACGCCGACACCCTGGCCTATCAGTTGCTGACCGGTATCGGCTCACGCCCGTTCCTGGAAGACATCAGTTTGACCGCGAGCGCCAGCGTGGCCGAGGTGTGCCAGGGCGAGACCTGGTCGGTCTGGCTGAACCGGGCGGACCAGGCGCTGTACGAGGCAAAATCCCGCGGCCGCAATCAAGTGGTGAATGCGCGGCGTCCGGCGGCGGGAACCGTCGCCCCCGACCCCGTCACTTAACCCGTTTTCGAAAATCCCGGTACGCGCTGAACACATCCCACGGGCATTCAAAGTGCGGGTAGTGTCCGGTATTCCGGAGGCTGACCACATCCGGGTTGGCGATCAGTTCGCGATAGCGACGGGCCATGGCAGCCCCGGAAACCGGATCCGCTGTGCCGGAAATCAAGCGCATTGGCTGGGGAGCCTTTTGCAGCGCACCGACCCATCGGTTCCGATGGCAGCGCCGCTCTTCCATGAACTGAATCAGGTGGTGCATGATCCCCCGGCCGTTGTTGTAGGTCAGCAGATGCCAGAAGTCTTCCATGTCCTGATGGTCCGGTGGATTCTGGCTGCCAAAAAGGCGACGGAAATTCCGCTCGAAGGTGCGGCGAGTCAAGCCCCGGCTGACCAGGCCACCCAGGGGACTGCGCAGCAGTTTCTGAATCAGCAGCGGATTGTGGACTTCGGGAAACAGGGCGCCATTGAGGAAACAGACACTGGCGATGTCGAACGGCAACACGCCCTCCTGCTCCCGGGCCAGCAACTCCTGCACCACACTGCAGCCGTAGTCATGGGCCATCAGGTGAATGGAATCCAGGCCCAGGCCTTCCACCCAGCCCTGCAGGAGATCGGCCTGGTCTTCGATGCTGTAGGGGTAAGGCACGGGCTTGTCGGAGAAACCAAAGCCCAGCATGTCCAGCGCCAGCACACTGAAGTGCGGGGTCAGCATCGGCCAGACCCGGCTCCAGTCCCAGCTGGCGGTGGGAAAGCCATGAATCAGGACCAGGGGGTCGCCCTGCCCGGCCATGCGGCTGAATATGGCATGGCCACCGTAGCTGAACCACTTGCCTCCCTGCTGCCAACCCTCAAGGGTGCCCGATTCGCGACCCGCAGACACGTCGTTTCGAGCATCGGCGATCACCTGTTCCATCCTTTATCCCCGGCGACTATCCCAACCCCTGACTGTAAAACAATCCTGCCTTGCCTGCCATAGCCCTGCGGCAGTCCCGAGATGGCACCAGAGCCAAAGTGGTCTTTTCCCGGGTCGGGCTCGTAAAGCGTAGAGATGACGGGCAAATTGCCTTAAGCTTTGGCCCTCGTACGATACAGCAGACCGGAATTGACTATGACCAAACTCCTTGACGACCTCGCCGGCCACTACAGCGCCATTATTAACGGACTCGGTGAAGACACCAGCCGCGAAGGTCTGCAGGACACTCCAATGCGAGCTGCCAAAGCGATGCAGTTCCTCACCCAGGGTTACCAGCAAAGCCTGGCCGACCTGGTCAATAACGCCGTGTTCGAATCCGCCATGGATGAAATGGTGGTGGTTCAGGACATTGAGCTGTACAGCATGTGTGAACACCATATGCTGCCGTTCATCGGAAAATGCCACATCGCCTACCTGCCCCAGGGGCGGGTTCTTGGTCTGTCCAAGTTCGCCCGGATCGTGGACATGTATGCCCGGCGCCTGCAGATCCAGGAAAACCTGACCCGCCAGATTGCCGAGGCCATCGAAAGCGTCACCAACGCCAAGGGCGTTGCGGTGGTCATCGAAGCTCAGCACATGTGCATGATGATGCGCGGCGTGGAAAAGCAGAACTCGCGGATGAAAACCTCAATGATGCTGGGACAGTTCCGCAAGTCCCAGGCCACCCGCACCGAGTTCCTCAACCTCATTGGCAACAACCGCTGATCCACCCCGGTTAACGGAGGCGCTATGACAGACGTAATCGGCAACCATCAGGCCCGGGTCCGCATCAAGGATCTGCTGCTGAGAGCCTACATCGGCATCAAGGACGAGGAGATCAACAACCAGCAGGATGTGCTGATCAATGTGGCCCTGACCTACGATGCCGCTGATGCCATCACCGAAAATGAAATTTCGGCGGCGCTGAACTACCGGACCATCACCAAACAGATCATTCACCACGTCGACGGCAACCGCTTTGCCCTGCTTGAGCGCCTGACCCACGAGGTACTGACCATCGTGATGGAGCACGAAGCGGTGCAATGGGCGCAGGTGGAAATCGACAAACCTCACGCGTTACGCTATGCCGAGTCCGTGTCGGTCTGCCTCGAGGCGCACCGTTAAACCAATCAGGTGACTTCTACCCATGCCCAGCAACTCCCCGGAACAACTGCGAGCGATTCTGGAAAGTGTGCGCTCCATCGCCCTCGTGGGGGCCAGCGAGAAAACCAACCGTCCCTCCCATGAGGTGATGGTGTTCCTGCAGCAACAGGGCTACCGGGTTATTCCGGTCAACCCGCGGCTGGCCGGTCGCGAACTGCTGGGTGAGACCGTGTATGCCGACCTGGCCTCGCTGCCGGAACCAGTGGACATGGCGGAGTTGTTCCTGGCGCCAGAGCGCACGGACGCCGTCATTGATACCGCCATCGAAAAGCGCATTCCGGTGATCTGGCTGCAAATCGGCGTCATCAACGAAGCCGGCGTTGGCCGGGCGGAAGCCGCCGGCCTGACCACGGTCATGGATCGCTGCCCCAAGCAGGAAATCCCCCGTCTGGGCATTCCCCCAGTCCACGCCTGACCCCACCCCGGTCAGGCGTCCCGCACTGAAATCCTGTCCGATGCCTCGAAAAAATCTCCAACACCCCGTATTGTTGACTCTGCCGGGACGAATCGGGATGGAGCTTGATGGCCGGCTCAATAAAAAATAATTCATAATGAAGCGCTCCCGGCCGATACTCGGACAGGAAACAGGACACGTACGGAGTAAATAGTGGAAAAACCGGTACCAGCCACCAACATCGTTGTGCGGGGCCTGCTCAACCCTGCCTTTCCGGTGGTCATCTTTCTGGTTTTTCTCGGGCTGGCTGCGGGCCTCTATTACGGACTTGCGCAGCAGGGCACCCGGCAGATTGAGGCCAATCTCGCGAACGAGGCGCGGGCCATGGCCAACAACCTGGAACGCGAGTTCACCATTCACGCCGAGGCCATTCAGCGCATGGCGCAGCGCCTCGAAGCCTCCCCCAACACCACCGAAGCGATCTGGCGCGAGGACGCACGCCATTACCTCGAGGACTTCGGCGTCTACCAGGCCGTCGAATGGATCGATCGCAATTTCATCATCCGGTGGCTGGAGCCCTACACCGGCAACGAGGACGTCATCGGCTTCAACGTCGCCTTTTCCGAGCAACGGCGGCAAGCGCTGGAGGCCGCCAGAGCAACCGGGACATTCGACATCTCGGGCATCATCGACCTGCGCCAGGGCGGCAAAGGCCTGGTCATCTACGCCCCGGTCGGCACCGGAGCGGATAACAACGGCTTTATCGCCGGTGTGTTCCGGATGGAAGTGCTCGCACGCCAGCTGCTGACCAGCCGCGTCAAGGAATCCTTCAGCATTGAAATCCTGAGCAACGGCGAGGTGAGCTACGATCTCAACGATTCCGGCACCGCCAGCACCTCCTTCTCCCACACAGAGCCGGTGGAACTGCCGACCCTGAACTGGTCATTTGTCCTGCACCCGACCGAAGAGTGGGTCCAGAGCCAGCGCAGCGCCTGGCCAAAGCTGACCCTGGTGTCACTGGTGCTGATGGGCCTGCTCACCAGCCTGACCACCCTGCTGGTCCAGCTCATTCTCAAGCGCAACCAGGCACTGCTGAAAACCCGCCGGCAACTGGACCGGGAGATCGACCAGCGCAAGACCATGCAACAGGACCTGGCCCGCCTGGAATCCACCGACACCCTCACCGGCCTCGCCAACCGTCGCTTCTTCATGGAAGACCTGGCCCACACCCTGAACATCGCCGACCGTCAGATGCGCCAGGTAGCGCTGGTGATGCTGGACCTCGACCGCTTCCAGATGCTGAACGACTCACTGGGGCACCAGTTCGGTGACGAGCTGCTGATCAAGGTGTCCGAGCGGCTGAACGGCCTGAGCAACGAACGCATCCTGGTGGCCTACTCCGGTGGTGACGAATTCATGCTGTGCCAGCAGCAGGTGGAAGACATCGACGACATCATCCACTTGCTGGGTCAGGTAAAACACTGTTTCGAGGAACCCTTCGAGGTGCAGGGCGAAGCGCACGGCGTCACTGCCACCATGGGCGTTGCCGTCTACCCCCAGAGTGGCCTGGACGCCGACACCCTGTTGCGCAACGCCGACGTGGCCTTGTACCGGGCGAAGGAACAGGGCCGGAACACCTACCAGTTCTACACCGAAGGCATGCAGGACCGGGAAGTGATGCGCCTGGAGCTGGACAAGGACCTGAGCCAGGCCCTGGCCCACAACGAATTTGTGCTCTTCTTCCAGCCCCAGCTGGACCTGGAGAGCTCCGAGATCAACAGCGTTGAGGCGCTGATCCGCTGGCAGCACCCCCGCCGGGGCTTGCTGCCGCCGGTGGATTTCATTCCGCTCGCCGAGGAAAGCGGCCGCATTACCGACATCGGACGCTGGGTGGTCATGGCCGCCTGCCGGCAACTGGCCAAGTGGCAGGGCACGCCCTACGAACACCTGCGGATCGCCGTGAACCTCTCGGGCCGGGAACTGGACGACGAGGAACTGGTGGACCATATCCGGGAAGCCCTGGAAGCCGAGAACGTACCGGCCGATCGCCTGGAAGTGGAGCTGACCGAAGAGATCTTCATCCAGAACATCGAACGCAACCAGACCCAGCTGTCCCGCCTGCACCAACTGGGCGTGCACCTGGCCATCGACGATTTCGGGGTGGGCTATTCGTCCCTGGGGTACCTGCGGGATTTCCCGGTGGACCTGCTCAAGATCGACCGGTCCTTCATCACCGAGGTCACCGAACGCCACGATGACGCCGTGATCACCCGCGCCGTGATCAACCTGGCCCACAACCTGGGCATTCAGGTGGTGGCCGAAGGCGTGGAAACCGAGGAGCAGCTGGCCTTCCTGAAGAACCACCGCTGCAACCTGGCCCAGGGCTACCTGATCAGCCGACCGATTCCCGCCGCGGAGCTGGAACGGGCCATGGCCGAGGGCCTGCTGCTGAGTCGGACGACCGTGGATTCCGAATTGTAAAACCGCCCCGCCATCCCCATCATACGAACTGTATTCCACAGGCGAGTTGATATGGCTTCGAAATACCTGACCCCTGAACAGGACGGCATCATCCGGCGTTGGGAGCGCTGGAACCGGAATTACTTCATTGCGGCCTTCCTGGCGCTGACCGTCATCCTGGTCTTCAGCAGCCAGCTGGGTCTGTCCAGCGGCAACAGCTGGGGCCCACTGGGCGTTTTGATTGCCCTGATCATCATCCCCATCATCGTGCTCCAGCTCAAGCTGGCCTGCCCCGCCTGCGGCCACAAGATCGGCTGGCAGGCCAAACTGATGGCGCCGGACCAGTGCAGTACCTGCGGGACGTTTTTGCGGGCTAAAGAGTCCGTCCAACGGTAAGAACCGCAATTTTCTTCAATACCCAGCGCAGGACCCCGGGCACACTTCAAGCTCCTGATCCAACGAGAGCCTGATCCATGAGCCTGTCTGTCATTCTCCCCATGTCCGCCTTTGCGCTGGTTGCCTCCATCTCCCCCGGCCCAGTGAATCTGGTGTGCCTGAGCAGCGGTACCCGGTATCCGGTGTATCAGGGCCTGGTGTTCGTTACCGGTGCCACACTGGGCTTCATCGCGCTGTTTGTCGCGGTTGGCCTTGGCCTGCATTCGCTGTTGGCGTATGCCCCCGAGTTTGAACGCTGGCTAAGTTGGGCGGGCATCGCCTTCCTGCTGTACCTGAGCTATCGGCTGGCGACCGCCGATGGCCGCCTCGCCGATGACGAAGCGCGCCCGGCACCCGGCTTCCTCACCGGCGCCCTGATGCAGTGGCTGAACCCGAAGGCCTGGCTGGCATCGGTGGCCGGTATCGGGGCGTTCACCGACGGGGGCGACACGGCCCTGCTGTGGCTGTTTGCCGGTCTCTATCTGCCCATCTGCTGGTTGTCACTGGCGGGTTGGGTGTACGTGGGCGTAGGCCTTCGCCGGTTGGTGCAGCAACCGGGCATTCTGCGGGCCTTTAACCGTTGCCTGGCGTTGTTACTTGCCGGCAGTTGCGTTTTCCTGCTGCTGGACTGAGGGTTGCCGGTATTGGTTAGGGGTGGCGGCAACCAGCCGTTTGAAGGTTCGCTGAAAATGCGCCTGGTCGGCAAAGCCGGCATTCAGGGCGGCTTCCGCAATACTGGTGCCGCGCTTCAGATCGTTCTGCCCGTGCTGAATGCGGCGGTTGATCAGGTAAGCGTGGGGCGTTAAGCCGTAGGCCTGTCGAAAGGCCCGTACCAGGTGCCCGGGGCTGTAGCCGCTCATGGCGCACAGGTCATCCAGGGAAATCTCGTCCGTACAGTGGTTGTCGAGATGAGCGGCCACCGCCGCCAGCGTGCCGGATGGCGGCTTCACCGCTTCCGCGGGTTGGCCGGCCAACGTCTGCATCAGGTCCAGAAGATACTCCGCCACCCGGCTCTGTTTTTCCAGCAGGTCCCGCCCGGGGTCCAGCAGGCTCTCGGCCATGGCGCAATAGCCCTGGTACTGCTCCGGATCGGTGATCACGGCCGTCTCGATATCCTGCCAGTCGCAGGTCTCCAGCAGGCCGGCTTCAAACCTCAACCGGGTCAGCCAGCTGGTATCCACATACAGCATCAGATACGCCCAGGGCTGGTTATCAATCGGATTGCAGGCGTGCGGCCATTCCGGATTCATCAACACCAGCGCGCCCTCGCCCACGTGATACTGGTCGTTGCGGTAGAGAAACGTACTTTCGCCGGCGGTAATCGCCCCGATTGACCAGTGCCGGTGCGTATGGAGGGCATAACAAACCTCGCGCCCATCCGCGACTTTGCGCAATTCCACATGGGGCATGCGGGCATCGCGCCAGAAAACGGGGGTGCTAGGGTTGGTCATGGTGTTGCCTCAGAACGGGTCTGCCGGGCCAGTGCGCTTGGCAATAGACTAGCAGAAGCTCAGCTCTCCAGCTGCGCTCCGTTATCCAATACCTCCTTGGCGCTGCATGACAAAAGCGGGGTTGAGGCGCTGTAGAGTCAGCAGCCTTCTAACATGTCCTCGAAGAACGCCAGGCTAAACCGCCGGTTGGAGCGCCAGCGCAAACCGGTCGGCTTGAGCCATTTGTTAAGCTTTCTTCCACTTAAACCTAATTCTGTGGTGATGCACTGTGTGAGGCAGCAAACCATCAAACTGTAAGCGACCAGTCACGACTCCAGGAAAAATCCCAATTTTTTTTGAAAAGCTCTCAATAGAACTCGCAGAAAAATCATGTTTGCTCAAAAACTCATTGTACTCCTTTGCAGGAATTAATGTCTTTTGAGCAAAAAGATCCGCCTCTTTCTCTTGTTTAAGATATTGCGGGTCGCTTTGGCCATTTTCTAGAAATGTTGCTCTTTTATCGTGCAACAAAATATGCCCTATTTCATGCATTAAACTGAACCAGAAAATGTCGGACCAACTACCCCTAAGAGACATCATTATTACTGCTTTCTTTTTATCTACCCAAAAGGTTGCACCCGTTGTGTAGGTCTTAGGAAAATGAGGGATCAAGACTAAAGCAACACCACAACTTGCCAATAGCTTCCCAAGATTTTCAATTAGGATATTGGGGTCAGTCTCAAAGGTAAGACTTTTGATATCAGATAAGCAGTCATTTAGTCTCTCGGCATTAAAGTCTTTTGTATTTTTACCGGATGCCACAATGTGGCCAGCTCTCAACCACGCAGCAAGGGCTTCATGAGACATGCTGTCCTTTTCAACCTGCCTAAATGCGGGTGAATACTCTTTTACTTCACCTATATTAAAAAGCGAAGAAACACCAAAAAATCTTCTGAGCTCTTTGACCTTACAGATTGTATTTCTGGTTTTCTCAACTAAGCCCAACTTGGAGAGCTCCAAATATGGATAGGACGAAGCAACCTCCACCTCACCTTCAGCCTTTTGTTCGTCTACTTTTTTAGCAAGAACCAATCGATAACTGGCTTCCAAGTTGCTCCAGAAATACGCGGGCACACCTACTACTTGCTCTAGCTGTAGTGCGGTCTCTGGTGTAATCGCTTTTTCACCTTTCAATATCTCGTTGATAGCTTGAGGGGGACGCCCCATTCGACGGGCTAATTCCGCCTGACTGACGCCCATCTCTTCAAGCACTTCCTCCAGATACTCTCCCGGTGGTATAGCTAAATCTGACATATGTGCTTGTTCAGTCATCATAGTGCTTACTCACTTCTTCAATCATCGCAATGTTCAAGCAGTCGCCATCAACAGTGAATATCAACCTGTAAAATCCCGTGAGCTTGACCGCGTATTGACCCTGGCGCTTTCCCTTAAGGGGGTGGCACCTCAGGCCTGGCAACCCCATAAGATCATCAAGGTTCGCCACCGATTTGATGATTTCGATACGCTGGATGTATTTTCGAGCGACCTGATCGCCGAATTCTTTAACTGCGTGTTTCTGCTGCTTAAAGCACTTTTCTAGCTTTTTCTTGCGAAACTCGACTTTCAAAATCGGTGTACCCTAAGTGTAGACAAATTCGGAGGAGAATCGTTCACCCTTGGGGTGAAGAGTATACGCGATGAAAATACTCGGGTCGACTGGCTTAGGGAGTGGTGAGAACAGAGGCGAGCTTAACGCTTTTGTTCAGCGGCCCTTTCGTAGCGAAGGGAGGGAAAAAGGGCGCCCGGTGGAGGGCCGTTCGGCCCGGAACGTACTGCAACTATTTGTGAGGCTTTACTTTTTTTGCCAAGTTTAAAACGCCCACACTTTTAACGTCAGACTCTTTCTTGGCCCAGCCCAAGTAATAATTTCCGCCATTTGAAATTGACTTGAAGGCCTTCAAGCCTCCTGAGGGCAGCGCTTCAACTTGTAAGCCAGAATCAAAACATGAAAGTAAAATAACGGAGTTCTTAGGTGACGGCCTTACGTTCCAAAACCGGCTATCCGACATGAACGAGAGAGCTACACCGTTAAGTGGCGCACCGATGGCCATATAGTTGTCTATTGCGCCATTTATCTTGGTAGCACCAGAGGGAGCCTCTTTCAAGGTAGCATCAGGCGAGTAACCCGCCAGCGGATTCCGGGAATTAATCTCAGTCACCAATAACGACCAATTCTTAGTCCGGAACACTAGACATGGCAGTTGTTTGATATAGAAGACAGTGCCTTTAGTCCTCATCCCTTCCGCGTAATCTGTCGCTGACTCCATAGTCGTGTGCATACATCCGTTGGAATAACGCGTGATCCAGGTACTGTGCCATGCGTTTCGACCCGTGTGCACATAGTATATAATCCCCGACGAAATATCGGTGATGGGGCTTTCTCTATACTTTTGGGCTGATGCTTGATCTAGTCTCATAAATGCCTAACGCCTCAAACAAAGGCGCCAGCTTTGCTGGCGTCCTGCTGGCTTGACTTGTTAGCAGGCTGTTGCACCGAAGTTTCAAACTCTATTGATAATTCTGGCTCTGCTGACAATAAAGCAATGCCAGAATAAACGGCAAAAACTATTGGTATGACCAGCTCAACTACTAGCCGAATGAAAAATGTTGGCTTAGTTTTGAAGTTTAGAAACTTCAAATGCCCTTCATATTTGTTTGCGCCTATGGTGCCAAATATTTTAATTTCATTATTTTTCTCCGCCTGCTTTAGTTCCTCTAGCTCCTTGGATGCGAGAACAACTTGCCAAGCGGTAAGTTCAGAGTACACATAAACGATAAAACTAATTGCAAAGTAAGCAATTGCCGCTGCCAATAAGGTCATTAGGGCCTGCTGATTTGCCGACGTAAACTCAACACCGAAAGCTGATATTTTTGAAGGTACGAGGCCAACTTTAGTAAAAACCACACCTACGACAGATGCCGCCATCAAATTCCTTCGGACTTTTCTTGTTGTCTCGTTTAGCGGCTCTCTAAGCCTATCCGAAAAATGGTTTGAATTACTCACAATCTATCCTTGCCTGCTACCGCTTGCAGCATTCGCGCCCACGAAATGGAGCCGTAGGCGCAATGTAGTGTGTGTCGCCGTGCCTGCACTTGTTAGGCATCGGCTGAACCGTACCTTTGACTGAACAATGCAATTTTCGCGAAACGTTGCTCATCAGAGGGTGCGTAAAACATTCGGACAAACCGCTCGCACGCTACACTCATCCGATACTCATCTGGCTCGAACAGCTCCCCTTCAACTTCCCGGATGTGGCTGATTAACTCACGCCCTCTTGCTGTTAACGGAGCTAGGAACGAAGGCAACATCTGCCTTTCGTTCCAATCTATGAGGTAGTCAGAATAATCCACTTGAACCAAATTCTGCGCTATTAAAAAGCGAACATAGCGATTCAAAAACTCGTGCGTTTCAAACCCTACCCCCACTCCAAACGACGAGTGTGCAGCCGCTAAATTGTATTCGGCCAGATCAATCGGAATCTGCATGTCAAAGAATGAATGGCGGCACAAATTGGTCAACGAATGAACAAATATTTCAAAGAAGCTCACTGGAAACGATGCATCGGAGAAAACTGTTTCCACCATTTCCTTAAGCAATTCAGGCATTTCAAGGAATGCACCCGGATCTACAGAAGGAAGCTGAAACAGGTCCTCTTTCGAAGCATTTTTAAGATTATTTCGCTTAAAAACTGGAACGTAATTGTAAGTGCGCTCCCGTTCCGGAATTGATAAGTAGTAACGTGCATCAGAGAAATAGACCATATCCGACTCCGGATCGTGCAACATAACCACAACCGGCAACGGAAAAGTTTCCCAATAATTCTTATGCGACTCCTTCGGGTAAAAGGCAAAGTGATCGCCTTTGTCATTCAGGTATGACTTCCCGGACTTGGCTTGCACCGCGATTAAGCTACCCAAAGCGCGGTCTCCCGAGACAAGTTCGATCTGCGCATCAATACCAACATCAGAGTTTGGGGTTTCTCGAAAGATCAAACCGAGCGCTGTTACTTGAGCAGCGATCGCAAATACACCGGCACGCTCCGTAAAATCCGTTGGCTTAAATTTTGGAAATTCCATATCAATAAGTGTCTAGCGCTATCAGCCTGGGGGGGCTGCGAAATGTAGGCGAAACCTCAGTGTGGTAGGCGTCACTGTACTTATTGGGCGATTCTTGGCTTACCGTGATGTCGTCGCCCTTGCTCAATATGTAATTAGCATTGAATAGCGCCGCCACAAGGCCAGATATCAAAACCAGCACTGCTAGATATTTAGATACTCTGTAATTCCATTCACCTGCTTTTACTCGCTTCCACTGATGTTTTAGAAGTGGCTTGCTAGTCTCTCGTAGTGGCTCACAAGCAGATCTCGCCTCAGCCAGTTCATTTTTATGGTAATGCTCCCGGGTCTTGTAAAGAGCAGATAGAAAGGCATCGTTTAGCTCCTTGCCTTTCTTTCGTTTCTCTATGTCGTTAATGCGAAAAATTATGTCATTGTATAACTCATTGACCTTTGCGTATATTTTTTCCACATCCCTAGCCATTTCGAACTTGTCTCGTTTTTCTTCTGGACGGGATGCATAGTGAATATATAACGTGGATAGGTAGCTAAGCGATGAGATATAACAGGAAATCGAATCTCTGAGCAAGTTTATCCAGTCCTGCCTGAACTCAGATATTTTGTTTTCTTTAGAGGCCACTAAGTTGGTGAACGCAAAATAGCCAGCGATCAATGCCGAAAACATTGCTCCCAGCAAAATTATCGCTTTTTCCTCAAACATTTCACCCAAACCTTCTTTCTACTTTTTGCCTAACAGGTGGTATTAGGCGGCACGCAACTTTCTGGCAAAAAATTGACTACTTCGTTAATACGGCCAATCGCTCTCACCACTCACCACCAACAAATCGATAAAACAACAGCTTAGCCCAGCCCACCACTCTCCGCCATCCAATCATTTGATTTCCATGTTTTACTCCCGCGTCCTTGCCTCTGGTCAGCTTTTATCCCCAAAAAAACCTTTGACCTATGAGTTGCTCACAGGTTTTACGCTATCCTCAGTAATACATCAGAAGCAGTCCGTGTTTGGCGTATCCAAACACCCGTTCAACCTTGAATCAGGGGTATGAGCCATGAGAGTCAAACAGTTAGCGGAAGCGGCGGCGGTCAATCCAGACACCGTGCGTTTCTATACCCGGGAAGGGCTGCTGAACCCCAGCCGTAATCCGGAGAACAATTACCAGCAGTACGGCACCGACGACCTGCGCCGGCTGCGCTTTGCCCGCAAGGCCCGGCAGCTGGGTTTTTCGTTGCCGGAGATCCGGGCCATTCTCGATCAGGCCGACGATCACCACTCGCCCTGCCCGATGGTGCGCGAGGTGTTTGAGCAGCGACTGGCCGAGGTTGAGCGGGAGATCACCGAACTCCAGCAACTGCGCGAGCGCATGAAAGGCGCGCTTTCGGCCTGGCGGGATATGCCCGATGGCACCCCGGACGGCCACACCATCTGCCGCCTGATTGAACATTGGGACGATGGGTCGACCGTGAACGGACATGAGGAGTGAAGACCGATGACTGAGACAACGGCATTGAAAACCGCCCTGTCCATTTCCGGCGCCTCGTGCCAGGGCTGCGCCAAGAAGATTCGGGCCGCCCTGGAACCACTGACCGGAAATCCGGACCTGGTGGAGGTGAATCTGGAGGAACAGACCGTCGCGCTGCCAGACGACATCGATCTGGACGACGCGGCCCGCCGGGTGACCGAGGCGGGTTATCCGGCCGAGCCGGTTTCCGGGAAGACCGAATCCAGCTGCTGCAGCGTGGAACAAAAGCCGGCGCCGGAACCGGAGGCCCCGGAGGAAGCGGCCAACCAGGGTGATCACGCCCACGAAAGCGCGGATGCGGCGAACGATGGGGCCGGTCAGATTGCCCTGTCGGTGTCTGGCGCCACCTGCGCCTCGTGTGTGAACACCATTGAGAAGGCGCTGAAATCGGTGCCGGGTATCACCCATGCCCACATGAACCTGGCCGACAACACGGCCACCGCCACCGGCCAGGCCGATCCGAAAGCGCTGGTTAAGGCGGTCGAAAGCGCCGGCTACGGTGCCAGCGTGATCGAGAACGAAGACGAGGCCGACGAGCGCAAGCAGGCGCAGGATAAGAAGACCTACCGCAGCCTGTTGATCAAGATGGCGGTGAGCCTGTCCCTGGGTCTGGGCCTGATGGTCTGGGGCATGGGTTTCGGCACCATGATGGTGACCGAAGCCAACCAGGGGATCTGGCTGGTACTGGGTGCGATTACCCTGGTGGTGATGGCGGCCACCGGCGGTCATTTCTACACCGGCGCCTGGAAAGCCTTCCGGCACCACAACGCCAACATGGACACCCTGATCGCGCTGGGTACCGGTACCGCCTGGCTGTATTCCATCGTGGTGGCCAGCATACCGGGCGCGCTCCCCGAAATGGCCCGGCACGTCTACTTCGAGGCGTCCGCCATGATCATCGGCCTGATCAACCTGGGGCAGGCCCTGGAGCTGCGTGCCAAGGGCAAGACTTCGGAAGCGGTGCGGCGGCTGCTGGACCTGCGCGCCAAGACGGCCCGGGTGATTCGCGATGGCGAGGAACGAGATATTCCGGTGGAAGAGGTCCGCAAGGGCGACCGGATCCGGGTGCGCCCCGGCGAGAAGCTGCCGGTGGATGGCGAGATTGCCGAGGGTTCCACCCGCATCGACGAAAGCATGCTCACCGGTGAACCCATGCCGGTGAGCAAGGGCGAAGGCGATGAGGTCTCCGCCGGCACCCTGAATACCCACGGTTCCATCATCTACACGGCCACACGGGTCGGCAGTGAAACCGCGCTGGCCCAGATCATCCAGCTGGTGAAGAAGGCCCAGGGCTCCAAGCCCGCCATTGGCCGGCTGGCCGATAAGATTTCCTCGGTGTTCGTACCCACGGTGATGCTGATTGCCGTGGTGGCGGCCCTGGTCTGGTACAACGTAGGCCCGGAGCCGGCTGTGGTCCATATGATGGTGGCAGCCACCACGGTGCTGATCATCGCCTGCCCCTGTGCCCTGGGCCTGGCGACGCCGATGTCGGTGATGGTGGGCGTTGGCAAGGCCGCGGAATACGGCGCTCTGATTCGCCAGGGCGATGCGTTGCAGACCGCCGGCAAGCTGGATCTGGTGATCCTGGATAAGACCGGCACCATCACCGAGGGCCACCCGGCGGTCACCCGGATGCACGCCACCGATGGCGATGAACAGAAGCTGTTGGCCATTGCCGCCGGGCTCGAGCAGCACTCCGAGCATCCGTTGGCCGAAGCGGTGGTGGCGCGCGCCAAGGACGATGGCGTGACCCTTGAATCCGTTAGTAACTTCGAGGCCCTCAACGGCAAGGGCGTGCGGGGCGATTACAACGGCCAGCCCGTTCGCCTGGGCAACCGCCGCTGGCTGGAAAACGAAGGCCTGGAAGTGTCGGGGCTGGACGACGTCGCCCGGGACATCACCGATCAGGCCGGCACCCCGCTGTTCGTTGCCCTGGGCGACTCGGTGCTGGGGGTTATCGGCGTGGCCGATGCCATCAAGCCCGACTCCGAGGCGGCGATTGCGCGCCTGCACGAGGCCGGTATCAAGGTCATGATGGTCACCGGTGACATCGATGCCACCGCCAAGGCGATTGCCGCCCGGGCCGGCATTGACGACTACCGCGCCGAGGTCCTGCCGGAAGACAAGGCCGAGGTGGTCAGCGCCATGCGCGGCAAGGGCTACACCGTGGCCATGGTGGGTGACGGCATCAACGATGCCCCGGCCCTGGCCGCCGCCGACGTCGGATTTGCCATCGGCACCGGCACGGACGTGGCCATCGAAAGTGCGTCCATTACCCTCATGCGGGGCTCCCTGCATGGCGTGCCGGACGCCATCCAGATCTCCCGGGCGACCGTAAAGAACATTCATCAGAACCTGTTCGGTGCCTTTATCTACAACAGTCTCGGTATTCCGATTGCCGCGGGGCTGCTGTACCCGGTCTGGGGCATTCTGATGAGCCCGATCCTGGCGGGCGCGGCCATGTCGCTGTCGTCGGTCACCGTGGTCACCAACGCCAACCGTTTGCGTTGGTTCAAGACCGGACAGGATGCCCGGCGGGAAGCACCGAAGACTGATCACGATCAACAAGAGGTGCGGAACTGATGACTACTCTATTGGTCAACGCTGGAGGTGTGGCGCTCATGGCCGCCATCGTATGGTGGTTCTGGCTGTCTCCCTCAACCGGCGACGCGTCCGGACACGACCACAACCACCACTAGCCATTATCTGAGCGAGGATGTAGTAATGAAGAAACAGGCTCTTGGATTTGCCCTGACGGCCGCACTGGGCTTCAGTACACCGCTGCTGGCCGCCGGCGCCGCCCAGAACATTCACGTGTACAAGTCGCCCACCTGTGGCTGCTGCACCGATTGGGTCAAGCACCTGGAAGCGAACGGCTTTGAGGTGGAGGTTACGGAGACCCAGAACCTGAACCCGGTCAAGATCGACGCCGGACTGACGCCGGCCCTGGCCAGCTGCCACACCGCGTTTATCGGTGACTACGTCATCGAGGGGCACGTGCCGGCGGACGACATCCATCGCCTGATTGCCGAGGCACCGCAAGCCAAGGGCCTGAGCGTACCGGGCATGCCGGTGGGCTCTCCCGGCATGGAGATGGGGGACCGCAAGGATCACTACCAGGTCCTGATGTTCAACGACAAGGGCCAGACCCGGGTGTTCTCGGAATACAACTAAGGGAAGGAAAACCGGGGCCAATGGACTGGCCCCGGTGATAGGCCTCTATCAGTAGAGGTAAGGCGCCAGCGCCAGTTCCAGGCGGGCCTGGGCGGCGTAGAGGTTGGAGGCCGGAACGGCCGGTTTTTCCGGCGGAACGGCGGTCGGCCAGGCAGTCTGGAGCTCGTCCAGCGCCTTGTTGGCATCACGCCAGGCTTCCTTGTTCTGCTTCTTGAGCTCTTTCTGGTGGCTATCCAGGTACTCACGGGCCGCCAGCACAAAGCCCCGGCCGTCCTGGTATTCGTGAACCGCCACAAAGCGATCGCCATCCAGCGCTTCTTCATACTCCAGTGCCGCCTGCTTGGTCAGTGACAGGACGACCTTGGAGACGTTCGCTGCGCTCAGGCCCTTGTTGCCGTCGGCGGCGCTCACGGCCTGCTCGGTCGCAACCCAGGCGGCCTGGAATTCCTTGTTGATGTCGCCCCAGTTTTCAACGCTTCCGGCTTTTTCAGCCAGCGTTTCCAGGCGCTCACCCAGATCGTTCTGACCGCGGTGCTTCAGGCCTTCTTCGGCCATCGGGTAGACCTCAACCCAGGGGTGGGTCAGGTGCGGCCGACCCTCGGACGCTTCACCGGATTTGATCAGCTCGCGCGCGGCCAGCATGTGGCCCTGCATCATCTGGAGCATGGCAACGTAGGCCCCATCGGAGTCAACGGCGGACACGGCACTGCCGCTTTCGCCACCTTCGCCGCCTTCTCCTCCTTCTCCGCCTTCGCCACCTTCACCACCGGCAGCAAAGTAACTGAACGCAGCACCGGCTTCGCCGCCATGGCTTTCGCCACCTTCTCCACCGTGGCCTTCACCACCTTCACCGCCGTGATGCTCACCGGCCTCGCCGCCATGATGTTCGCCGCCTTCTCCACCGTGGCCTTCACCACCTTCGCCACCGTGATGTTCGCCGCCCTCACCACCGTGGTGCTTGCCGGCTTCACCGCCATGATGCTCACCGCCTTCGCCGCCGTGGTGTTCACCACCCTCGCCGCCGTGGGCGCCGGATGTCATCATCTCGTCGTGATGGTCTTTGTTGTGATCATCAGCGACGGCACCGGAACTGGCCAGCAGGGTTGCCATACCGATTCCGGTCCACAGTTTGAGTTTCTGGTTTTGCATTCGGGTCTCCTCAATAAGACCGCCGCCGGAAACGCACGGACAGCGGGAAGATTGATGGTTCATTCATGGTGGTGCATGATGATTCAATCAGGGCGTTGATTGCAAATTATTCGTATTAACAATTGGAGACTGCATGATTCTGTGTATTGGTGAGGTTCTGGCCGCCGAACAACTTGAGCGCGTGCGCTCGGCGCTGGACAACGGCCGTTTTGAGGACGGCCGTAAGACCGCAGGCTGGCATGCCCGTCTGGTCAAGAACAACGAACAGATGCAGGTGGCCGACGAGACCGCCCAGGCCTTGCGGGCGGAAGTGGAAAAGGCCCTCACCGGGCATCCGGTTTTCCAGATGGCGGTTCGGCCGGCGAAGATGACCCCCATCCTGTTCAGCCGGTACCGGGACGGCATGACCTATGGCAACCACGTGGATGACCCGGTGATGGGCCGCGGGCCAGGCCGGCTGCGGACCGACATCTCCTTTACCCTGTTCCTGGACGATCCGGACAGCTACGACGGCGGCGAGCTGGTCACCGACACCACCGCCGGGGAACAGTCCTACAAACTCCCCGCCGGCTCCGTGGTGATCTATCCCTCCTCCACCCTGCATCGGGTGGAACCGGTCACCCGCGGCCAGCGCAGGGTGGCCATCGGCTGGATCCAGAGCACCATCCGGGACCCGGCCCAGCGGGAGGTGCTGTTCGATCTCGACACCGCGCGCCGGCAGCTGTTTGAGCGGGAAGGCAAGACCGCCGAGTTCGACCTGCTCACCAAGTCGCTGGCCAATCTCCAGCGTTTCTGGACCGAAATCTAGTTTGGGAAGTCCGCTATCTGACGCATGGCCCCATAACCGTTATACTCCGCCCCAACATTCATTATTCCCAGCCAGGTTCATTCATGCTCAATGCCGACGCTCTCAGCCAGTTGCGCCAGCTGAAATCCGACATCGAAGAAAACAAGGTGGTCTATCCCGGCACCGTCAAGGCCACGAACGGCCGATTCGGGTTCGTCGCCCTGGATGAGGGACGGGACGTGTTCCTGCCGCCCGAGGAGATGCAAAAAGTCCTGCCCGGCGACCGGGTGAACGTGACCGAACAGGAAGTGGACAAGGGCAAGACCCAGGGTGTCGTGGACGAACTGCTGGAAACCCGGCTGACCACCTTTGTCGGCCGATACCTGGTCAAGGGCAAGGGCCATTTCGTGGTGCCGGAAACACCGGGCATCAACCGCTGGATTTTCATTCCGCCGAAAGAGCGCATGAACGCCCAGCCCGACGATTACATCTATTGCGAGATCCACAAGCATCCGATCAAGGACGGCAAGGGCCAGGCCCGGATACTGAGGGTGATCGGCAAGGCCGGTGAACCGGGCATTGAACGCTCGCTCACCCTGGCAACCTTCGATCTGACGGACACCTGGCCGGAACCGGTCCAGGCCCAGGCCGACAGCCTGGATGAGCAAGCGATTGAAGCGCGGGAAACCGAGCGGCAGGATCGCACCGCGCAGCCCTATGTGACCATCGACAGCCCGGGCACCCAGGACATGGACGATGCGCTGCTGGCTGAGCCGAACGCCACCGGCTGGACCCTGTCGATCGCCATTGCCGACCCGACCTCACTGATCGAACCCGGAAGCCCGGCCGAACAGGAAGCCTTCAATCGTGCCACGGCGATCTACTTTCCGGGCGAACCACTGCCCATGCTCCCGGACAGCCTGAGCACTCGCCTGTGCTCACTGATGCCCGACGTCAACCGGCTGGCGCTGGTGTGTGACCTGCAGGTCAACAACGACGGCAGCCTGGGGGACTACAGCTTCCACCAGGCGGTCATCCGGTCCCAGCGCAAGCTCAGCTACGAGCTGGTGGCCAACCTGATCGAAGGCCGTGAAGACGACGACATCAAGGCACTGCCCGACGCCGTGGCCAACAGCCTGGATCAGCTGCATCAGGTGGCGATCGCTCTGCGCAAGTGGCGCAGCGAGCATGCCCTGCTCAGTGGGGACCGGCCCGAGTTCCGGCTCCGTCTGGATGAAAACAAGCGCATCCGCCTGATCGAACCCTCGGTCCAGAACGAGGCCCATCGCCTGGTCGAGGAATGCATGGTGGCCGCCAACCGCTGCGCGGCGGATTTCCTGGCTCGCCAGGCCTCGGGCCTGTTCATCCAGCATCCGGGGCTGCGGGACGACCGCATCGACAACATCCGTGCGCTGCTGGAAAGCCACGCCCCGCACCTGTCCGAGGTCGACGCCAACAGCGCGCACGGCTTCCGCGAGCTGATGAAACACACGGAAGAGCTCGACGCCGAGGTGCCGGTCAAGGCGATCATCTCCCGCCAGCTGGCCCGTGCGGAACTGGGCTTCAAGGCCGCGCCCCACCAGGGCATGGGACTGGACGCCTACACCACCTTCACGTCACCACTGCGGAAGTTCTCCGATTTCTATGTGCACCGCCTGATCAAAGCCGCGCTCTGGGATACCCCGATGAACGCCCTCACTGAGGAACAGCTGGAGCGCCTGCAGCAGGCCCAGATCCGGGCTCGCCAGGCGGCCAACAGCCTGGAAGCCTGGCTGAAAAGCGACTTTGCCAAGACCCTGGGCGACGACGTCATGACTGGCGTCATCAGCCGCACGGTGCCGGCCGGCTTCTTCGTCCGCCTGGACACCAACGGTCTGGAAGGCTTTGTCAGCTGCAAGGATCTGGACGGCAAATACGGCTTTGATCCGGTGACCCTGCGCCTGATTCACAACAAGAACGGTCGGATTTTCCAGATCGAGCAGCCGGTGAAAGTCAGTTTTGCCGGGGTCGACGAGGAACGCCGCCAGATCAACTTCAAGCTGGTGGAGGCGGAGGAAATCCCGGCCACCGGCAAGCCGGCCAGCGCCGGTTGAAAAACCGTCAGGGCAGGCGCATCGTAATCAGAGAAGAACATCCTTTGAGGGAGGTGCGCCATGCCCATCACGCCTAACGAATTTCTGAAGAAGTACGGTTTCGACAAGGACGACGAGGAACGGGACCACAGCCTTCGGCACAATGCCATGGAGCATGCCAGGCACCTGCGCCGGCCCCACGCCGGCACGCCCCATGACTGGGAAGAGTGGGAGCGCTACAAGCGCGAACACCCGGATGAAGTGGAGGAGGACGAGGACAGCAAGGAATAAGCCCTCTTTCCGGTGCTGTCAGCCCAACATCCGCTGCAGGCGTTCGTCCTTGGCCCGCCACTGAGCGGCCAGCCAGTCTTTCACATTCTTGCGGTGTTCCGCGTCCGTTGAATAGTCCCGCCCCTTGAGGTGCTCGGGGATCTCTACGGTGTGGATCTCCATCTTGATCTCCTGCACACGGCCGCAGATGAAGTCCCAGAACGTCGGCGCACCGCCGGGGTAGGCGATGGTGACATCCACCAGGGTCTGGATGGAATCGCCCATGGCATCCAGCACAAACGCCACACCACCGGCCTTCGGCGTGAGCAGGTGGGTGTAGGGAGATTTCTGCTTGTCGTGCTTGGCCTGGGTGAACCGGGTGCCTTCGACGAAGTTCATGACGCTGACCGGCGTATAACGGAATTTCTCGCAGGCAATGCGGGTGGCCTTGAGGTCCTCGCCACGCTTTTCCGGATGCTTGATCAGATACTCGCGGGTGTAGCGTTTCATGAAGGGGAAATCCAGCCCCCACCAGGCCAGGCCGATCACCGGTACCCAGATCAGCTGCTGTTTCAGGAAAAACTTCAGAAACGGTGCCCGGCGGTTAAACACCCGTTGCATTGCCAGAATATCCACCCAGCTCTGGTGGTTACTGAGCACCAGATACCAGCTTTCCCGCTTCAGGTGCTCGGCGCCTTTCACATCCCATTCGGTGCCGTGAGTCAGTTTCATCCAACCGACATTACAGGCCACCCAGGCCTCGGCAATGGCAATGATCACCCGGGTGCAGAGCACCCGAAAACCCTTGATCGGGACAATCAGTTTAAGGATCGCCGGGATGTACAGCAGAATGCACCAGAACAGGGTGTTGATGCCGAGCAGGATGGAATTGAGGACACCAATAACGGGAGCGGGAAGGAAACTGAGCATACGATTCCTGTTGTGGTTGTTTTGCCGAAATGGGTGGCAATGATAACAACCACCGAACCTCTTGGGCAGTGGCCGAAAGTGACCACTTTGCCAACCCGGTTGGACGGATCTGCCATAGCCGGATTCCGCCCCATGGCTTATTGTTGCCCCAACTTCCCGTTCGTCAACAATGCCGGGCCCGCAATCTATGGACATGCCAATGCCTAACCTACTCAAATCCGTCGCCGACCGGGCATCGGGCCTGACCCGGCAGACCGCGCTTTACGCCGGCAACGCTTTCGACCGGGTCTTTCGCGCGGCCAGTCTCGTTCAGGCCGGACAGACCCCGTTTGAAACCCTCCACAGCGACGGCCTGGTCAGCCTGCGCTATTACCCGCCGCTGGCCGAGGATTTCATCGAACTGGACGACACCGTGATTCCGGTCGAACGCCAGAACCACCGCACGCCCGTCGTCATCATTCCGCCGCTGGCCGTGAACATGCTCATCTACGACCTGTTCCCCCAGCGCAGCCTGGTTCGCTTCCTGCGTGCCAAAGGCTTCGAGGTCTACCTCATCGACTGGGGCGTACCGACCCGGGCCCACAGCCACTACAACCTTCACACCTACGTCGCCGAGTTTTTGCCGGCCTATCTGAACCGGGTTCGTGAGCACAGTGGCGAACAGGAACTGTCCCTGCATGGCTGGAGCCTGGGTGGCATGTTCACCCTGTTCTACTCGGCCCTGAGCAACGACCAGCACGTCCGTAACGCCATCGTCCTGGGCTCGCCCATCGACAGCCACGCCTCCGGCATCCTCGGGCTGCTGAACCAGCGCATGGCCGACGTCGCCGACTTCGTCCGCAACCGCACTGGGTTCCGGATCCACGATCTCAAGCCCCACTGGTTCCACACCCCCGGATGGGCCAACACCATCGGCTTCAAACTGACCAACCCCATCGCCAGCGTGATGAGCTACTGGGAACTGGTGGTGCGCCTGGGCGACCGGGAATTCGTCACCAACCACGCCACCACCTCGGCGTTTCTCGACCGGATGGTTGCCTACCCCGGCGGCATCATCCAGGACACCGTGGTGCGCGTCTGGATCGACAACCAGCTTTCCAAAGGCGACATCCAGATCGGCGACGACATCGCCCGGCTCGAGAATGTAAACGCCAACTTGCTCGCCATCGCCGGCAGCGAAGACACCATGGTCACCCCCGGCGCCGCCAAACGGGTGATGGACCACGTCAGCTCCGGGGACAAAACCTTCCGGGTGGTGCCGGGTGGTCACATGGGCATTCTGGCCGGAAGCAAGGCACCGAAGGAAAGCTGGCTGGAGCTGGCCGACTGGTTGGCCGAGCGGTCGGATTAATAGAAGGGTGCCCCAGCTAGAGGTTCGCAAGGGCCTCTGGCAATTCAGACAGGGAGCCGATCACCGCCGAAGGCTCAATCCCCCAGTCCTCCAGCACCTTCTGCGAGTCCCGCCGAACCCAGACCGCCAGCAACCCCGCAGCCCGGGCCCCGATCACATCCCAGGCATTACTGGACACCAGGCACAACGGTTCGTCCCAGGCGCCAGTCGCCCGACGGGCGTAGGCATAGACGGCAGGATCGGGTTTGAACGTCTTCAGGTCATCCACCGACACCAGCCCCTCGAACTGGTCAAGCAGGCCGTTGTGCCCCAGCACTTTCTCCAACGCCGGATACGTGCCATTGGAGAAGGCAAACAGAGGATAATTGCCCTTCAGCGCCTTCAGGGCGGGCAGGGAATCGTCAAAGGCGGGCAGCGACAAATAGGCCGTCAGCAACTCGTTCTCACGCTGGTCTGACAACGGCAACTTGTGGGTTGCCATGGCAAACCGAAGCGCCTGCCGGGTGCACACACCAAAATCCTCGTAGACCTTCATCAAGCCCTTTCGGAACGAGAACTCCAGCTGTTTCTCCCGCCATAGGGCCGCCACCGCCCCGGCTTGGTCACCGGCATCCTGCCTGAGTAATTCCGACATCCCCATGGGATCCACCAGGGTGCCGTACACATCGAACGCCAGTCGCATGGTCATCGTGTTCGTTCTCCTGTTTGCCTGGACAATGGCTCAACCCTATCAAATCTTTCGGTTACCTGCCCCGCACCGTTCCGGAGCGCCCGGCTCTGAGGTAGACTGCCATTCATGAACCCCATCGATACATTCAATCTGGACATCCGAGCCCTCGGAACCTTCATCGCCGTGCTCGACGAGGGCAGCGTGTCCCGCGCGGCGGTCAAACTGGGGGTCAGTCAGTCCGCGGTCAGCCACACCCTGGACCGATTACGGCAGGCCCTGGGCGACCCCCTGTTCGTGAAATCCGGACGCGGCATCACCCCCACCCGCTATGCCCTGCAGGCCGGACCGCACATTCGGCAGATCCTGGATGACCTGCATTCGCTGGCGTCCGGCCCGCCCTTTTCGCCGGAAACCGCCGAGTTCACCTTCACCATCGCCGCCAACGACTATCAGCGGGATCTTCTGCTGCCGCCCCTGGCCAAGGCGCTGCGCCGGGAATCCCCGGGTATTCGGCTGCAGGTGATTCCGTCCGGCATCCCCAATGCCGACATGCTGCGCAAGGACGTCTGCGACCTGATCCTGTCGCCCCATGCCCCGGAGGCGACCGACATCATGCAGCGGGGCCTGATGGCCGATCGCATGGTGGTGTTCTACGACCCGACCCAACGCGAGGCTCCGAAGGACCTGGCGGACTACCTCAAGGCCGACCACATCGCCCTGCTGTTCGCCACCGGCGAAAAACCCAGCCTGGAAATCTCCCTGTCGGCCCGCGGCCTGACCCGGCGGAACCTGGTAACCGTCTCCAACTTCTCCGGCCTGCCCGAATTCCTGCGTGGCACCGATATGCTGGCCACCGCGCCCGAACTGATGAGCAAGCACTTACTCCGGGAATTCGCCTGGACACCCCTGCCGTTCGACTTCAAACCCTTCACCCTACTGATGCTATGGCACCGCCGGAATCAGAATGACCCCGCCCACCGCTGGCTGCGGAATCACGTGAACGCCGTGGCGGCGACCATGAACGGTCTTAACCCATAATCAATCGATATTGTTCATATATTGTATGAACCTTGCGGCCGTTATTTTCTGAGGTCAGACCCTCTAGACTCCTTTCCATAGTTTGAACGCCTGCTGGGATAAATGCCTTCCAAAACTGTGCGGAGCCAAGGATGGCGGAGCTCAAGCGCCACAGGGATGTGCCGCCAGGAGCGGGTTTTGGAAGGCATTTATCCCAACGGGCCTCCTCCACTCTCAGGAAATAAGATGCTCACGCTAACCAGCGCCTGGACAACCATTCTGCTCGCCGCCGCCGTGGCGCTCGGGCCGCTCGCCACCGACATGTATCTGCCGGCGCTGCCGCAGATCGGCAGTGATTTTGGTACCGGCACCGATCAGGTCCAGCTGACACTCAGCCTCTATATGGTGGGCTTTGCCCTTGCCCAGCTCATCTGTGGCCCCCTGGCCGACCGCTTTGGCCGCAAGCCGATCATGATCGGCGGCTTCGTGCTGTTCGCAATCGCCAGCATTGGCTGTGCTCTTGCCACGAGCATCGAAACCCTGATGCTGTGCCGCTTCCTGCAGGCCCTGGGCGGTTCGGCCGGCCCGGTTCTGGGCCGCGCCGCAATCCGGGACATTTACACCCCCCGTGAAGCCGCCAAAATCCTCGCGATCCTCGCCAGCATCATGGCGTTGGCACCGGCCATCGCTCCAACCATCGGCGGCGTCCTGGTTGCCAGCCTGGGCTGGTCCTCCATTTTCCTGGTTCTCGGTGGCTACGCTCTGGTCATGGCCCTCGTGGTCGCCTTCGGGATTCCCGAGCCGATGCGTCCGGACTATCGCCAACCGCTCAGATTGTGCAGCCTGCTGCGTAACTATCGCCGCATTGGCACCGACATCAGCTTTCTCGGGTACACCCTGACCAACGCGCTGATTTTCTCGGGCCTGTTCGCGTTTCTGTCGGGTTCGTCGTTCGTGCTGATCGACTTCCTGGGCGTGGCACCCGAACACTTTGGGCTGTTCTTCGCCTGCATGGTGGCCGGCTACATCACCGGCAACCTGTCAGCGATTCGCCTGGGCAGCAGACTGCTTCCGGATCAGATCCTGGTACGGGGGCTGGTAATCGCCGTGGCCGGCGGCGGCCTGATGGCAGGGCTGGCACTGGGCGGGATATACAACGTCTGGGCGGTCATCCTGCCGCAAACCCTGTTCATGGTTGGCACCGGCATGGTGTTGCCCCAGACCATGGCCGGGGCCATGGCCAACTTCCCGCGCATGGCGGGCTCGGCATCGGCCCTGTTCGGCTTCGCCCAGATGGCCGTTGCCGCCGGCGCCGGCATGCTGGTGGGGCACCTGCACGACGGTACCTCACTGGTGATGGCCGTGGTTATTGCCGTCTGCGCCTGTGCCGCCCTCGCCAGCTACCTGCTGCTGGTCCAGCGCCATCCGGCGCCGGGCTTCGAACCCCAGAGTGCCTCCGCGCAATAAACGCCGGCCAGAGAACCGATCGGGTGCAAGATAGTCCAAACTGGACTACAAAGAGTAAATTGAATAACTCTGATTCCACGCACCCGATAACTAAGGAAAGATCATGAGTAACGTAAATCTCGACGGCAACCCCATCGAACTGAGCGGCAGCTTCCCGAAACCGGGGGATAACGCGCCGCCCTTCACCCTCACCAACAGTGGTCTGGAAGAGGTCAAGCTTGACCAATGGGCGGGCAAGCGCAAGATTCTCAACATCATTCCGAGCATCGACACCGGTGTGTGCGCCGCCTCCACCCGCAAGTTCAATGAAAAGGCCGGCAGCCTCGAAAACACGGTCGTACTGGTGGTCTCTGCCGACCTGCCCTTCGCCGCCGCACGCTTCTGTGGCGCCGAAGGCCTGAAGAACGTGATCACCCTGTCGACCTTCCGCAACTACAGTTTCCAGCAGGACTACGGCGTCGCCATCCAGGACGGTCCGTTGGCAGGCCTGTGTGCCCGCGCGGTGGTTGTTCTGGATGAGGATGACAAGGTCATGTACAGCCAACTGGTCGATGAGATCAAGGATGAGCCGGATTACGAGGCCGCACTGAAGGCGCTTTGATCCCATCGAATAACCCGGGGCAGGAGACCGACACAGGTCTCCTGCGTGCACCTTGATACAGACCTGTTAGAATCCCTTCCCCTATTTCAAACCAAGGCCGCACCCTCATCCCGTGAGCACTCCACCCGAGAACGCCAGCCTATCCCGCCAGCTCTATACCATGACCTGGCCCATGCTGTTTGGCGTGCTCTCGCTGATGACTTTCCAGTTGGCCGACAGCGCCTTCATCGGCCAACTGGGCCGGGATCCCCTGGCCGCGCTCGGTTTCACCCTGCCCATGCAACAACTCATCATCGGGCTTCAGGTAGGCCTGGGCATTGCTACCACCGCGATCATCTCCCGCACCCTGGGCCAGGGCGACGAACTCCGCGCCTTCCGCCTGGGCGGACTGGTCATTACCGTGGGCGGCAGTCTGGTTTTTTTGCTCTGCCTTGGCCTGTGGTTGCTGCAGAGCCGGATCATGACCGCCTTAGGTGCCGAAGACTCGCTGCTGCCCATGATCCGGAGCTACTGGCTGCCCTGGCTGATTGCGGCCTGGACCGGCGCCACCCTTTACTTCGGCTACAGTGTCTGCCGCTCCCACGGCGACACCAAACTGCCGGGCTACATGATGGTCGCCACCAGCCTGCTCAACATTGCCCTGGATCCGTTGTACATCTTTGTCTTCGACTGGGGCCTGCCAGGCGCCGCCTGGGCGACGGTCACGTCCTTTACCCTGGGCTGCCTGGTGATCTACCCCAAGCTACTGAAACGCCACTGGGCCCGGTTCGATCTGGGCCAGCTTGCCCTCGGCCCTGCACTGAAACAGCTCAATGGCATCATGGCGCCCGCCATGGTCAGCCAGCTGATGCCGCCGGCTTCGGCCATGCTGGCGACCGCCATGGTCGCCGGTTTCGGGTCGGCCGCGGTGGCCGCCTGGGGCCTCGGGACGCGTCTGGAATTCTTCTCGATCGTCGTGGTGCTGGCGCTGACCATGTCGATGCCACCGATGGTCGGCCGGCTGCTCGGCGCCGGAGACATCGAGCAGATCCGGAAGCTGGTGCGCATCGCAGTCCGGTTCGTGGTCGGCTGGCAGCTGGCGATCGGTCTGACCTGGCTGGCCGCCTCGGGGCTGGTATCGGAATTGTTTACCCGTGATGCCGAGGTTCAGGACATCCTGGCCGGCTATCTGCTGCGGGTGCCACTCAGTTACAGCGGTCTGGGGGTGTGCATGCTGATGGTCTCAGTGTGCAACGCCCTGGGCCTGGCCATGCGGGCGTTGCTGGTATCCACCCTGCGGCTGTTCCTCTGCTTTCTGCCGCTGCTCTGGCTCGGCAGCCAGATCAATGGCATCTATGGTCTGATGAGCGGCGCCCTGGTGGGTAACCTGTTCGCCGGCGCCATGGCCTACAGCTTCTATCGCGCCGGTATGAACAAACTGCGTGCCGCGCCGGCGTCAACCGAAGCGTGAGCGGAAGCTCTCCGGCATGGGCGCCACTTCCTTGCGTTGGTAGTTGAAAAACACAAACCCGTACTTGGCCAGCGCCACCGGCTGGCCGCTCTCGGCCTTGGTGACCCGGAACACGAAGTCTCCGCCGTACTTGTTGAAATCCATGAGTCCGACTTCAAAGCGGAGCATTTCCGGAAAGAAGGATTCCGACTGATACATGGTGGCCAGATCGGTCACGATGATGCCCACGCCGTCGTGACCGGCTTCCTGAATGCCGTAGTTCACGAGGAACTGGGCCCGCGCCTCCGACAACATGGAAATCAGCGCGTCATTGCCCAGGTGGTTGGCTCCGTTGATGTCGGTGATGCGCACCGGCATGTTGGTTTCGAAATAGAAGACGTCATCCGGAAAAGCGAGTTTGATGCGGGCCACGTTGGGTACCTGTCTGGCTGGGGATTCGTTTGGCAGGGCGCATAATACGCCTTTGGCGTGGTCTGTTCATCTTGCGGTGAATTCAGTTATCTTGCTTCTTAAATAACTCAGCGCCCGTACCTTGAGGGAGTGGCGACTGGGATGGCTATTCCAAAACCCGCTCAAGCACATCCCTGTGACGCTTGAGCTCCGCCATCCCTGGCTCCGCACAGTTTTGGAATAGCCATCCCAGCCCCCACGCCAAACTCCCCGGCGCTCTACAACAAGCTTACTAAGGGAAAACTATGGATATTCGCCCTGCGGCCACTCTGGTTCTGACTCGGGATACGGAAAACGGGGTTGAAGTACTTTTGCTTCAACGCACCTGGGATGCGGTCTTTCTTCCGGGCTATTTCGTGTTTCCGGGGGGAGCGGTGGATCAGCAGGAATCCATGGCCCGGGCGCACGCGATGGGGCCTGCGGATACCGAAATCAGCCAGATCATGAGTCTGGACGAAGGGGGCGCGGACTACATGCTCGCGGCTGTCCGGGAATGTTTCGAGGAAGCCGGCATCCTGGTCGCCATTGATGACAACGGCCAGCCCATCGGCGGGGAGCATGCCGTGCATGGGGACCGCGATGCGGTGTTCCGGGGCGAACTGAGTCTTGCCGACCTCTGCCAGCGGCATGGACTGGCGATTCCGCTGGATCGGCTGGCGTACCTGAGCCACTGGACCACGCCGCCGGGACCACCCCGCCGCTTTGATACCCGGTTCTTCGTGGCCGCCGCACCCGAGGGCCAGTTGGCCAGCCACGACGGCACGGAGACCATTGATCACCTTTGGATCAGTCCCGAACAGGCCCTGGAAGATCATCGCAGTGGTCGTCGCCTGCTCGGACTGCCCACGCTCCGGACGGTACGGGTGTTGAGCGATTTTCAGACCACCGAGGCGCTGATGCGCTACGCCCATGCCAATCCGCCCGAGACCTACCCAAGCAAGCCCTGGCCGGCGCAGAAAAAAGGTCAGTCCGTCATGCTGGAGCCGGGGGCACCCGCCTACGATGAGGCCACCCGGCTTGATCCCGAGGGTGAGGGCAGCACCCGGGCGGAAATTGTCCCGGGCGAGCCTGTCGAGATCGCCGCCGGCGTGATTCGGCTGACCGCGCCCAATCCGGGCATGATGACGGGACCAGGCACCAACACCTACCTGCTGGGCCACGAACGCTTTACCGTGCTTGACCCCGGTCCGGACGATGCGGTGCACATCGAGCGTATTCTGGAATTGACCGGCGGTGTCATAGACCAGGTGGTTGTGACCCACACCCATCCGGACCATTCCCCGGCAACGGCCACTCTGAAAGCCAGAACCGGTTGTCGGGTGTTCGGTCTGCCAGCGCCCGAGGGCCCCTCCCAGGACCGAACGTTCGCGCCGGATGACGAGCCTGAACACGGCGACCTGATCGTTACCGAGGCCGGGCTTCTGAAGACCCTGCACACGCCCGGCCACGCCTCCAATCACATCTGTTACCTGCTGGAAGGTCCCAACCTGCTGTTCTCTGGCGACCACATCATGCAGGGGTCAACGGTGGTGATTAATCCGCCGGACGGCGACATGAAAGCCTACCTGGATGCCCTCTACGACCTGCTCGGGGAATCCATCCGGGTGATAGCCCCGGCGCACGGTTTTCTGATGGGCTACCCGGAAGCGGTGATTGATTTCCTGATCACCCACCGGCTGGCCCGGGAACACAAGGTGGCCAAGGCGCTGAAACAGCACGGACCGGCCACGCTGAAGGATCTGACAACCCACGCCTACGACGACGTTCCGGCCGCCATTCATGGCCTGGCGGCGCGCTCCGCGCTCGCCCATTTGCTGAAGCTGGAGACCGACGGCCGGGCCCGCCAGACTGACGAAGTCTGGCATGCGACGCGCACAACCTGATATCGAGGCAAAAGGCTCGCACACCGGGTCTTTTCACTTCTTCGCGATGATATAAACCGCATGCACGATGCCGGGAATATAACCGAGCAGCGTCAGCAGGATATTGATCCAGAATTGCTTGCCGATGCCTTCCTGTAAAAAAACGCCTAACGGCGGTAACAAAATCGCAATAAGAATACGCAAAAGATCCATATTGTTAACTCCCTCTGCTCGGTATAACTGGGCCATATCTACAAAATAGCATCTGCTCAATTTTTGAACAGAAAACCAGAAAATACCGGCAATTCATGAAAGTGGCATTAAACCTTTGTCACAGCTGTATTCATGAGCGCCAGGAGCACTCTATCCTTGAGCGCATTCTGACGACCCGTGAGGAACTATGCTGTTTCACTGGCAATACACACTGACACCACTCCGACTGCTCGCCTGTTTGATGGCGCTGGGCCTGCCCGCGCTCGCCGTCGCCGAAAGCTCCGCAGAGGGCACCGGGAAAAACGCCGACACCCGGGTTGCGGTGCTGGCTGAGGACGAAAACGTCGAGGACGTGGAACAGTCCAGCCCCCGTCGCCAGGGAAATGCCAGCCAGACCGGATCCACCGCCGTTTCCAGTGACACCAAACCGGCGCCGACAAAATCTGTCCAGTCTTCTGGAACCAAAGACGCCAAAAAAGTGGCACCCAACATCGATCTGAAAGAGGTCACGCCGGCGCCCAAAACCGACGTGGTGACCACGCCGGCGGAGGACAGCGAGATCCGGCCGGGCGAAGAAATCCAGGGCACCGTGGCGGTCGAAGATACGGTGCAGCCGGCCAAGAGCTTTACGCTTCTGGATACCGAAATTCTGCCCGGCACCTCGACCCGCCTGGCCTGGTCACCCGGCATCCAGATTGCCGGACTGTCCCAGCCCACCCCGGTGCTGGTGGTAAACGGCGCTAACGCCGGCCCGACGCTATGCCTGACGGGTGCCATCCACGGTGATGAGCTGAACGGTATCGAGATTATCCGGCGCACCATGTACGACCTCGATCCGGAGAAACTTTCCGGCCGAGTGGTTGGCATTCCGATCGTCAACCTGCCCGGTTTCCAGCAGGGCAGCCGGTATCTGCCGGACCGCCGCGACCTCAACCGCCATTTCCCGGGCAGCACCGATGGCAGCCTGGCGGACCGCATTGCCCACTCGCTGTTCGAGAACATCATCCGCCGCTGCAGCATGCTGGTGGACATCCATACCGGCTCGCTAAAGCGCACCAATCTGCCGCAGCTGCGAGCCGACATGAACAATCCGGACGTCGCCACCTTTACCCAGGGCTTTGACCGAATGGCCGTGGTCCACAGCTCCGGCTCCCCGGGCATGCTCCGTAGCGCGGCGGTGGAAGCGGGCATTACCACGGTCACCATGGAGGCGGGCGAGTCCCACCGCATCCAGGAACACCAGATTGAAGCCGGGGTGAACAGCCTGACCAGCCTGATGGAGCGCCAGGGCATGATTTCCCGCATGTTCGTCTGGGGCGACCCGGAACCGGTCTATTACGATTCGGACTGGATCCGTGCCCAGCATGGCGGGATCCTGTTCAGTGAAGTCGATCTCGGCGCCCGGGTTTCCGAGGGCGAAATTCTCGGGTACGTGGCCGATCCGATCACCAACGCCCAATACCCCATCCGCTCCAGCAGCAATGGCCGGATCATTGGGATGGCAGTGGACCAGGTAGTGATGGCGGGCTTTGCCGCCTACCACATTGGTACGGAGGCAGAAGTTCCGGGAGAGTAGTATCCTGTGCGTTTTTCCTGACCACGCCCAAGGATTGACTGCGAGTGTCTTCAGAAAACGCCGGACTGTTATCCCGCATTCCCGGCCTGGCCTACGTCGGGCTGGTCCTTACCCCCCTGTTCTGGGCCGGCAACGCCGTGGTGGCCCGGGGCACGGTGGAAAGTATCCCGCCGCTGTCCATGTCGTTCTGGCGCTGGGTGATTGCGCTGACCATCCTGCTGCCGCTGGGCCTGCCCGGCATCTGGCGTCACCGTCAGATCATCCGGGACCGCCTGGGGTCGATGCTGGCGCTCGCCACCTTCAGTGTCGGTGCCTTCAACTCCCTGCTCTACTTCGCGGCCACCAGTACCACCGCCACCAACATTGCCCTGATCAATGCCACCATTCCGATCTTTGTCGCCCTGATGTCCTGGATCCTGCTGGGCGACCGGACTCGCCCCCTGCAGGCGCTCGGCATCGCGCTGGCGGTACTGGGTATCCTGACGGTGGTGGCGCAGGGCGACATCTCGGTACTGACCGGGCTTCGGGCCCAACCGGGCGACCTGATTATGGTGGCAGCGGTATGCAGCTGGGGTCTGTTTTCGGTGCTCCTGCGTCGGCAGGCTGTGCCACTGCCAGCGCTCACCTTCCTGACCACGCAGATCCTGCTGGGCGCGCTGGTGATCCTGCCGTTTTACCTGACTGACCTGGTGTTCTTCTCCGGCGGGTTCGAACTTTCCATCGAGACCTTGTTACCGCTGCTTTATTTCGCCATCTTTCCTGGGATCCTCGCCTACGGCTTCTGGAACCACGGGGTACATACCATCGGTCCATCGAAAGCGGCGATTTTCATGTATCTGACCCCGGTATTTGCGTCCGTACTGGCGGGTATTTTCCTGAACGAAGTACTGGGGCTGTTCCATGTTATCGGCGGACTGCTTATTCTGGCAGGTCTGATACTGGCAACCCGGGCCGGCCGACCAGCATCAATCCATCGCAAACCGGGCTGAGACAAGGAGACCATCATGTTTAACAGGCGCTTTCCGCACTCGCTCCCCTCCCTCCTGATGCTCATAATTGGTCTGGGGTTGGCCAACGTGGCCCTGGCCGAGCCCTGTGATCCGGAAGAATCGGGCTGGGAATTGGCCAGCTTGTACCGGGCGGGGGCCGTGGTGTTTTACGACGGTCAGTGGTTCCAGGCCCGGCAGATCAGTGAGGGCAAAGAACCCGGCATCAGCTTTGACTGGAAAGAGCTGGATGGGGTACCGGAATGTGACGCCGAGCAGAAGGCGAAACAGGACCCGGTCGAGGAAACCTCCAACGATCAGGCCGGTGACACAACGACCACCGGCGGCAGCAATCCATCGATATGCCAGACGCCGGAGCAATGGCGGTTCGCCTGGGAATACACCGAGGGCAATCTGGTCACTCACGGCGGCATGGTATGGGAAGCTTCCCGAAAGACCAGCGGCGACATGCCCGGCATGAACGAGCCTCCGCGCTGGCGCGAAGTGGAGGATCACTGCTCCCTCAAAAAGAAACTGGACCTGGAAACCCAGTAGCTCAGCGGCGGACGTCTAATGCGGTTTCAATCCGTTCCAGCACCTCCGCCAGCACCGCACGGGGGCAGCCAATGTTCAGTCGCATGAATCCGGAGCCCGGGTTGCCGAAGGACAGCCCCGGGTTCATGCCCACTCCGGCATCCTGGACAAAGAAACGCTTCAGTTCAGCATCGGTCATACCTAGGTCACGGCAATCCAGCCACATCAGATAGGTGGCTTCCGGAGCTGACACGCGCATGCCTGGCAGCCGTTCGCGCACCTCCCGCTCGACATAATCCCGGTTATTCCGCAAGTAGACCAACAGTTCATCCAGCCAGGGCCCGCCCTCGCGGTAGCCTGCCTCAAAGCCCGCCGAACTGAACGGGTTGCACTGGGGCATGTGCATGCTCTGGAATACTGCCTTGATGGCCTTGCGACGCTCGGCGTCGGCAACAACCAGCGCCGAGAGGCCCAGTCCCGGCATGTTGAAACTCTTGCTTGGCGCCACCGCCGTAACCAGCGCATCGTCAGGTTCAGCCAGGGTTGCCAGCACCGAATGCCTGGGCCCATCGTCGAAGGTCAGATCGCAGTGGATTTCATCGGACAACACCACCAGATCGTGCTTCCTGGCAATGGCCAGAACGCCGCGTAACTCCTCTTCGGTCCAGATCCGGCCTACCGGGTTGTGGGGTGAACACAGCATCAGCACGCGGGCGTCGGGCCGGGCGGCGCACTGTTCCAGGTGCTCCAGGTCCATCCGGTAACGCCCCGGGCCGGCATCCGGGCCTTTCTCCAGTACCAGTGGATTCTCGATCACGGTTCGACCGCTCTGGCGCACCGAGCTGAAAAACGGCGGATACACCGGCGGCTGGATGATGACGCCCTGACCCGGTTCGGCGTAGGCCATGCAAGCGGCATTGAGCGAGGGCACCACACCCGGCGCCATCAGAATCCACTCACGTTGGATATCCCAGCCATGACGGGTGCGAAACCAGTCGATCATCGACTGGTAGAGGCTGTCCGGGAACAGGCTGTAGCCATATACCGGGTGCCTGGCGCGTTCAACCAGGGCGCGGGTGACCGCTTCCGGGGCGGCAAAGTCCATGTCCGCCACCCAGACCGGGATCACATCCTCGCGGCCAAACACCGCCTTGCGGGCATCGAATTTCACCGAACAGGTGTGGTCACGGGCAACGGGCTGATCGAACGGACTGGTCACTACAAACTCCCTGACAGGCGGTCATGACGTACTACGGTTGCCGGTATTGTGGGGCCAGGGTCAGACCATCGCAAGCGCCCGCCCGGCAGCTCGGACCTCCTGCTTTGGTCGAACACCGGCGATTAGTGCTTGCCCGGACAGCCCGATACTTGCGAACCTAACAGTTTATCTTTCGGACCACTGCCATTCTCCCTGGAGCTTTGAATGATTGCCCAGATTCTTTCCACGATGTTGCCGGTCTTTGTCATCGCCGGCTGTGGGGCTCTCTATGGCCGCTACCGCACCCCCGACATTCAGGGCCTGAACATTCTCAACATGGAGCTGTTCGTGCCCATGCTGGTGTTTGCAGTCCTCGCCGACCAGCAGGCGCCCCTGCAGGAATATGCGCGCCTTGCCCTTGCCGCAACGGTCGTGGTGCTGGGCTCCGGCATCGTCCTGTACCCGTTGGCCAAGGTACTGAAGCTGAATCTGAAAACCTTCCTGCCGCCGATGATGTTCAACAACTCCGGCAACATGGGCATTCCGTTGCTGGTGCTGGCGTTCGGGGACGCCGCCCTGCCGGCGGCGGTGGTTCTGTTCATTGTCGAGATGCTGCTGCATTTCTCCGTCGGGCTGTACATGCTGGACCCACACACTTCCATTGTTCAGCGCCTGAAACTGCCCATCGTCTTTGCCAGTATCGCCGGCCTGGCGGTCAACCTCGGCGGTGTTCCCCTGCCAGAGTGGCTGTTGGAAACCCTGAACATGCTGGGTGGCGTGTGCATCCCGCTGATGCTCTTTGCCCTCGGCGTGCGGATGCTGGATGTCGACTTCAGCGACTGGAAACTGGGTATGCTCGGCGCCATCGCCTGCCCGGCCAGCGGGCTGATCCTGGCCTGGCCAATGATAGAGCTTCTCGACCTGCCGGGGCTGCAGGTGGCATCGCTCTGGGTCTTTGCCGCCCTGCCACCGGCCGTGCTGAACTACATGGTCGCGGAACAATACCGCCAGGAACCGCACAAGGTGGCCTCGCTGGTGCTGCTCAGCAACCTGGGCAGCCTGGTGGTCATGCCCATCGTGCTCGGGCTTGTGTTCGCCGAGGGCTATATCTAGGGAAGGCCTGTCATGTCCGAAGCCGCGGCGGTGGTCCGAGCCTCACGTCCAAATTTCCTGATTCTTGCCCCCCTGTGCGCCGGCCTCGGTATCGCTACGGCCTGGCACCAGGGCGCGCAGCCGGAACTGCTCGATATCATTCTGGTGCTTCTCGGGGCGGTGCTGGCCCACGCTGCGGTAAATTTGTTCAACGAACACCAGGACTTCGTCTCGGGTCTCGACCTGATCACCCGGCGCACGCCGTTCTCCGGTGGCAGTGGCGCCCTGCCCGACGTGCCTTCCGCGGCTAAAGGCGTGCTGCTGGCCGCCATGGGGACCTTGGGACTGGTGATGGCCATCGGCGTGTATTTTCTCTGGCAGAACGGCATGCCGATGTTGGTCGTCGGCATCACCGGGGTGCTGTTGATCCTCACCTACACGCGATGGATTACCCGGTCCCCTCTGTTGTGCTTGCTGGCGCCCGGAGTCGGCTTCGGCCCGGTCATGGTCATCGGCACGGTGGTTGCGCTCGGTGCCCGGGTCGACGGCACGGCGATGGTGGTCTCGCTGATCAGCCTGCTGATGGCCAGCGAGCTGCTCTTGATCAACCAGATTCCGGACGCCGAGGCCGACCGGATGATCGGTCGCCGACACCTGGTCATTACCCGGGGGCCGGTCGTGGCCGCCCGGCTTGTCGCAGCCCTGCTTGCCGGCAGTTATCTGTCACTGCTGGCCGCCTCGCTTATGGGCCTGCTGCCAACAGGCACCGCGCTGGCCCTGCTGCCCGCCCCGCTGGCCCTCTGGATCAGCATAACGCTGCCCCGGACTGTCGGCCGGCCAGAACGCCTGAACGTCATTCTGGGCACCAATGTGGCGGTGCTGCTGGCCACCCTGGCGCTCCTGGTCATCGGACTCAGTCTTTAACCCGGAACACACTGACCCGGGCCCGTAGCTGTCCGGCCAGTACCGCGAGATCACGGCTGGAACCAGCCACCTGTTCCGAGCCGGCCGAGGTCTGGATGGTCGCATCATGAATCCGGCTGATGTTCTGATTGACCTCTTCGGCGACAGAGGATTGCTCTTCCGCCGCGCTGGCGATCTGGGCGTTCATATCATTGATCGCGCCTACCTCCTGGCGAATTCGCCCCAGGGCCTCCTCTGCCTGCCGGGTCTTGTCGACGGTGGTCCCTGCCAGTTCCCGGCTGTCTTCCATCACCTCGGCAGCCTGGGTTGCTCCGGTCTGCAGGTTACCGATCATCTCCTGGATTTCCCGGGTGGAGTCCTGGGTTCGCGAAGCCAGCGAACGGACCTCATCCGCCACCACCGCAAAACCCCGGCCATGGGTTCCGGCCCGGGCCGCTTCAATGGCAGCGTTCAATGCCAGCAGATTGGTCTGCTCGGCAATGCCGCTGATGACTTCGATGATCGTCTCGATGTTGGCGCTGTCGGCCGAAACCCGTTGAACCGTCTCGGTCGCCCGCTCCAGAGTATCCGCAAGGTTGCTGATGGAGCCCGCTGTGTCCTGCACAACCGCATTGCCGCTTTCAACTTCATGGTCCGCTTTCCGGGTGGCCGACGCCGCACTGGATGCGAAACCCGCGACCTCGTTGACGGTGGCCGCCATCTGGTTAACCGCCGTCGCCATCTGCTCCGCTTCGTTCGCCTGAACGCGGATCTGCTGGCTGTTGCCATCCGAGGTGGATTCGAGTTCTGACGAGGCGGACGACAGCGCTTCCGATGCCGTACGCACCTCACGAATGATTTCCGCCAGTTGGGACACAGTGTCCCGTAAGGCCCCCATCACGCTGTCCGGGTATTCCGTCTGGATATTCTGGTCAAGCACCCCGTCCGAAAGCTGGCGAATGGCAAGAGACACCTCTTCCGGCTCGGCGCCCAGGGTCCGTTTGAGGCGGCGAATAATCATCCAGGCGACGACAGCCCCCAGCAGCACTGCCGATCCGGTCACACCAAGATTCAGCACGTTGAAGTTGCTCGCCGTGGACCTCACCTCGGACACATCCGCCGCAATCACGTCTTCCTGGTGATCGATAAACGCGTTTACCCGCGCCAGCCACTCGGTGTAGGCGCCAGCGACTTCGTCGAGCAGGAATCTCTGGGAACCCCCGATGTCGCCAGACATCCGCATGTCAAGGAGCTCCTCCGTCTGTGCAAGAGCCCTGCGCTCTATGTCTTCGATGGCTGCCAGAAGCTGGCGCTCTGTCGTCGTGCCCGGGTCCTGGCTGAAAAGCCGAGCCATCGCCGCCGCATTTTCCCGATAGAAAGCCTTCAACCGCTCGATGTCTTCGAGGTGTCGCGCCAGAGCCGTGTCCGTCTCCACAAGAACCGCATCACGAATGGCGATGGCCCGGTCATGGACGCTACCCCGGAAATTAATGGCATGCCGCTGCTTCACCGCAGCCCCATCCTCCACTGATGTCAGGGTTCGGTCGATAAAACCGACGCGGTCATTGCCAATCAGGCTGACCACAATCATCAGCGATAGAATCAGACCAAAACCAAGGGCGAGTCGTTTTGTCACAGTCAGCGGGCCAAACATCGGGGGAACTCCCAGCAGAATTTTATTCGTCAGCCTGGGTGTTCTCTAAAAACTGGATTCTGGATCAATGAAATCCTGAAAACGCCTTCAGTTTTTACATTTCTTGGCATTCCTGAAACCAATGTTTACCGGACTTCCGGGACCAGCTTGCAACTGCTCGAACTTTGACCGATGGTTAAGAACAAATCTGGTTGATTTTATTCATGATATGGAGGTCTCCCCATGAGTGTTTTGTTGCTTCTGATCAGTGCGCTGGTACTGATCTACCTCGGCATTGGCGGTACCACCGCCGCCGCCGTCATGTCCGTCGCCACGGTGGTGGGCCTGTTCCAGGACGATTGGCATCTCCTCAGCATCCTGTTCGGCGGCGCCCTGCTGGCACTGGCCCTGATCTTGGTACTGCCCGGAGACCTGCGCCTGAACAAACTCAGCCGACCGCTGTTGGGCTGGGTGCGCAGTCGCCTCCCCACGCTCTCGGATACCGAAGCGGAAGCCCTGAAATCCGGCTCGGTGGACTGGGACGGTGAGCTGTTCTCCGGCAAGCCCGAATGGAACAAGCTGCTCGAGGCTCAGCCGGCGCACCTCACCAGCGAGGAACAGGCGTTTCTGGACGGTCCGGTGGAAAAGCTCTGCGGCATGCTGGATGACTGGAAAATCACCCATGAACAGTACGATCTGCCGGAAAAAGTGTGGAAATTCATCCGTGAGAAGGGCTTCTTCGGACTGGTGATCCCCAAAGAGGACGGCGGCCTGGGATTCTCCAATACCGCGCACTCCGAGATCGTGATGAAAATTTCCACCCGCAGCGTCTCGGCGGCAGTGACCGTGATGGTGCCCAACTCGCTCGGCCCGGGCGAGTTGCTGATGCACTATGGCACCGATGCGCAGAAGCAGCATTATTTGCCCCGACTGGCCAAGGGCGAAGAAATTCCCTGCTTCGCCCTGACCTCGCCGGTCGCCGGTTCGGACGCCGGCGCCATCCCTGACAAGGGCATCGTCTGCAAGGGCGAATGGGAAGGCAAGGAAGTGCTGGGCCTGAAGGTCACCTGGAACAAGCGCTACATCACCCTGGCACCGGTGGCCACCCTCATCGGCCTGGCCATCAAGGTCTATGATCCGGACAAGCTGCTTGGTGGTGACGATGAGGTTGGCGTGACCTGCGTCATGGTCCCCCGTGAAACCGAGGGCGCAAACGCCGGCGCCCGGCACCTGCCGATGAACACCGTGTTCATGAACGGGCCTACCTGGGGCACCGATGTGTTCATTCCCATGGAGCAGGTCATTGGCGGCCAGGAGATGCTGGGCAAGGGCTGGACCATGCTGCTGGAATGCCTGTCTATCGGCCGTTCCATCTCCCTGCCGGCGCTGGGCACCGGGGCTGGCAAGGTGGCGAGCCTGGCGACGGGTTCCTACGCCTACACCCGGGAACAGTTCGGGCGCTCCATCAGCCAGTTCGAGGGCGTGCAGGAAGCCCTGGAACCCATTGCCGGCTACACCTACATGATGGACGCCGCCCGCCTGCTGACCTCCGGCATGCTGGACCGGGGTGTGCGGCCATCGGTCCCCTCGGCGGTGCTGAAGTACCGCAATACCGACCTGATGCGCGAAGTCATCAACCATGCCATGGACGTGGTTGCCGGCCGCGGGGTGATCACCGGTCCTCGCAACTTCCTGGCCCGGGCCTATCAGGCCGTGCCCATCGGTATTACCGTGGAAGGCGCCAACATTCTCACCCGCAGCCTGATGATCTTCGGCCAGGGCGCCATTCGCTGCCACCCCTTCATCGTCGAGGAAATCGAAGCCGCGGGCATGGACGATGAGGACCAGGCCGCCAGGAAGTTCGACGGCATCTTTTACCGGCACCTCGCCCACACCACCCGCAATGCCCTTCGGGCGCTGTTGCTCGGACTCTCCCGTGGGTGGCTGGAATCGGTTCCCAGACAGGGCAACATCAAATCGAGCTACCGTCAGCTGGCCCGGTTCTCGGCGGCCTTTGCGCTGATGACTGACGTTACCCTGCTGACCGTCGGTGGCGGTCTCAAGGCTCGTCAACGTCTGTCTGGCCGGATGGCCGACTGCCTGACCCACCTTTACTACGCCACGGCGGTGATCAAGCAATGGCATGAAGAGGGCTATCCAGACGATCAGCGCCCGCTCGTGGAGTGGAGCCTGCAGACCTGTCTGCGGGACCTGCAGGCGTCCATGCGCGAGGCCATCATCAACTTCCCGGTGGTGGCGCTTCGCTGGCCGTTGCGCATTCTCGTATTCCCATTGGGCGCAACCGGCCTGAATGGTCCGAATGACAAGCTCGGCACCGCCGTCGCCAACAGCATCGTCAAAGACACGCCACTGCGCCAGCGCATCAGCCGTGGCAGCTACATAAACACCGATCCAGACGATCCACTGGGCCGTGTGCTGAATGCTTATCGTCTCGCCAACGAAACCCACGAAATGCGCGACCGGCTGCACGAGGCCATGCGCAACCGGGACGAAGACGAGCTGGGTGGCATCGATCTGCTGATGGGTCATCAGCGCAAAGAGCTGGTGGACTGGGCCTGCGCCCAGGGCGTGGTGAAAGCAGACGAATGCGACAAGCTACTGGAGGCTCTGACCGCGCTGTACGATGTGATCCGTGTGGATGCCTTCGAGGGCGAGGGCCTGAAGGCGCTGTCCCGCTGCGCCAAGGGTAAGCGCAAGGTGGTGGAACGCCCGCCCAGGGACTAGCGGGCAAGCACGACCGGGCCAGCCTGACTGGCCCGGTCACTCCGGCAATTACTGATCAAGAATGTCGATGATTTCCCGGGTATCCTTGATGATCGTGTAGACCCGGTCCTCGATTTCCACACGCTGGCGGCGGCCGTCGATGTCGCGGATGTCACCGTAGTGCAGCAAATCCCGGTCAAAGTAATCCCCTTCCCGGTAGTTCAACTTCTTCTGCCAACCCGGCGGCAGTGGCTGGCCCCGCTCGACCTTTTTTTGCAGGCCCGGCGGCAGCTGTTCACCCTGAGGTGACTTGGCCATGGCGGGGGCGGCGCCGATCATCAGCGCTCCGAGGGCAAACATCAGAATGGACTTCATATTCAACCAACTCCTTACATCTGGCGATTCCGGTAAGTTAACACGGCATGGAACCCAATGACGTTAACGCTCATTCATGGCCAAAAGTTCCGGATGGTTCCGCTTCACTCACCCCGCAGACCGCCCCGGATCGCTTCATCCACCAGCCAGCGCCGGAGCAGCTGGAGCCCCCGCTCCCGGCGCCGACTGGTTTTCCAGGCAAAGTAGAACCGGTCCCCGGTCATCACCGGATGACACGGCAGGCGAACAAAATCCTCCGAGTCCTGACGGGTACTGAGCATGTAGTCGTTGGTCAGAACAATGCCCTGGTGGAAACGCGCAGCTTCCAGCGCCAGCAGCATGTGACTGAAATGCTGGATGCTCGCGTCCGGAGGAATCCGCCGGTCCACCGCGCGGTACCAGGCGTCCCAGTCCCCCGCCGCCTTCTCGAAAATACTGTGGGTGGATAACAGCGGAAATCGTGACACTTCCTCCACCGACATGGGCACATCTTCGGAATCCGGGCCTTCCCGACCCAGCTCACGGCGAATTTTCTGCCAGTAATCCTGACTGCACACCGGAAACAGGCGCTCCACGTACAGCAGCTCATAACTGTAGGCCGGCGACCCCTTGTGAATAGTGATAAAGCAGTCCGCCACCCGGTCCGACAACACCGGACTCTGGATGCTCATCTCCAGTGCCAACTCCACCTGCGGATGTAGGCGCTGAAGATCAGGCAATCGCGGTACCAGCCAGCGCACCGCGAAGGAACTGAAAACCGACAGGCGCAGCCGCGACTCCTCATGGCCCAGCAACTGTTCACTGGCCCGTTCGATCTGCAACAGCGCCGAACTGATGCCCTCCAGGTACTGACGCCCCTCGTCGGTGAGCGTAAGCGTCCGACCGCTGCGCCAGAACAGCCTCTCGCCCAGGTAGGTTTCCAGCTGTTTGATCTGATGACTGACCGCACTCTGGCTGACCGCCAGCTCCTCCGCAGCCAACGAAAAGCTGTTGAGTCGGGCGACGGCCTCGAAAACCGGCAAGGATTTCAGGGGTGGCAGCTTCATTATCTATTTTTATAATACCTATTCAATTTAGATCATTTTATCGGATAGTAATTCATCCATAGACTTCACTTCCACAGTCTGAGAGCGGGTCGGCCGGATCCTTTCCAAAATGCTCGTAGCCATGGATGGCGGAGAGCAAGTGTACAGGGACGTATTCACAACGGTTTTGGAAAGGATCCGGCCGACTCGCTCAGACTCCGAGTCAGGCGCAAGCTGCAATGAGGTGAAGGATATGTCAGGAAAAACCGTCAACAGTGCGATTCTATTGCTGGTGATTGGCAACGCCATGGCGCTGATCTCCGACGTCTTCATCAAACTGCTGGAGCCAGGCGCGCCGGTGTTCCAGTTTGCCTTCCTGCGCTGCGTGATCACACTGCTGTTCCTGCTGCCCCTGGCCGGACAACTGAACCGCAAGCGCCTGTTCGCAGGATTCAGGATTCACGCCTTTCGGGCCCACATCCACCTGGCCGGCATTCTGTGCATGGTCATAGCGCTGGGCAACCTGCCACTGGCCACCGCCAACGCGGTGTTCTACGCCGCCCCCATTCTCGTGATGGTGCTGTCCGTCGTCCTGTTTCGGGAACGGCTGACCCCGCTGAGCGTGAGTGCAGTATTCAGTGGATTTGCCGGCATCGTGGTCATCCTGAGGCCGGTAGAGTTCAACTGGGCGGCTGTGGCAGCACTGGGATCGGCCTTCGCGCTGGCGATCAACGCGGTCATGGTGCGGCGGTTGCCCAAGAAGCAGTCCACTGTGCACAAGCTGTTCCTGAACTACCTGCTGATCCTGCCCGCTGCCGGCGCCCTCGCCTGGTGGGAAGGTGCAGCCTGGGACTCCGGCATATTGATCAGCGCCCTGGGCTCATCCCTGTTCATACTCGGTTACAACATCACCGTGTTGCTGGCCTACCAGCAGGTGGACGCCAACCAGGTCACCAGTGCCGAGTACACCGGCCTGATCTGGGCCGTGGGCATAGGCTGGGTCGGATTCAACGAGGTTCCCGATCTCTGGTTCCTGGCCGGCAGCCTGATGATCGTGGTGCCGCTGATCCTGATCGGACTGCAGCACCGTCGCAAGGAGCCGGCCAGGGGCTTCAACGGTGGGAAGGTTCAATTAGCTCACGAGTATTGTGAATGATCCGGGCGACCCGATACTCCGGGGGCACATGCCCATCGAAGCCGATATGAACCCGGTACTCCCGGTGGTAATGGCGCCGGTCGTGCCGTCGGGGCTTATGATGGTGCCGTTTGTGGGGGTGCCGGTACGAGTGCCTGTCCCGGTGATGATGGCCACGATCATAGCGACTGTAATGGTCGCGGTCCCGCTTGTGGTACTTCCGCTGGTGCTTATCCTTGTGCCGGCGACCCCGGTCGTGGTGATCGCGCCGATAGTGCGCCTTCAGGAATTCTTTCTTCTGGTGGCCCGGAGGCATTGCCTTGCCCCGGTCCAGCTGTTTCTGGATACCCGGCGGATGCCCTCCGTCCCGGTACCCGTCTGCCATAGCCGGTGCGGTAGTCATCAGCAGGGTGGCAACGCAGCTTCCAATCAGTAATCGTTTCATCTTGATTCTCCTGTCCTTCAGGAAACGGGATGGGCAGGTACACACGTCTCCTGCGCCTCCTGAATTCAGACTATCGAACCGGGCGTAAAAGTCAGCCGCGAACCATGAGCTTTGCACGAACTTTACGGAAGCTGCGCCGGACTTGACGTTCTCCGGGGTCAGGTGTCGCGTTCGGCGTCAGAACGCAGGTGGGTCTCGATGGCGAAGGTGTGCGGACAGGCATCCCCGAGAGCGCGCAGAGAATCCGCCAGGCGCAGCAGGTATTCCGAGTTGGGGCCGCTCGGTCCGGCCGCGCCGGCAATCTGGCGAGCAATCTCGGCATCCGGCGCATGGCCGAGGAAGGCTTCGTTGTCTTGCGTGGCGATGTACACCAGGCCTTCACACTCGCCGCCATCTTCAAAGGTCATGGTGGTGGCGAACCGCAGGTAACCATTCTTCTCACGCACGTCCAGGTGTTCGAAAACGGTGGGCGACACCCGGTACGCCATTCCCTTGCAAGCGGCACCCGGGCTCTCGATCAGCGTGACGACACGGCCCGGGGCTTCCGGGGTGCCCCGGTGATCATGAGACCCTTGCCAGAACCGGCGCTCCCAACCATGAATGGTGGCCGGGCGTTGTTCCAGGAAGGGGAAATCCACCTTGTAGATGAGCGAGCCATAGCCGAACAGCCAGATGGAGGACACACCCTCGAAGTTCTGGCGCGTTCGGTTGTGTTCGATGGTGTTCGCGGGCATACAGCTCTCTTGGCAAAAACTTCAGGAATGCCCTTTTACTCTATGTGGCGGCAATGAAACCCGCAATACCCGTGAGCACGATTTCAGCGGCCATGGCCGACAGAATCAGGCCACTGATTTTCGACAGGATATTGAGGCCGGTTTTGCCCAGAGCCTTTTCCAGGTAGCCCGACAGCCGCAACAGCACCGCCAGGATCAACAGCCCGGACACCAGCCCCAGCAAACCGCCGGTCACTTCCGGCACGGATTTAAGTTCCGCGCCGTAGACCAGGATGGCACCGATGGTCGCCGGGCCGATCATTACCGGAATGGCCAGGGGCACCACCGCGATGTCATCGCGGTCCTCCTCGGGCAGGCCGGTGGCGTGGTTGCGGGTACCGCTGGTAACCAGGCTGATGGCCGTCAGGAAAAGCAGCGTGCCGGCACCAATCCGGAAGGAGTTGAGCGTGATGCCCACGGCATTGAACAGCAGCGGGCCGGCAAAGAACAGCACGAGTCCCAGCACAAACGCGGAAATACAGGCGCGCCGGATGATGGATGCCTTTTCCGCAGCCGGCAGGCCGCGGGTGAGCGCAAGAAACATGGTGACCACAAAGAACGGCGCCAGCAGGAACAGAAAACGAATCGTGCTGCTGATAAAGGTGGAGACAAAGGTTTCAAGCATTCCGGGCATTCCGACAGTTGATGAAAGCCGGCAAGTCTAGTCGCCTTAAGGATTTTTTGCCGTAAGGAAGTGAACGTATCCCACCCCGTGTCACCGGGCCGGGCTGACAAAGACCCAGTTGGTGGCCACGTCATCGCACACGATAATGTCGCGATTGATGGCGTCGCACAGGGACAGGGTTTCTGGCATCTTTTGATGGTAGCGGGCTTTCACCGCCAGGGTCTGCTTGTCCTGCTTCAACAGCTGGAAGGTGCGCTCCATCCGTGTCGCAAAGTCCACGCCACCGGCTTCCAGGGTCTGAAACGCATTGTAGAACGCGGTAAAGCTCATGGTGTTGGCACCCAGGCCAATGCCCACCATCTTTGGAATGTAGCGGTCGTAGGCCCTGGACAGGTAACGCCTGACCGCTGGTTCGTCGGTACGGTCGCCGTCGAAGGAACTCAGGCCCAGTCGGTTGTCGCGGTCCAGAACGCCCGGCGCCAGCTCACTGTTCGGCCGGTTCAGGGCCAGGTCAAAATGCCGGTCAGGGCAAACGATGCGCTCCGCCTGCAGGCGACAGTCGGCCAATCGGCCCGGACCCGCCGGCGGTGTTGTTTCAGGTTCGGGAGCCGGTTCGGAGGCCCGGGTTGCCGGAGACGGTGCTGTCGATGATGCCGACCGGCCCGTCGCGCTGTCCGCATCGGGCACCTGCAGACCGAGCCGTCGGGCGGGGCCACGGAGCAACAACGCCTGAACCTGCGGCTCATTGCGCCTGAAATCGGCCTGCGAGGGCAACCCCTGCCCCGCGCCTTCGGCAATCACCTCACAATAGAGTCGCTCAAGATCCGTCCTGGCACTCTGCTGACAGCTCTCCTGGGCAGCGACGAACTGGCTGGACAGACCAATCAGCAGCGCGACGGTCAGTGCGGCACTACGGCTCATCGCGCTGCCCCAGGACGATCCGGGCCATGAGGTCTTCGATCCGCCGGATAGTGGCCTCATCGCCCTTCTTGCCCGTCAGTACCACCTGGGATCCGATGGTTGCCACATACAGCAGCAGGGAAAGGTCCCGAACCTTCTGGGGGTCACTGCTCAGGCGTCCGAACAACGTGCAGTTCTGGCTGATGCGGGCAGCGTCCACCTGGGTGACCAGTTCGGCGGCGTAGTCGTGGCGGCGGGCATAATCCCGGACCGCCAGCTCTACCTGCAGGCGGCGGATATTACGGGAGGCATCCGTTAGCAACAGCTCCAGAATCTGGCGAAGCTCCGTTTCCACGTCGCCCCCTCTGGGCTTCCAGTACTGCAGTTCGTGAAGGCGCCGGTCGCGCCAGCGGTCGAGAAAGCTGACCACCAGATCCTCGTGGTCGCGGAAGTGCCAATAGAAGCTGCCGCGTGTCACGCCCAGCTTCTTGGCCAGCGTCAGCACCCGCAGTTGACTGAAGCCGCCAGCGGCCACCTCACCAGCGGCGGCATCGAGCCAGTCATCCCGGGTGAGCTGATTTTTCTCCGACGCGTTTCGGCCACGGCGTTTTGGGGTCTGGGCTTCCTTCATTCCGGAATCGGGTCCTGCGCTTGTCGGTCTGATCGGGGTTGCACCGGCATTCTACATCAACGGAATCGGCAACACTGAAATCGTTGACCACACTCAAAACATACATTAGTGTACGGACAAACAATACACCAGTGTATGGAGATTTCAAGATGGGTCTCCACGCGCCTCTGATCACCCTTCATCACAACGACATCAGTACCAGGGAGCTGCCACATGAGTACCGCCCACTACGACGTACACGGCAACGTCGCCGTCATTCGACTCGACAATCCACCAGTCAACGGCCTCGGTCTGGCGTTGCGCCAGGGCATTGTGAATGGCATCCGCCAGGCGGAATCCGATGACGCGGTCAAGGCCGTGGTGTTGATCGGCTCCGACCGCGCCTTTTCCGGCGGCGCCGACATTAGCGAGTTCGGCTCTTCCAGGGCCACGGCCGAACCCAACCTGAACACCGTGATCAATTACGTAGAAAGCAGCCGCAAACCGGTCATTGCCGCCATCAGCGGCGCCTGCATGGGCGGTGGCCTGGAACTTGCCCTGGGTAGTCATTACCGCATCGCGAGGCCGGATGCCCAGATTGCCCTGCCGGAAGTCAAACTCGGCCTGCTGCCCGGTGCCGGCGGTACCCAGCGCCTGCCCCGGGTCATCGGTGCCGAGCATGCGCTCAACATGATCGTCTCCGGCAGCGTCGTCCCGGCCAAGCAGTTCAAGGGCAGCGCCCTGTTTGACGAAATCATCGATGGCGAACTGATGGACGCCGCCATTGCCTACGCCACCAAAGTGGTCAGCGAAAACCTGCCGCTGAAAAAAGTGCGCGACCTGAAGGCCAAGCATCCCAATCCCGAAGGCTTCTTCATGTTCACCCGCAACACCGTGGGTGCCATGGCCAAGAACTACCCGGCCCCGCTGAAGTGTGTCGATGCCGTGCACGCGGCCGTGACCAAACCTTTCGACAAGGGCATGGAAATCGAACGCGAGGCGTTTCTGAATCTGATGCAGACCCCGGAATCCCGGGCCCTGCGTCACGCGTTCTTCTCCGAGCGCCTGACCAGCAAGATCGCCGATGTGCCCTCTGATACCCCGGTGCGTGACATCCAGTCTGTGGGTGTCATCGGTGGTGGCACCATGGGCACCGGCATCAGCATCAACTTCCTGAACGCCGGCATTCCGGTCACCCTGGTGGAAATGAAGCAGGAAGGCCTGGACCGCGGTGTCGCCGCCATCCAGAAAGTCTACGAAGGCCGGGTCAAGAAAGGTCGGATGAGCGAAGACGAGGCCCGCGCCAAGATGGAATTGCTGACGCCGTCGCTCACCTACGACGACCTGAACAACGTTGATCTGGTGATCGAAGCCGTGTTCGAGGAAATGGGCGTCAAGCAGTCCGTGTTCGAGAAGCTGGACGAGGTCTGCAAGCCCGGCGCGATTCTCGCCTCCAACACCTCCACCCTGGACCTGGACAAGATCGCCAGCTTCACCAAGCGCCCGGAAGACGTGATCGGCCTGCACTTTTTCAGCCCGGCGAACATCATGAAGCTGCTGGAAGTGGTGCGTGGTGAGAAGACGGCCAAGGATGTGCTGGCCACTGCCATGAAACTGGCCAAGAAGATCCGGAAAACCGCCGTGGTGTCCGGCGTCTGCGACGGCTTTATCGGCAACCGCATGATCAACCAGTACCAGCGTGAAGCCCTGCTGATGCTCGAGGAAGGTGCGAGCGTTCAGCAGATCGACAAGGCCATCGAGAAATTCGGCTTCGCCATGGGCCCGCTGCGCATGGCCGACCTGGCCGGTGGCGATATCGGCTGGGCCATCCGCAAGCGCCAGTACAAGGAAAACCCGGACATGGTGAAGATGGTGGTGGCCGATCGCCTGTGCGAGATGGGCCGCTATGGCCAGAAGACCGGCGCCGGTTTCTACCGCTACGAGCCGGGCAACCGCAACGCCCTGCACGACCCGGACGTGGACAAGGTGGTGGACGAAGTCCGCACCGAGCTGGGCATCACGCCGCGCAAGATCAGCAACAAGGAAATCGTTGAGCGTTGTGTCTACGCCCTGGTGAACGAAGGCGCCCAGATTCTGGACGAGGGCATCGCCCAGCGCGCCTCCGACATCGACATGGTCTACCTGACCGGTTACGGCTTCCCCGTGTTCCGCGGCGGCCCCATGCACTACGCCGAGGAAGTCGGGCTGCCGAACGTGGTTCGCGCCATGCAGGCCTTCACCGAAGACCGCCACACCCAGCCTGGTTTCTGGGAGCCCGCAGCCCTGCTGGCCAAGCGTGCCGAGGAAGGCAAGGGTTTCGATAGCAAATAACCGGTCCACGAATTTATTCGGAGAATTATTATGTCCAATGACGTTGTCATCGTATCCACCGCCCGCACGCCCCTGGCCAAGTCCTGGCGCGGCGGCCTGAACATGACCCACGGCGCCACCCTGGCTGGTCACGCCATCCAGCACGCGGTCGAGCGCTCCAAAGTCGACCCCAACGAAATCGAAGACGTGCTGATGGGCTGCGCCCTGCCCGAAGGCTCCACCGGTAACGACGTTGCCCGCATGGGCGCCATCCGCGCCGGCCTGCCGGTCACCGTCGGCGGCGCGACCATCAACCGCTTCTGCTCATCCGGCCTGCAGGCCATCGCCATGGCGGCCCAGCATATTGCTGTGGATAACGTGCCGGTGATGGTCGCCGGTGGTGTGGAATCCATCTCCACCGTGCAGGCCAACGTTAACCAGAACTACTTCATGGAGCCCTGGCTGGCCAAGAACAAGCCGGAGCTCTACTGGTCCATGCTGGACACCGCCGAAACCGTGGCCAAGCGGTATGGCATCAAGAAAGAAGACATGGACGAGTACGGCGTACGCAGCCAGCAACTGGCTACCCAGGCCCGCAAAGACGGCAAATTCGACGACGAAATCGTGCCCATCACCACCACCATGGGCGTGGCCGACAAAGCCACCGGCCAGCTGAGCAGCCAGGAAGTCACCGTCAGCCAGGACGAAGGCATCCGCCCGGGCACCAACCTCGAAGGCGTGAGCAAGATTCGCTCGGCGATGGAAGGCGGCGTGGTCACCGCCGGCAACGCCAGCCAGTTCTCCGACGGCGCCTCCGCCTGTGTTCTGATGGACAGCAAAGTGGCTGAGCAGCGCGGCGCCACCCCGCTGGGTATTTTCCGTGGCTTTGCTGTCGCCGGTTGTGAGCCCGACGAAATGGGCATCGGTCCGGTCTTCGCCGTGCCCAAGCTGCTCAAACGCGCCGGCCTGACCGTCGACGACATCGGCCTGTGGGAACTCAACGAAGCCTTTGCGGTTCAGGTGCTGTATTGCCAGCGCAAACTGGGCATCCCCATGGATCGCCTGAACGTTAACGGCGGCGCCATCGCCGTCGGCCACCCCTACGGCACTACTGGCTCACGTCTGGTTGGTCATGCGCTGATCGAGGGCAAGCGCCGGGGCGTCAAATACGTCGTGGTTACTATGTGCGTCGGTACTGGCATGGGTGCAGCCGGCCTGTTTGAGGTGGCCTGACCCCCTATTCTCCTTCTAGCCCCGGCGCTCAAGTGCCTTGTCGCCGGGGCCTTTTCACCTCACGAATACAGCAAAGGTGGTCCATGGATCTCAATTACACCCCGGAGCAGGAAGCCTTCCGAAGCGAAGTGCGCCAGTTCCTGCAAGACAACCTGCCGGACGACATCCGCGAACGTGTCCAGAAACGCCTGCGCCCGGACAAAGAAATGACCCAGCGCTGGCAGAAGATCCTGTTCGACCAGGGCTGGGGCGCCTCCACCTGGCCCGAAGAGTTCGGTGGCCCGGGCTGGAGCCCGATCGAACAGCTGATCTTCGAAGAAGAATGTGCCCTCGCCGGCGCCCCCCGCCAGCTGGATTTCGGCCTGCGCATGGTTGCCCCGGTGATCATGACCTTCGGCAACGACGAACAGAAACAGCGCTTCCTGCCGGGCATCCTCAGTGGCGAGGACTGGTGGTGCCAGGGCTACTCCGAGCCGGGCTCCGGTTCCGACCTGGCGTCCCTGCGCACCGCTGCCAAGCGCGAAGGCGACCACTACGTCGTCAACGGCCAGAAAACCTGGACCACCCTGGGCCAGCATGCCGACTGGATCTTCTGCCTGGTGCGCACCAGCACCGAGGGCAAACCCCAGCAGGGCATTTCCTTCCTGCTGATCGATATGAAGACCCCCGGCATTGAGGTTCGCCCCATCATCATGCTGGACGGCGAGCACGAGATTAACGAAGTCTATTTCGACAACGTGAAGGTGCCGGCCGAAAATCTGGTGGGCGAAGAGAATCAGGGCTGGACCTACGCCAAGTTCCTGCTCGGCCACGAGCGCACCGGGCTGGCCAACGTCGGCCAGTGGAAGGCACTGATGAAACGCCTGAAGCAAGTGGCCCGGGAAGAACAGGACGGCCAGCGGCCGCTGATCGAAAATACCCGCTTCCGGGATCGCCTGGCGCAACTGGACGCGGAATTGCGGGCACTGGAGTTAACGGTACTGCGAGTGCTGACCGACAAGCGCGGTCCCGGCCCTCAGGCCTCGATCCTGAAAATCCGCGGTACCGAAATCGGCCAGCGACTGTTCGAAATGCTGATGGAAGCGACTGGTCACGACGCGATCGCCCACATTCCGGAGGCGCTTGAGCTGGACTATACAGGCCCCCGTACCGGCTCCATTGACGCCACACCGGCGGCCGGCGATTACTTCAATATGCGCAAGCTGTCGATCTTTGGCGGGTCGAACGAGATCCAGCGCAACATCATCGCCCAACTCGTGCTTGGTTTGTAAGGAGGCGTTATGAATTTTGAACTGACCGAAGAACAGCAGATGCTCAACGATTCTCTGCGCCGCTTCGTGACCAACGAATACGGGTTCGAGAAACGAGATGAGGTCATTGCCTCTGGCAGGGGCACCGACCCGGCGACCTGGGCCGCTCTGGCCGAGATGGGATTGTTGGCGTTCACCTTCCCGGAAGACTACGACGGGCTCGGCGGCAACGCCGTCGACACCATGGTGGTGATGGAGAACTTTGGCCGCAGCCTCGTGGTTGAGCCATACCTCGCCACGGTGGTGCTGTCCGGAGGCCTGATCCGCGACCACGGCAGCGAGGCCCAGAAGGCCGACTGCCTGCCGGCGATTGCCAGTGGCGAGCGGCTGATGGCCTTTGCCCACAGCGAGCCCGGTGCTCGCCACAACCTGAGCCACGTGCAGACGACCGCGCGCAAAGACGGCGACAGTTACCGGATCAGCGGCCACAAAACCGCTGTACTCCATGGCGCCCAGGCCCAGCAGCTGATCGTGTCTGCCCGCACCGACGGTGCCAGTGGCGACGAACAGGGGCTGTCCCTGTTTCTGGTGGATGCCGCCGCCGAGGGTATCGAAACCCACGATTTCGCCACCCACGACGGTCACCGTACCGCCGACATCCGGTTCAGCAATGTCGCGGTCAGCGCTGAAAGCCTGATCGGTACCCTTGATGAGGCCTTCCCGGCCATCGAAAAAGCCGTGGATCTGGGCATCGCCGCGCTGTGTGCTGAGGCGGTGGGTGCCATGGAAGCCATGAACACCGCCACCCTCGATTACATCAAGACCCGCAAGCAGTTCGGCGTGGCCATTGGCAAATTCCAGGTGTTGCAGCACCGTATGGCGGATATGTTCATTCAGGCCGAGCAAGCCAAATCCATGGCCATTCTGGCCGCCACCGAAGCGGACTCCGACGATCGCGCCCGGCGCCGTGAAGCCCTGTCCATGGCCAAGGCCCTGGTGGGCCAGGCGGCCCGCTATGTCGGCCAGGAAGGCGTACAGCTGCATGGTGGCATGGGTGTGACGGACGAGATGTTCGCGGCCCACCTGTTCAAGCGCCTGACTTTGATCAACCTGTTGTTCGGCGATGCCGATCATCATCTGGCCCAGGTCAGCGATGGCCTGCTGGCCGCCAGCGCCTGATTCTGGCTGGACCGATAAAAGGAACCGATTATGAGTGTAAAACAGCTACTGGACCTGACCGGCAAGGTCGCGTTTATCACCGGAGGCTCCCGGGGCCTGGGCCTGCAGATGGCCGAAGCCCTGGGCGAACTGGGTGCCAGCGTCGCCATCAGTGCCCGCAAGCAGCACGAACTGGATGCCGCCAGGAAGCACCTGGACGGTCTCGGCGTCCGAGTGATCACCGTTGCCGCGGACCTGGGTGATCTGGAGGGCATTCCCGGTGTGGTCGATCAGGTGGTCAGCCAACTGGGTGACATCGACATTCTGGTCAACAACGCGGGCGCCACCTGGGGCGCACCGGCCGAGGACTACCCGGCCGAGGGCTGGATGAAGGTAATGAACCTGAACGTTAACGCCAGCTTCTTCCTGACTCAGACCGTCGGCAAGCGTTGCATGATCCCGCGCAAGACCGGCAAGGTGATCAACATTGCCTCCATCGCCGGTCTGTCCGGAAACCCGGAGGGCATGCAGACCATTGCCTACAACACCAGCAAGGGCGCCATGGTGAACTTTACCCGCGCCCTCGCCGCGGAGTGGGGCCGGTACAACGTCAACGTGAACGCCCTGTGTCCCGGTTTCTTCCCCTCCAAGATGTCCCAGGGCTTGCTGGACGCCCAGGGTGAGAAGATGCTTGAGCGCATTCCCCTGAACCGCTTTGGCGGCGAGGAAGACCTCAAGGGCGCCGCCGTGCTGCTGGCCTCTGAAGCCGGCCGTCACATCACCGGGCAATGCCTGGCGGTCGACGGCGGCACGCTGGTGAGCTAGGCGCCAGGTCGCTCACCTGTGATGGCAATCCGTCGCGGGTGAGCACAACGTTCCTCCTGCGGGAACCTGGACCGGCTTTCCCGGATCGAAGCATTGTCTATGCTGAAGGCTGCTGCGGTATCGCAATCGAATGCGATCATCGGGATGGAACATGAAGCCAAGGCTCCTATACGCATCGTTTCGCTTTGGTCAGACGACCCTGCTCCTGGCCGTGCTGATCTTTGCATCCTCGGTGATGGCGCAATGCCCCGGGCCAATTGAGCCCGAAGACCGGCTGCGGCGGGCAGCGAGCGTTACGGTGACCGGCGCAGGCATCATCACGGCCTGGGGCATCGCCCACTGGGATTATTTCAGCACCCGGCCCAGTGCGTCATCGGAAGGCTGGTTTGGCCAGGACAGCCCCGAAGGCGGAGCCGATAAGCTGGGCCACCTGTTCACCACCTACGCCACGGCCCAGGGCATCTCCAGCCTGTTCGAGCACTGGTGTTTCACCCCGGAAGACGCCGCCCGCTATGGCGCCCTGTCCTCGTTCGCCATCCTGGGTTACATGGAGTTGGGGGATGCCTTCAGCGACTTCGGCTTTTCCTACGAGGATCTGATCGCCAACGCCGCCGGCGCCCTGGCGGGGTACTACCGATACCGCTACCCAAGCCTGGCACGAAAAGTCGATCTCCGCTGGGAGGTCGGCGTCAAGCCAAACCAGATTGACCTCACCACCGATTACGACAATTCGAAATACCTGGTGGCACTCAAGCTGAACGGTTTTGACACCTTCAGCCAGGGGTTTCTCCGGCACGTGGAGCTGCACGCCGGCTACTACACCCGGGGCTATTCAGCCCCGGATGAGCCCGATGAGCGCACGCTCTACGTCGGCATCGGCCTGAACCTGACGGATCTGTTCCGGCGTAACGGATACAGCAAGACCGCCACGTTTCTCAACTACTATCAGCCGCCGGGCACCTACCTCGCAGCCGAGGAAACCCTGGGCGACTGACCGGCCGTCAGGCAAGCGCTGTGGCCTGAGCCTCCAGCTCCGGCTGCGTCTGCTCACAGCGATACTGCGCGGCATCGAAGCGGCGGGTCTGCTGCCGGAACTGCCAGGTAAAGCCCGGCCAGAGCGTGGTGTTCTTGCCGTTTTCGTTGACGTACCAGCTCTTGCAGCCGGTCTGCCAGACCGAATCACCCAGCTTGGCGTGGATCGAGGCGTTGTATTGGCTGAACGCCTCCTCCTTGACCTCAACGCTGCGCCAGCCATGGCGGTCCATGGTTTTCACGGCGTCCAGGATGTACTGGATCTGTGATTCGATCATGTACACCATGGAACTGTGCCCCAGACCGGTATTCGGGCCCATGAGCATGAAGAAATTGGGGAAACCGGTAATCGCACTGCCCTTGTAGGCCTCGGCGCCCTCCTTCCAGGCATCCAACAGGTCCTGGCCATCACGGCCATGGACCATGCCGGCAGGAATCGGATCCTGGGCCTTGAACCCGGTACCGTAGATGATGCAGTCCACCTCCCGCTCATTGCCCTCGCCATCCACAATCACGTTACCGCGCACCTCACGGATGCCATCGGTGAGCACGTTGACGTGGTCCTGGGCCAGGGCCGGGTAATAGTTGTTGGAGATCAGCACGCGCTTGCAGCCAAAGTGAAAATCCGGTGTCACCTTCCGGCGCAGTTCCTTGTCCTTGATCTGGCTGCGAATGTGCCGGCGGGCCTGCAGCTCGCCCAGTTTGAGGATGCGCGGGTTGCCGACAAAGCCCAGCACCCGGGCTTCCAGCGTCCAGTAGATGCTCTGGCGGAAGGCGTTGAGGGTTTGCGGGAACCGGCGGAACAGGGTTTTCTCGAACGGACGGATCGCCCGGTCCGGCTTGGGCATGATCCACGGCGGCGTACGCTGGTACAGGTCGAGCCGGGCGGCTTCCCTGGCCACTTCCGGGACGAACTGGATGGCGGAGGCGCCGGTGCCAATCACCGCCACGCGCTTGCCCCGCAAGTCGTAGCCGTGATCCCAGTCCTGGGAGTGGAAGCTCTTGCCGGTGAAGGTTTCGATACCCTTGATGGCAGGATAAGCCGGTGTGCTCAGCCCGCCCATGCCGGAGACGACGATGTCGGCCCGGAAGCGCTCGAAATCCGGCAGGGCCTTGTCGCTGCGGTCCAGCGAATCCCCGGGTTTGAGTCCCTTGTCCTGCATGTAGGCCCAGAGCTTGGGGCTGTCACAGGTTTCCACGGTCCACTGGGCGCGCTGGTCATCGTAATGGGCGCCGGCCACGTGGGTATTCAGCTGAATGTGCTCCATCAGGCCGTATTTTTCGGCACACCCGCGCAGATAGTCCTTGATTTCCTGCTGGCGGGCGAACATCCGGCTCCAGTTCGGGTTCTGCTCGAAGGAGAAGGAGTACAGGGCCGACTGCACGTCACAGGCGCAGCCCGGATAATGGTTTTCGTGCCAAGTGCCGCCGACGTCGTCGCTCTGTTCGAGAATGACAAAATCGTCGTAGCCGGCTTCCTTGAGTTTGATGCCCATTCCCAATCCGGAGAATCCGGTTCCGATGATGGCGATCTTCGTTGTCTGGCTCATGGCAACCTCGTCTTCCTGTGGCCTGTGCGGCCTTGTCTGTTGTTGTCGATCGCGTCATGATGACGCTGGGTAGACACATGTATACACAGAAAGGTAGACAGTCGTATACTTCAATTCGATCAAAATCTGCCGGTTGGCCCGTACTGACAACGAACTGTCCTGCCCTCCAACATCGGGAAGGGGCAATTGGAGGAAGCCTTCCGAAACCCGCTCGAGCACGTCCCTGTGGCGCTTGAGCTCCGCCATCCATGGCTGCGCACAGTTTCGGAAGGCTTCCCCCAATTCCCCCATCTGACTGAGGCGTTACACCATGAGTGTGTTAACAGGCGGCAAACTGAAGCTTGTGCAGGCTGCGCTGAGACTGATCACCGAGAGCCGAAGCCTGACATCGCTGGGCCTGCGGGAGCTGGCGCGGGAAGCGGGACTGAACCCGAACACGTTCTACCGGCATTTCCGGAACCTGGACGAGTTCGGGCTGAACGTGCTCGGCTACATTGCCGAGGACATGAAGGCCGGGGTTCGGGAGTTGCGGCGTACGGCGGATACCTCCGAGCAGGCCGCCCATGACACCGTCAGTTTCGTGTACCACTATTTCCTGGCCAATCCGGCCGCGACCACTGTGGCCGTGCGGGAGCTCCATGGCCCCTCCCCCATCCTTCGGCGGGCCCTGGAGGCGCAGCTGGACGCCAGCGCCCGTGAGATGGCCGAGGACATCATCGACCGGGACCTGGTCAAGGCGGTGGCGCCGGATACCATTCATGAAATCTCCCACATGACCATCCGCTACATCCTGTTCCGGGCGATGGATTACATTGATCAGCCGGCACAGCGGGAGCGCATTCAGTTGGAGACCGAACGCTTCATCAATCGGCAGTTCCGGGGCGCCATGGTGGACCGCCTGTCCGACGCCCAGTTGGCGCAGCTGGCCGCCAGCGCCGACTGATCTCATCAAACGGGCCCCTTTTCACTCTAAACGGGCAGGTTTCTCAGGTTGAACTAGTCTGTATATCAGATACTTGGTTCATCCGTTCAGCCGGAGGGCGCACGCATTATGAAACTGGGCATCCCGAAAGAGATTTTCACCGACGAGCGGCGGGTCGCGGTCACGCCCCCCTCGGCGCACAAACTGATTGATCTGGGTTACGAGGTCATCGTCGAAGCCGGTGCCGGCGAGGCCGCGCACTACCGGGACGAGGCCTACGAGTCGGTCGGCGCCAGTATCGCCGTTGATACCCGGTCGTTGTGGCGCGAAGCGGACTTCATCCTGAAGGTCCGGGCGCCGCTGGAAAATGCGTCCCTGGGGGCCCACGAGATTGACCTGATGAAGGAAGGGGCCTTCCTTGTCAGCTATATCTGGCCGGCCCAGAATCCGGAGCTGCTGGAAAAGCTCGCGGCCAAAAAGATCACCGCCTTTGCCATCGACAGCCTGCCACGCATCAGCCGCGCCCAGAAAATGGATGCCCTGAGCGCCATGGCCAACATTGCCGGCTATCGGGCGGTCATCGAGGCGGCGAATCATTTCGGGCGGTTTTTCACCGGCCAGGTCACCGCGGCGGGCAAGGTGCCACCGGCAAAGATCATGGTGATCGGTGCGGGCGTTGCCGGACTCGCAGCCGTCGGTGCCGCCAACAGCATGGGCGCGGTGGTCCGGGCCTTTGATACCCGGCTGGAAGTGAAAGAGCAGATCGAAAGCATGGGTGCGGAATTCCTCGAGCTTGATTTTGGCGAGGAGGAAGGCAGCGGCACCGGCGGCTACGCCAAGCAGATGAGCGATGAGTTCATCAAGGCCGAGATGGCGCTGTTCGCGGAACAGGCCAAAGAGGTGGACATCATCATCACCACGGCCCTGATTCCCGGCAAACCGGCGCCCAGGCTGATCACGGCGGACATGGTCAAATCCATGAAGCCCGGCAGTGTCATTGTCGACCTGGCTTCCGAGCGCGGCGGCAACTGCGAACTGACCGAGCCGGGCACCATTACCGAGAAACACGGCGTTACCCTGATCGGCTACACGGACCTGCCGAGCCGGATGGCCAAGGTGGCCAGTGACCTGTACGCCACCAACCTGTTTCACCTGATGACCGAGCTGACCCCCGAGAAGGACGGCGAGCCCGTGGTGAACATGGAGGACGACGTCATCCGTGGCCTGACGGTGGTGCATGGCGAGGATGTGACCTGGCCGCCACCCCAGCCCGAGGCACCGGTCAGTCCGACACCCGCACCGGGCACCGAGGAGCCCTCGGCGGCCCAGAAGGAGGCCGCCCGCAAGGAATCCGCCCGACGCAGCCTGATTGGCAAAAGTGTCCTGCTGCTGGTGACGGTGGCCGCCCTGTACGGAGTCGGCGCCTACGCACCGGAGAGTTTCCTGAGCCATTTCACGGTCTTTGTGCTGGCCTGTTTCATCGGCTGGCAGGTCATCTGGAACGTCACCCCGTCGCTGCATACGCCCCTGATGAGCGTGACCAACGCCATCAGCGGCATCATCGTGATCGGGGCCATGCTGCACCTGGCCCAGGCCGAAAACATTGCGGTCGGGATCATGGCGTTTGTCGCGGTGCTGATTGCCAGCATCAACGTGGGGGGCGGCTTCCGGGTCACCCATCGTATGCTCAAAATGTTCCGTAAGTAGGAGTCGACCACCATGAGTACAGGACTCGTCAGTGTCGCCTATGTGGTGGCCAGCGTGTTGTTTATCCTCAGTCTCGGTGGCCTGAGCCATCAGGAATCGGCCCGGCGCGGTAATCTCTACGGCGTGGCCGGGATTATCATTGCCCTGATTGCCACGGTGGCCAACGTCAGCGGCGGCGGCCTGATCGCCATCGTGATTGCGGTGTTGCTGGGTGCCAGCGTCGGCATCGCCATCGCCAACAAGGTGGAAATGACCCAGATGCCGCAGTTGGTGGCGCTGTTGCACAGCTTCGTGGGACTGGCGGCGGTGTTCGTGGGTTTTGCCGGCTACATTGAACCGCTCAAGGTCACGGTCGGAACCGAACACACCATCAAACTGGTGGAGGTGTTTGTCGGGATCTTCATTGGCGCCGTCACGTTTACCGGCTCCCTGGTGGCCTGCGGCAAGCTCGACGGTCGCATCGACAGCAAGGCCCTGACCCTGCCTGGCCGGCATCTGATGAATCTGGTGGCGGTGATCGTCTCGGTGCTGCTGGGCGCCTGGTTCCTGGGCACCGACAGCCTGGCGCTGGGACTGGTGGCCCTGGTGCTGATGACCCTGATTGCCTCGGTACTGGGCATTCACCTGATCATGGCCATCGGCGGGGCCGACATGCCGGTGGTGGTGTCCATGCTTAACAGCTACTCGGGTTGGGCGGCCGCCTCCATCGGTTTCATGCTCGGCAATGACCTGCTGATCGTGACCGGCGCCCTGGTCGGCAGCAGCGGTGCCATCCTCAGCTACATCATGTGCAAGGCCATGAACCGGTCCTTCGTCAGCGTGATCCTCGGCGGTTTCGGCCAGACCAGTAGCAGCTCGGCCACGGCCGACGCGGATCAGTCGGTCCAGGAGACCAGTGCGGATGAGGTGTGCGAGGAACTGCGCAACGCCGAGTCGGTGATCATTGTCCCGGGCTATGGCATGGCCGTGGCCCAGGCCCAGAACGGGGTGAGTGACATGACCAAGCTGCTGCGGGAACGGGGCGTCAACGTGCGCTTCGGCATCCACCCGGTGGCCGGTCGCCTGCCAGGGCATATGAACGTGCTGCTGGCCGAGGCCCACGTGCCCTATGACATCGTGCTGGAGATGGACGAGATCAACGAGGATTTCCCGGACACCGACGTGGTGCTGGTAATCGGTGCCAACGACACCGTAAACCCGGCCGCCGCCGAAGATCCGGGCAGCCCGATCGCCGGTATGCCGGTGCTCGAGGTCTGGAAAGCCCACCGGGTGGTGGTCTTGAAACGAGGCATGGCGACGGGTTACTCCGGGGTGGAGAACCCGCTGTTCTTCAAGGACAACACCCACATGCTGTTCGGCGACGCCAAGGACAGCATCGACAAGCTGGTCACCGGTTTACGGGGTTAGCCTCGGGGCGTGAGGGCGCGGTATCGGGCCTTAGCGGATACCGCGCCGGAACCTGCCTACTCGGTGGTGTTGTAGACGTAGGAGGAGACTGTGCCGTCCTCGTTGAAGCGCACCACCAGGTCGGTGGTCTCGGCGTCACCAAACGCCGACCAGCGGTATTTGCCGTAAGTCCAGGTACGTTTGCCGTCTTCGACGCCGGTGCGCCAGGGCTCACCGAACAGCGCCTCGATATCGGAGCGGGTGGTCTCGCCAATGGTGATTTCATCGACATTGTGGGTCGCAAACTCCTGACCCACCGTGGCGCAACCGGCCAGGGTCAGCACGGCAACCAGGGCAGTCATCTTCAGTACAGCTGAGTTGAACATCCTTTCACTCCCTTCCAATGAACGGTGGGCCCATGATAGTGGATCTGCCGGTGAACGCGATTACGGATCAGACAGGTGCAGAACGGGCAGGCATAAAAAAGCCCCGGATAAACCGGGGCCGAAGGGGTACTACAACTCAGTAGAGTTTGGCCAGGGACTTCTTGGCGAACGGTTCCACTTCGCCAATCCGCCCTTCCTTCACTTTCACCAGCCACTCCGGGTCCTGCAGCAGGGCACGGCCAACGGCGATCAGCTCGAACTCGTTGTTGTTCATGCGCTCAACCAGTTCGTCGATGCCGGACTGTTCCACGGCTTCTTTCTTGCTGGCAAAGGTACCGCTGATGAAGTCTTCGGTAAGGCCAACACTGCCGACCGACATGGTCGGCTTGCCGGTCAGTTTCTGAGTCCAGCCGGCCAGGTTCAGGTCAGAGCCTTCGAACTCCGGCTCCCAGAAACGGCGGGTGGAAGCGTGGAAGATGTCCACGCCGGCCTCGACCAGCGGTGCCAGGAACGCGTCCAGTTCTTCCGGACTGTTCACCAGTTTGGCTTCGTAATCCTGCTGTTTCCACTGGGAGAAACGCAGCATGATCGGGTAATCCGGACCAACGCGATGACGGACGGCCTCGACGATTTCAACCACGAACCGCAGCCGGTTTTCCATGCTGCCGCCATACTCGTCATTACGCTGGTTGGTGCCTTCCCACAGGAACTGGTCCAGCAGGTAGCCGTGGGCACCGTGGATCTCGACGCCGTCAAAACCCAGTGCCTTGGCATCCTGGGCGGCATCGGCGAAGGCCTTGATGACGTCGTCAATGTCGTCTTTGGTCATGGCCTTGCCGTTGGGCTTGCCCGGTGCAAACAGGCCGGACGGGCTGTAACCCGGGACCGACGGATCGGGCTCGATACCTTCCTTACGTACGGCGCCGACGTGCCACAGCTGCGGGAAGATGGCGCCACCGGCCTCATGAACGGCGTCAACCACCTGCTTCCAGCCGGCCAGGGCATCGTCACCATGGAACGCCGGAACGTTCGGATAGCCATTGGCGCCGGCGTGATTCACCGTAGTACCTTCGGTAATCAGCAGGCCAACGCCATTTTCCGCACGGCGACGGTAATAGCTGACCACGTCCTCGTTGGGGACATTTCCCGGCGAGAAGTTACGGGTCATGGGCGCCATCGCCACACGGTTGCGCAGCTTCAGGTTATGAAGCTCAAACGGCTGAAAAAGGGGGCCAAGATTCATGGTCATGGGAGAACACTCCTCGCTTAAAGAAGCTGACTGGCGATGAGGTGATCAGAAACATAGCGACCTCATCAATTTGGTTTCGTAAAGCAACCCTATTCAATCTGGTTTTAAAATGCAACCCTATTCGGTACACTCCCCTACATGGCCAGAAAACGTTTTGATGATTCCAACTGCTCCGTCGCCCGCGCTCTCAATGAAGTCGGCGACTGGTGGTCCCTGCTGATCGTGTTGCACGCCATGTACGGCACCCGACGCTTTGTCGACTTCCAACAGGAACTGGGCATCGCCAAGAACATCCTGTGCGACCGCCTCGCCCGGCTGGTGGACAACGAAGTCCTGAGCAAGGTCGACGTCGGCGAACACGGTTCGCGATTCGAGTATCGCCTGACCGGGAAGGGCCGGGACCTGTTCCCGGTGGTCATTGCCTTGCGCCAGTGGGGCGACAAATGGAACCCGGCGCCCGATGAAACACCCCTGGATCTGCGTGACCGGGCCACAGGGCGCCCCATCCATCCGGTGGAAGTCCAGGACGCCGACGGCCAACCACTGACGGTCCGGGACGTATTCGTGCCCGAGGACTCCCTGCCGGCGAGTCGGAGCGGAAGCAAAAAAAACTCCGCCTGACCATTGGCACAAGCCCCACACCTGCCCACTTTTTGAGTTACATCAAAGCGGTGAATAAAGCGGTCGGGTTCGCCGGCGAATCTTGCGCCAAATCAACTTTCCAATCTCCGTGGTCATTAACCTGAGCCCATCACACTTTCAGGTTAAGGAGATGGAGATGTCCCATACATTCAAACTCAGTGTTCTGGCTGCCGCGGTTCTGGCCGCCGCTCCCGTTGCCAACGCTTACGAGGCCGGTGATTTCATTGGCCGCGCCGGAGCCGCCACGGTCGATCCGGATTCGTCCAGCGACAGCCTGAGAACCGACCTGCCCGGACTCGAGGTTATTCCCGGCGCCAAAGTAAAAGTCGGATCCGACACCCAGCTGGGGCTTACCTTCAGCTACATGCTCTCTGACCACTTTGGTGTCGGTCTTCTCGCCGCCACTCCGTTCAACCACGACATCAAGGGCGACGGCATTCTGGGCGGCGCGGGCAAACTCGGTGAAACCAAGCATCTGCCCCCGACACTGACCTTCCAGTACTTCCCGATGCCGAGCGGAAGCAAGTTCCAGCCGTACGTTGGCGCCGGGGTGAATTACACCAATTTCTTCGAAGAGAAGACCACCCAGACACTGACGGATACTGTGGATGCTGTCGCCCAGGCCAATCTGGGAACACCGGCGGGTACGGTGGATCGCACCGATCTGACCCTCGACGACAGCTTTGGGCTGGCGGCCGAAGTTGGGTTGGATTACATGTTGACGGACAAACTTGGCCTGAACGCGGCCGTCTGGTGGATCGACATCGATACCGACGCCGAGGTTGGTGTGTATGCCGCCGATGGCAGCAAGATCACTACCGGCAAGCTCGATGTTGAAATCGACCCCTGGGTTTACATGGTCGGCCTTTCCTACAAATTCTGATCCCCGTGCCCTCCGCTTGCCGCCAAGGTCTGTGGGCTGACGGAAGGTGCACTTCCTGTGCGGGGCCTCAGGGCCCCGTTTTTTTATCCCCTAAAAACAGGAAGGCGGAGCAAATGCCCCGCCTTCCTGCGTAATCTCAGCCTGCCTCAGCCACTCTGACGGGCGGCGGACCGGCCTCGCTGACCACCACCATTCTGGCTGCGGCCACCACTGCGCCCGCCCGGCCTCGCGCCGGCACTGCGGGGCTTGCCGCCTGGCCTGCCATTGCCACCACCGTTGCCGTTTCGGCCGCGAGCCTTGCTCGGGTCGGCCTTGGCTTTCGGCTTCAGGGGCAGATTGTTGGTCGGCTCGAAGCCTTCCATGGCTTTTCTTGGCAATTGTTTCTTGATCAGTTTCTCGATACCCGCCAGCATCTTGCCTTCGTCAGCACTGACCAGTGACAACGCGTGTCCGCTCTCGCCTGCCCGGCCGGTACGGCCAATCCGGTGGACGTAATCTTCCGGTACGTTCGGCAGTTCAAAGTTCACCACCTGGGGCAGTTGCTTGATGTCCAGGCCACGGGCCGCGATATCGGTCGCCACCAGAACCCGGATGTCACCCTGTTTGAACTCGGCCAATGCGCGGGTGCGGGCACCCTGCGACTTGTTACCGTGAATCGCCGCTGCCGTGATGCCATCGCGCTCCAGTTTCTGGGTCAGGCGATTGGCCCCGTGCTTGGTGCGGGTAAAGACCAATACCTGTTCCCAGCCATTGTCCCGGACCAGTTTGCTCAGCAAGGCTGTCTTCTGGCTCTGATCGACCGGATAAACAGATTGCTTGATGCTTTCCGCCGCGGTGTTACGGGCCGCCACTTCAACTTGAACGGGATTATCCAGCAGGCCCTGGGCCAGGGTGCGGATCTCGTTGGAGAAGGTGGCGGAGAACAGCAGGTTCTGGCGCTTGGCCGGCAACAGCGCAAGGATCTTGCGGATATCGCGGATGAAGCCCATGTCCAGCATCCGGTCGGCTTCGTCCAGGACCAGGATCTCGACCTCGTCAAAACGCACCGCGTTCTGCTGATACAGGTCCATCAGTCGTCCCGGTGTCGCCACCAGTACGTCCAACCCCTTGCGCAACTTCATCATCTGGGGATTGATTTTCACCCCACCGAAGACCACGGCCGCCTTGGTTGGAATGTATTTGCTGTACAGGTTCACGCTGTCGTGCACCTGCGCTGCCAGCTCCCGGGTCGGGGCCAGAATCAGGGCGCGTGGGCCTTTGCCGGTGCGTGGCTTTTCCGCCAGGCGCTGCAACAATGGCAGCGTAAAGCCGGCAGTTTTACCGGTGCCGGTCTGGGCCGCCGCCATCACGTCCTTGCCGGACAGGACCGCAGGAATGGCCTGGGCCTGAATGGGCGAAGGGGTATCGTAACCCTGATCGGTGGTGGCACGGACCAGCTGCTCGGACAAACCGAGTGAAGAAAAACTCATATAGGATCAACTCTTGATTGTTCTGCCTCCACGAACACCGGTTCTGGGCGAATGCGGGCAGATGCCATGAAGATTCATGGAATAAAAGACGACTACGGTCACGCGCCGTTAACGGGGTGACGTCCTCTGACAGGTCGTATGGATGGTTCGCAAGACGGCGTTAGGCCGGAAAAAGCGGAATCCCTAGAGGCAGGATGCGGGCACAGTAACAGAGGCCCGGCGAGTTAGCCATAGGTATTTGTTAACAGTCGGAGAGGAACTCACGGGGCCGCAGACCGTCACAGACCCCTCTCATTCCCAACCGGAGTTTTCATGACCAGTATCAGCGTGGGGCCCATGAGCCTGTCCATAGGCCATCTTTCGGTGCTTGCCGCCCTGCTTCTGGCCCTGGTGGTGGGCGGCCTTATGGGACGACGGTACGGCGTACCGGTGGCAGGCCCGGTCGCCGATATCTTCCTCGCCGCCATGATCGCTGCCCGACTCGGCTTTGTGCTTGAATACTTCGAACACTATCGGAATGACCTGCTCGGGATTATCGATATCCGGGATGGCGGATTTGATGCGGTCTGGGGGGTGATCGGGGCCCTGGCGATGACGCTCTACCTGCTCTGGCGCCGGCAGGCGCTTCGCCGCGCCCTGACCGTTGCCGTAACGACGGGCACCCTGTTCTGGGCCGGCACCACGGCCACCCTTGCCCTGATCGAGCAACAGGCCCGGGGGATACCGGAGGTGGCGCTGACCGCTCTGGATGGCCAGCGCAGCCCACTCCGGGATCTGGCGAAGGGCAAACCCATGGTGGTGAACCTGTGGGCGACCTGGTGCCCGCCCTGCATCCGGGAAATGCCGGTTCTTCAGCAGGCACAGGAGCGCGATTCCGATGTGGTCTACGTGTTTGCCAACCAGCGCGAGCACGCCGGCACCATCGAGCAGTTCCTGGCTAAGCAGCAGCTGGAGGTGGACAACGTCTATTTGGATAAAGCTGGCCAGCTGGCCCGCGCCTCAGGCAGCCATGGATTGCCCACCACCCTCTTCTACAACGCCAACGGCCAGCTGGTGGATTCCCACATGGGGCAACTCTCTCACGCCACCCTCGCACGGGGTCTGGACAAGTTCGGGCAACGGTCAAATCGCTCCGATGGCGACCAGCAGGACGGCAATGCCGCATCGGAAGAGGCTCAATAGACGCTGGCCGCACCTTCCGGCCGGCTCTTGAAGCGCTTGTGCAACCACAGGTACTGGTCCGGCTGTTCTCGGACGGTATCTTCGATAAAGCCGTTCCAGATCTCCGCGTCTTTCCGGGTATCGTCGCCGAACGTCTCCTGAATTGGCGAGAACTCCACCCGATAGCTGCCATCGGGCATGCGCAGGTGACTGACGCAGATAATGGACGCCCCGGATTGCCGGGCGATATAACTGGGCGAGGTGATACAGCCGGCGTTGACGCCGAAAAAGGGCACGAACACTTCCGATTTTTTGCCGAAATCCTGATCACAGGCAAACCAGACCTGCCCGCCCTCTTTCAGGAATGACAACATCGGCCGCAGCTCACGCTTGGTAAAGGGCCGGATGTTGAAATGTCGGCGACGCCCCCGTTCGATCATCCGGTCGATCACCGGATTGTTGTTGGGCCGATACATGTAACCCGGCTTATCAAGCTGGCAGGCGATCAGAGGCAAGGCGAAATCAAAAATGCTGTAGTGGCCGCCGATCAGGAGCACGCCCTTGCCCCGCTGCTTGCCCTCCTCAAGGTGCTCGATGCCGTGGACCGAAGCACTGTCACAATAGGGCGACATATCCCGCCACCAGGCGTGGGTGCTTTCGAGGAATCCGCGGGCCGAGGCGACAAACGTGTCCTCGACCAGCTGTTTGCGCTCAACGTCATCCAATTCCGGCATGCAGGCAGAGAGGTTCGCCTCGGCTACTCTGGCCCTGGATTTGAGTTTTCGGGCCAGGAACCGGCCCAACGAGCCACCGAAGCTCTGCTTGACTGACATGGGAAGAAACGACAACAACCAGAGAACGAACACCAGGCACCAGGAACCCCAGAATGCCGGATGCCAAAGCGGGCGCTTTGCCGCCTTGCTGCGAGAGGCCATACAACCATCACCTTTACAGTGAAAATGACCGGCCAAGAACTACCGAAAGACCAAACCGGATGACAGCCACGCACCCTGACACACTCACCACCGGTTTAGTATGGGCTTTCGGTAACAGTCGTTGTCGCAGGCACTGAACGGTGTCCGGTTCAGCGCGTTGCCGCCTCGGCGAAACCGGCCAGGGCCCCATTAATCTTTGCCAGGACCTCATCACAGCCCTCAATGCCGTGCCGGGCTTTGAGATAGGCCGGATCGTTATAGCCAAGCCAGACCTGGCCATCCTCATCTTCCCAGATCAGCGCTTTCTGGGGCAGGTCCGCGGCCACACTCTGGGCGCAACGCATAAGGGGCGTACCGACTTTGGGGTTGCCAAAGATCACCAGCTGGGTCGGTCTCAGATAGGAGTCGACAGATTCGGCGCCAGCCGCATGGTCAATCCGGTTCATCACCGTCATGCCTCTCTCTTCCAGCGTCGCCACCAGCTTGTCGGCAGTGGCCGGCACGCTGTAGCTGCTCTTGACGGTAATAAGTCCGTCGGCGGCCTGGGCCAGGCCGGCCCAGGCAAGGGTGACCAGGGCAACGGCAAAAAGCCTGAGGGTATTCATATCAGTTTCCTGTCAGTGAAGTGCAAGACCAATACTAGACCACTGCAGCCGGCCGTGGGCTCTGGCGCCGTCCTCAAGCCGCTGCCTGGGTTTCCGGGACTGGCGCGGCTATTCAACGGCGCTGAAGGAAAACTCGATTCCAGTGCATCCAAATCATTGATTCAGTAGTATCTGTGAAGGCAGGTACGTATTTTTACGTAGAAGTCCCAACAAGAAGAGAGTCGTCATCATGTTTCGATGGAAGTTCTCATGCAGCGCCCTGATGCTGCCCCTGCTGCTGGTGGGCTGCAGCGATAACGGCGGAGGCAAGGCCAGCCAGCAGGCAGCGCCGGATCTCAAGCCACCCACCGAAACCGGCATTCTGAAGGTGGCCACCCGCAACGGCTCGACCACCTACTACCTGGACCGGCATGAAAACCCGGTGGGGCCGGAATACGCCCTAATCAGCGATTACGCCACCGCCCGCGGCTGGGAGGTGGAGTGGACCATGCTCGATTCCACCAGCGAGGTCCTGAATACGCTCGAGGCCGGAACCACCCATCTGGCCGCCGCCGGTCTGACGCACCTGCCATCCCGGGACGAACGCTTCGCCCGCGGCCCGGCCCACACCGAAATCACCGAGCAGCTGGTGTGCCATCGCGACGCCCGTCCTCTGCCCCGGCAACCCGAGAATCTTCCCGGCACGGAAATCGTCGTCACCGCAGGCTCGAGTTACGTTGAAACCCTCAGCAAGCTGAAAAGCCAGTACGCGGGCATTGAGTTCACCGAAGACACCAAACGGACCACCGAGATCATCCTGTCGGCCGTCGCCGATCAGGACATCGGCTGCACCGTGGCCGACTCCAACATCGTTCAGGTCATGCGCCGTCACTTTCCCCACCTGGAAGTGGCGATGAACCTGACCACGGGCCGGAACCTTGGCTGGTATCTGCCAACAGGCTCGGATGCCCTGGCGTCGAATGCCCGGGAATGGATGAACAGCGTCGAAGGCGACGAAGCCATTGGCCGCATGGAGAACCGCTACTATGCCTACATCGGGGATTTTGATTTCGTGGATCTCCGCGCCCTGAACCGACGCATCGAAGATCGTCTGCCCGAATTCATCGACGAATTCCGGGAGGCAGAAGCCAAGACCGGCATGCCCGCAGAGCTACTGGCGGCCCTGTCTTACCAGGAGTCGCACTGGGATCCCGAAGCCGTATCCCCAACCGGCGTCCGCGGCATCATGATGCTCACCCGGCGCACGGCGGAATCGCTCGGCGTCGACAACCGGCTTGATCCGTATGCGGCCATTGACGGCGGCGCCCGCTACCTGGCGGACCGGCATCGCCGTTTGCCTGAGACCATTCCCGAGCCGGATCGCACCTTCCTGGCGCTGGCCAGCTACAATATCGGTCGCGGCCACCTGCTCGATGCCCGTCAGCTGGCAAGGTCACTGAACAAGAACCCCGACTCCTGGCAGGATATGGCCGAGGTACTGCCACTGAAAGCGGACAAGCGCTACTACCCCAGCACTCGCTATGGCTATGCCCGCGGCTATGAGCCGGTGCACTATGTGCAGCGCATTCGCAATTACCGGGACGTTATCCGGGCCGCCTTCAATTAAATGAATCAACCGCCAACCTGGGAGTGCGGCCAACACCGGCCGCCCGTCGTTATGCTGAAACGGATTCTGTCGTGTGTTTTGCTTGTTGTGCTCTCGATAGCCACTCCGGGGTTCGCCGCCGATGCCCCGCTGAAAGTTGGCATCACCGAAGTCCCCCCGTTCGTCATGCAGACCGAGGACGGTCAATGGGAGGGCATCAGCATTGACCTCTGGCGCACCGTCGCTGCGGGTATGGGCCGGGAGTTTGAATGGGTGCCACTGGCCTTCAGCGACCTTCTGACGGCCACCGAGAACGGTGAGATAGACGTGGCTGTCGGTGCCCTGACCATGACCGCCGACCGGGAGTCGCGTTTCGATTTCAGTCACCCGTTTTTCCAGACCGGCCTGTCGATCGCGATCCCGCCGCAACCGGAGCAAAGCCTGCTGGCCAGCCTGAAGGCGCTGATCAGCTGGCAGTTTGTCAGCGTCGTACTGGCCCTGGGCGCATTGCTGCTGGCCGTGGGTTTTGCGCTCTGGCTGGTGGAACGGCGGCGGAACCCGGAGCAGTTTGGCGGAACCGCGGCACAGGGCATTGGCTCAAGTTTCTGGTGGGCGGCGGTGACCATGACCACCGTTGGCTATGGCGACAAGGCGCCGGTCTCCTTTGCCGGTCGGCTCATTGCCCTGGTCTGGATGTTTGCCGGTTTGATCATGGTGGCCAGTTTTACCGCGGCGATCACCTCGTCGCTGACCGTCAGTAACCTTCGCACCGGTATTCAGGGCGTCGACGACCTGCCCGGCAAGGTCGTGGCCACGATCGACAACACGGCCAGCCAACGCTATCTGGAAGACCGGCGCATCCGCTACCAGACCTATCCGGACCTGACCTCCGCCATGGTGTCGGTGGCCGAGGGCGAAACCGATGCCATTGTCTACGATCGCGCGCTGCTGCAGTATCGGAACCAGCAACTCGGTCAGCAGCAACTGACCATTCTGCCCGGCATTTTCGCCGAGCAACTGTATGCCCTGGCGCTGCCCGAGGGGCGACCCCTGCGCGCCAGGGTTTCCCAGCAGATTCTGCGCATGACCGAATCCCAGGACTGGCGCAGCATACAGGCCAGCTACCTCGGCACCGAGTAACAGGGGAATGGTCGCAGCGTCCGCTGCGCCCGGGACGGTCAGGAACCGAACAGCGCAGACCGCAGTGGTTTCAGGAAACCGGCCGATTCCCGGGCATTGGCGTGGGTGCGTTTGCCATCGAACTCCAGAACGCCGTCCTCGATCGGCTCAAACCGAAGAATCTTTACGTCTTCCAGATAGTTCTGGGAGGCCTTCCACGGACCGTGCGTACCCTGACGGGGTAACTGGTCCGCGGCCCGCTTAACATAGCCCGAGTTGAGTGCACCCAGAATGGTGTCCTCGCCGCGGCTGTTCTCGGTGTCCCGGGCCATCACCACCCGGTAGCCACGCTTGTCCATCAGGTTCATCAACCGGCACAGGTACTCGGCGGCAATGTCCACTTTCAGGGTCCAGGAGATATTGGTGTAACCGAAGATCATGCCGGCGTTGGGCATCCCTTCCACCATGACGTTCTTGTAGATCACCTTGTCTTTCATCACCACCGCCTGGCCATCCACGCTCGGCTTGATCCCGCCAAGCATCTGGATCTCAAGGCCGGTGGCCGGAATGATGATATCCGCGTCCAGTTGCTCACCGGATTTCAGGCGAATCCCGGTTTCGGTGAAGCGGTCGATGTGATCGGTGGCGATGCTGGCCTTACCGGCTTTCAGGGCTTGGAACAGATCGCCGTCTTTGACTACGCACAGGCGCTGATCCCAGGGATCATAGTCCGGAGTGAAATGCCGCATGTCCGCCTCGCCGCCCACTTGGCGCCTTATAATGCCCAGGAACATCCGGCGCATGAATTTCGGGCTCTTGCGGGACCGCAGGTACAGGAAACGGGAAATCGCCACATTGCGGGCGCGAGTCAGCCGGTAGGCCACCGATTCCGGCAGGAATTTCTGCAGTCCAAGCGCCAGTTTGTCGGTGGACGGCAGGGGCATAAGATAGGTCGGAGACCGCTGGAGCATGGTTACATGGCTGGCTTGCTCAGCCAGCGTCGGCACCAGCGTAATCGCCGTTGCGCCACTGCCGATGACCACGATCTTCTTGCCGGCGTAATCCAGATCCTCCGGCCAGTGCTGGGGATGCACGATCTCGCCCTTGAACGTGCTTTCACCGGGAAAATCCGGCTTGTAACCGTGATCATAGTTGTAATAGCCGGTGCAGCCGATCAGGAAATTCGCGGTGTAGGTTTCGGACTCGCCGGTGCTTTCGTGTTCGGCGGTAACCCGCCAGCATTTGTCGACGCTGGACCAGTCGGCTGTTTTCACCGCCAGACCATAACGGATATGGCGCTCGACATCGTGTTCCTGTGCCGTTTCGCGCACGTACTGCTTGATTGAGGCCCCGTCCGCCAGCACCTTGCCGCCCACCCAGGGCCGGAAATTGTAGCCGAACGTGAACATGTCCGAATCGGACCGGATTCCGGGGTAACGGAACAGGTCCCAGGTCCCGCCCAGGGACTGGCGGCGTTCCAGAATGGCAAAGGATTTGCCCGGGCAGTCCCGATTCAGGTGGCAGGCCATTCCGATCCCGGATACGCCGGCGCCAATAATCAGGACATCCAGATGTTGCTCACTCATAACCCGCCTCTCGATTCCCTGTTGTTGTTGTGATCAAGCGTCTGGAATCAAGATAGCCCAGGCGGGGGCGGGTGGGAATTGGCCGGGCCGGTCTTACCGGGTCGTTGTTTGAGCCAGTTCACAAATGGCACAGGCCGAGTACTCGGCCCAGATCCGGTAGGCTTCCGCTCCGGGATGAAAACCATCAGCGGCCATGTATCCGGGCTCAAGCGGAAAGCCCACCGACAGGAACCGGGCACCGGTCCGGTTCCGGCAGAACTCGTCCAGTAACCCGTTCAGCTGTCGGGCCCGCAGCCCCAGATACCAGCGCAGGGGCTGGGGCAGCGCCGGAAACAGGTGCATGGGCGGAACGGCCGTGAACAGGGTATGACGCACGGAAAAACGGTCGGCCAACTGACCGGACAGTTCGTCCAGGTGGGTCAGCCACTGCCGGTCACGGGTGCGACCGGTGACATCATTCACGCCGATGGACACCAGCGCCACGTCAAAACTCGCCTCCGGCTCGCGGGCCAGCGCCCTGAGTACGTCCCCGGATGTCCGCCCGGTCTCGGCCAGCAGGCGCCAATGCAGCCGGAACCGCTGCCCGAGTTGCACCGCCAGTCGCCCTGCCAGAGCCTCGCTCTGGTTGAGCACTCCCACGCCTGCCGCCGCCGAGTCACCCACAATCAACAGCCGGAGCTCCGGCCCGGAGCCGGTCACCCCTTCCCGTTCGCCGTCCGGTTCCGGAAGGCGCGGTGTCACACGGCGCACATAGTGGCCCTGCCCGATCAGGATCGGTCCCAGGGTCAGGGTGGAAAGAGGGTAAAGCACGGGAGCCGAATCAGTCGTGATGGCCGATCGGGCCCTCCTTGAACAGGAACTCCCGCAGGTGTTTGTCCATGGTCGGATCCTTGCGGCGGATCCACTCCAGCACCATGGCGGCGTGCTCCTTCTCCTCATCCCGGTTGTGTTCTAGGATGGCCTTGAGTTCCGGGTCCTTGCAGGCGTCAACGCGCTGGTTGTACCAGTCTACCGCCTCGAACTCCTCCATCAGCGAGCTGACGGCACGGTGCATGTCGCGGGTGTCAGCAGTCAGCTCGGCCACCGGTTCGTGATAACTGTCATTGGCCATGATGCGATCCTTCTTGTGGGGTGGGCTGATAGCAATATCAGCGTAACGGAAGCTTCCGACTTTAGTGGAAATACCCCGGATTAAAAAGAGCCGGAACCCGGCAAGGATCCGATGGTCGTGTTTGAGCCTTTGGGCGCCCTGTGCCAAAGTCAGAAGGTCATTCAGCCCCCGGGACGCAACACCAATGAAAACCGTTTTCTCTCCCCTGCACAGCCGACGCGCCGTCAAAACCGAACTGGATGGCGGCATCCTGATCGATCCCCATGAAAAACCCTCCCGGGCGGAAACCATCCTCGCCCGGGTCAAGAGTCAAGGGCTCGGGGAGATCCTGGAGCCGGAGGAGTTCGGGCTGGAGCCAGTCAAGCGGGTACACCGCGCCGATTACGTTGCCTTCCTGGAACATTGCTGGGCCGACTGGGTCGCTGCCGGCAAGCCGGGCGAAGCCATTCCGGCGGTCTGGTGTGGTCGTGGTATGCGGGCCAGGATGCCCAAGGACATTGATGGCCGGCTGGGCTACTACAGCTTTGCCGCCGAAACCTCGATTTCCGACGGCACCTGGGAAGCCGCCCGGGCCTCCGTCAATGTTGCGCTGACGGCCCAGAAACTCGTGGCTCAGGGAGAGCGGGCCGCGTTCGCCCTGTGCCGGCCACCGGGCCACCATGCCCACGCCGACCTGTTCGGCGGTTACTGCTTTTTCAACAATGCCGCCATTGCGGCCCAGGCGTTCCGGGACCAGGGGGCCGAACGGGTGGCGATTCTCGACGTCGATTTCCATCACGGCAACGGCACCCAGGCCATCTTCTACAATCGCCGCGACGTGCTGACCCTTAGCCTGCACGGCGATCCGGAGCTGGTGTTTCCGCATTTTCTGGGCTTTGAGGATGAAACCGGTGAGGGTGAGGGCGAAGGCTACAACCTGAACATCGTGTACCCGCCCGGCACCCCCTACAGCACCTGGAGCCAGGGCCTGGAAACGGCCTGCGAGCGGATTGCCGGCTTTCAGCCGGACGCCCTGATTGTCGCGCTCGGTGTGGATACTTTCGAGGAGGACCCGATTTCGTTCTTCAAACTGAAATCGGAGGACTATCTCAGCCTGGGCCGGCGGCTTGAAGCCCTTGGACTGCCGACGGTGTTCACCATGGAAGGCGGCTACGACGTGGACGCCATCGGGGTCAACGCGGTCAATGTCATGCAGGGATTCGACGGAGCCTGAGGCCCCGGGGGGTCAGCCCTTGAACCCCTTGCCCAGCAGGTAGACTTCCCGGGAGCGGGCACGCGAGGAATCCGGTTTGCGCACCACGACCTTGTCAAATACGGCCCGAACCGCTTTCAGATACTCGTCGTACCCTTCGCCCTGGAACACCTTGGCCAGGAAGCTGCCCTTGGGCTTGAGCACCTGGCACGCCATGTCCAGCGCCAGTTCCACCAGGTACATGGACGAGGCCTGGTCGGCCACGGTCACGCCGCTGATGTTCGGGGCCATGTCGGAGATCACCACATCCACCGGGGTATCACCGAGGGTCGCCATGATCTGGTCGAACACCTCGTTCTCGGTGAAGTCTCCCTGAATGAATTCCACCCCGGCCACCGGGTCCATGGGCAGGATGTCGGAGGCGATGACCCGCCCCTTGTGGCCCACCAGTTTGGCCGCCACCTGGGACCAGCCGCCCGGGGCCGAGCCCAGGTCCATCACCACCATGTTGGGATGGATCAGGCGATCCTTCTTGTTGATCTCCAGGAGTTTGTAGCTGGCCCGGGAGCGATAACCGTCCACCTGCGCCTGTTTCACGAAGGGATCATTCACATGTTCTTCGAGCCAGCGGTTGCTGCTTTTGGATCGGGCCATAGGAACTCATCAGTCGGAAAGAAACCAGCGATCTATTGTACGTGGCGCGCCACCGCCCGGCAAAATCCTGACAACGGCGCCCGCCGCACGTACAATCGGGCCACCGGTATCCGTCCCGGGCCGGGTCCGGACGATCCCATGGGCACCAGCGGGCGACCAACGTGAACCTGAACGACATCCGAAAACTGCATCAGAAAAAATACCGCCAGGCCTTCGGACATTACCTGGTCGAGGGTGAGCATCTGGTGCTGGAACTGCAGAAAGCCGCCAGCACCCAGCCCACGCTGAAGAAAGCCGAGCTCTATGTCACCGCCGCCTACGAGCACTGGCAGAGCCCGTTCAGGACCCACCTGGTCAGTGACCGCCAGATGGCACAACTGGCCGACACTCAAAGCCCCCAGGGCATTCTGGCGGTGGTGCCCATGCCCGCACCAGACCCCGGACGGGCATCACCGGCGCCAGGCGAAAAGGCGATCTACCTTTACGAAGTCCAGGATCCGGGCAACCTCGGCACCATTCTGCGGACCCTCGCGTGGTTCGGTGGTTTCCGCTGCCTGCTCAGCCCCGGCAGCGTCGATCCCTACAACCCGAAAGTGGTGCGCGCGAGCATGGGCGCACTGTTCCACATTCCCCTGGCCACGGACGTGCCACTGTCCCAACTGGCCAGCCATTATGACCGCGTTGCCTGCCTCGACCTGAACGGGGCACCGCTGACCTCAACGGCATTCCGCCAGCATGATTGCTACCTGTTCGGCAACGAGGCCCGCGGGGTGCCGGCGCAAGCGCTCAAGGAACTGGCGGCCACGCCCTACACCATTCCGGGGCACGGCGACATCGAGTCGCTGAATCTCGCGACCTCGGTCAACATCTGTGCCTACGAACTGGTCCGGGGTTAACGGACGGCCGATGCTGAGCTTTTTCGGCAGTGGTTCTGGTGGATATCGTCATTGCCCGTAGCTTGCTAATTGGCGAGGATAGGGCCCTGATGCCCCAATCCGGATGACGATTATGGATGCCTATCTCCAACCCAGCGCCTTCTTTGACTACGACCAGCCCGAGCTCGAAGCCTGGATAGACCGGCAGCTGGAGGGGGTCCCCGGGGATCCGGTGGAACAGGTCAAGGCGCTGTACCTGGCGGTCCGGGACGGGGTCAGCTACAACCCCTACGTGTTCCGCACCGATCCAGACACGTTCAGCGCCAGCCACGCGCTGGCCAGCGGCGAGAGCTACTGCATCCCGAAAGCGGTCCTGCTAGGCGCGGCCGCCCGCTCCATCGGCGTTCCCAGCCGACTGGGCCTGGCGGATGTCCGCAACCACCTGTCCAGCCCGAAATTGATCCAGTGGCTGCAATCCGACATCTTCCGGATGCACGGCTTTATCGAGCTGTATCTGAACGGTCGCTGGGTGAAGGCAACGCCGGCATTCAACCGGCAGTTGTGCGACATGATGGGCGTGGCACCGCTGGAATTCGACGGTGTCAACGATTCGGTCTTCCAGGAATTTACCGATTCCGGCGATGCCCACATGGAGTACGTGAACGATCACGGCGTTTTCGACGACGTTCCCCATGATTTTATTGTGTCCGGCATTCGTAATGCCTATCCCCACCTGTTCGGTGACCACGACTTCACGCCGGCGGAGGGGACCAGTCTGGAAGCCGACCTCGGCCGATAACCGCCCGACCACCGCAAGCGTCAGTCCTGGCTGACCAGATTCTCCGCCTGGCCCTGCGTCGCCAGCGCCGAGGCAAAGGCGTCCATCAACTGGCTGGTATTGTGCCAGCGCGGCGCAGGGTCCGGGTTCAGGGCCTGGCTGAAGCGTTCAAACCGGACACTCCGCCAATGGTCCGGGTCCATAATGCGCTCCACGCGAGCGACATTCTTCCGGGTCGCCGGCTCCAGTTCGTAGCGCAGGAGTGGCACCTGGTCACCGGATACGAAATCCTGCCCCCGGTGGTAATCGTGCAGCAACAGCATCAGCAGACCACCGCCCATAAAATGGCGCCCCAGGCTGACCGCCAATTCCCCTTCCCTGATCGCCGCCAGCGCCCGGGGCTCCCAGTCGACACCCCCAATCACCAGGTCGGTGCCGGGCTGCATGCCCACCACCCGGGCCGCTTCAATGGCGCCCAGCGCCATGCCATCGCTCGCGCTCCAGATGGATTTCGTGTCCGGATAGCGCTTGAGCAGCACGCGGGTTTTCTTGCGGGCCTCTTCCGTACTCCAACCGGCGTGGACCAGTTGGGACAGGGTCGCCCTTTGATCGTTCACCACCTTGAGCAAGCCGGTGTTCCGGTCTTTCGCGGCTGAGGAGTCGCGGGTTCCGGACAGGGCAATCAGGGAGAGTGGTTGCGCCGGTTCAATCAGGCCAAGATCGCTTGCCTGCTGCCCCAGAATGTCTGTCAGCCGACGGCCCGCTGCGACGTTGTCCGGCGACAGGTGGCCAATCCAGTTGGCCAGGGATTGCCGGGGCAACCCCACAGCCCTCTGCGCCTCGGCGGGGACATCGGTATTGAAGGTGAAGACTTTCACTCCGGCATCGTTGGCAAGCCGGAGCATGCGTGCAGTGACTTCCTCCTTGCACATGAACACCAGGTAGTCGGGTTTGTCCGGTCGGTTAAGCACCGAGCGCAGGAGGTTAAGGTAACTGAATCGATGACTGTCCCGGTCGACCTCGATGCTGAGGTCCATTTCCAGGTCAGACGCCACGGCTGTCATGAAATCGGCGACCATGATCCAGAAGCGGGAATCGTCCGGGGACAGGAAGACAACGCTGGGGCGGGACTCTGCGTAAGCAGGGCTAAGCAAACAGACTGAAAGGAGGCAACCTACAACCAACCGAAGACGGGACTTCATAGCGCCACTTCCCCCTCGCAAGACCAGACATCCTGGGCAGATGTGGCCTAAACTACCCCAGAACCCCGATGCCGGACAAGCAGCCGCCGTCTGCCGTCAGTCGGAGTGCCAGAATCCGACCGACTGGCTGTCGAAATCAACGTACAGGTCGCCCGCCAACTGCTCATAAACACCCTGCTCCTTGAGCCGTCGCATTTCCCGGGACAGGTCCCCCAGAAACACCTGGTTGCGCTCGTTATTGTGGCAGGTCAGGCGATCGTAACTTTCCAGCAGCGGACGCTCGGGTGCGTAACTGAGGCCATCAAGGTAGGGGCGGACGTCGGGTATCGCGGCAATAATGGTATCGAAGCGATCATGATCCAGCATGGCGACATTAAGCTCGTCATTTTTTGCCCAGACAATGTCGATGTCGTACTCCGCCAGCAACGGATCCAGATAGGTTTCATGTCCGATCACGGCACCCACCTGCCGGCCCTTCAGTGAGGCCAGGCCTTCCGGTGGCGGTGATGCTTTCGTGGTGAACAAATGGTAGCTGAATTTCCCCAGCGGAAAACTGGCGATGACCGCCTTCTCGCCCAAGCGTCGTTCAAGCACTTCGGTAAAGGAATAGATACAGTCCGCACCGCCCTGTTCAAATACCAGCAGGGCGCGCTTGTAGGGATAGAACCGTTCATCCACATCCACCTGAAGGTTGGAGAGCGCACGGTCCAGAATTTTCTGGTACACACCGTTCTCGTTCTCGGTCAGCAGGTTGGATATATCGGGCACCGCCACGCGGATCGGAGCTTCCGCATGCAACTCAGTGGCATACAGCATCAGCCCAAGCAATGCCGTGCACAGGGCTCTACCAGAGATTGTCATACTGGGCGCAACGGTCCTTGATGGGTAGGCGTCTGTTTTTTCGTACAGCTGCGGTGAGTATGGCAAGCCCATGCCAGAGGGGCCAGAAAAACCTTGTAAAATCTGTGGTCTTTACCGGATAAAAAAAGGCACCGGATCGCTCCGGTGCCTGTCACTCTCGCCATCAAGGCAAGGGCAAGCCGTATCAGGCCGCCTGATCCTCGTCATCTTCCACCGAGTTCCGGATCAGGAAGTCGAAGGCACTCAGCGCCGCCTTTGAACCCTCACCCATGGAAATCACAATCTGCTTATAAGGCACGGTGGTGGCATCGCCGGCCGCGAAAACACCCGGAATGGAAGTTTCGTTGCGGTCGTTCACGATGATCTCACCGTGCTGGCTCAGCTCGATATCGCCTTTCAGCCACTCGGTGTTGGGCACCAGGCCAATCTGGACGAACACCCCTTCGAGAGCGACGTGGTGTTCTTCACCGGTGGTCCGGTCCTTATAGTTCAGACCGTTCACCTTGCCGTTCTCACCGGTAATTTCGGTGGTCTGGCCCGAGGTAATGATTTCCACGTTTTTCAGGCTCCGCAGCTTCTTCTGCAGCACCTCGTCAGCGCGCATTTCGGCACCAAACTCGATCAGGGTCACGTGGCCCACGATACCGGCCAGATCAATGGCCGCCTCGACACCGGAGTTGCCGCCGCCGATGACCGAAACACGCTTGCCTTTGAACAGCGGGCCATCGCAATGCGGGCAATAGGCCACGCCCTTGTTCCGGTATTCCTCCTCACCCGGAACGCCCAACTGACGCCAGCGCGCACCGGTCGACAGCACCAGGGTGCGGGCTTTCAGGGAAGCACCATTGGCAAGCCGGATTTCATGGGGCAAGCCCGGCTTGGAAGCGGGAATCAACTTCTCGGCCTGCTGCATGTTCATGATGTCGACGTCGTATTCCTTAACATGCTGCTCCATGGCGGCAACCAGTTTCGGACCCTCGGTGTAGGGAACGGAAATAAGGTTTTCGATGCCCATGGTGTCAGCAACCTGGCCACCGAAGCGCTCCGCCGCAATACCGGTGGAAATACCCTTGCGGGACGCATAGATGGCCGCGGAGGAACCGGCCGGGCCGCCACCGATCACCAGCACCTCGAAGGTGTCCTTCTGGTTGACCTTCTCGGCTTCCTTTTCGTCGGACTTGGTGTCCAGCCGGGCGGCAATCTCCTCCAGAGTCATCCGGCCCTGCCCCCAGGCCTCACCGTTCAGATACACGCTGGGCACCGCCATCACTTCGCGCTGCTCCACCTCATCTTGGAACAGGGCGCCATCAATGGAGGTGTGCTTGATGTTCGGATTCAGCACACTCATCAGGTTCAGAGCCTGGACCACATCCGGGCAGTTCTGGCAGGACAGGGAAAAATAGGTCTCGAACTCGAACGAACCGTCGAGATCTTTGATCTGTTCAATCACTTCCTGGCTCGCCTTGGAGGGGTGGCCGCCGACCTGCAGCAGTGCCAACACCAGGGAGGTGAACTCATGCCCCATGGGAATGCCCGCGAACCGGACACCGACGTCAGAACCGACGCGGTTAATGGCAAACGACGGACGGCGAACGTCGTCAGCGTCTTCGGTCCGAAGGCTGATTTTCTCGGACATCGGCTCGATTTCCTCGAGCAGCTGCTTCAGCTCCTGTGACTTTTCACCGTTATCGTACGCTGCAACCAGCTCGATCGGCTGCTGCAGTTTTTCCATGTAGGCTTTCAATTGCTCCTTGATACCTGCATCCAACATGTACGCTTTCCTCTTCGGCTAATGTGAAACCAAGTCACTGAATTCAAAATGGACTCTGAATTTGATGTATCGAACGATAAGGGTTGGAGAGTAAAGCCTCAAATTAATTGACCCAACCAGTTTAATAGGTCCTTGCTATACGGTGAATGGTGCTCGATAGCTCACGCCCGACTCCATGACCAATAGCTCATAGGCATTCCGCCGAACACCCTTTAAGATGAGGCCAGACACCGAAAAATCACCCCTCGCTATCGAGAGTAGGCAGAGCATGTTTCTAGATCGTTTTTACTCCCTCAAGGATGGGCGCGTCACCATCACCGCGCTGCAGGCCAGTCGCTTCGCCAAGGAAATAGCCGGGGACTTCAATCCGATTCACGACCCGGATGCCCGCCGGTTCTGCGTGCCAGGCGATCTCCTGTTCGCCGTTGTGCTCTCCCGGTTCGGCCTCTCGGCCAACATGACCTTCCAGTTCCGCAGCCTGCTGGGTGACGGCGTTGCGCTGGAATTCCGGGAACCGACCGAGGGCACCATTGAGGTCTGCGACGAAAACGGCAAAGTCTACCTTGAGGTAACCCGAAGCGGCGCCAATACCCGAGACGAAACCGTCATCGAGGACTTCACCCGCTGCTACGTCGCGGCCTCCGGAAAGAACTTCCCCCATACCCTGCAGCCGCTGATGGAATCGAAGGGAGTGATGTTCAACCCGGATCGGCCGATGGTCATGTACGAGAGCATGAGTCTCGCCCTCGATACGCTGGATGCCGCCGGACCTGAGCTGGAATTGCACAATGCCGACCTGGAAGCTAACGGCAAACGTGGCAATGTCACCCTGGAATACCGACTGCTGTCCGATGGCAAGCCGGTGGGTGAAGTGGCCAAACGTCTGGTGCTTGGCGGCCTGCGCCCCTATAGCCCCGACGCCATGGCCGGCGTTCTCGAGGAGTTCTACCGGCTCAAGGCCCGCGGGGCCGATTACGGCAGCAACGCCTGATCACGGCAAACGATTTATTCGTCCAACACAAAAACGGAGACCCGAGCAATGGCGATTCAGGCAGGTGAGCGGATACCGAATATTGAACTGCAGGTGATGGGCAGTAACGGGCCCGAGAAGGTCAGCACCGGCGATCTCTTTGCGGGAAAAAAGGTGGTGATGTTCGCCGTGCCCGGCGCGTTCACCCCGACCTGCTCGAAGGCACACCTTCCCGGTTTTGTCGTGGATGCCGACAAGATCAAGGCCAAGGGTGTGGACAGCATCATCTGCACCTCGGTGAACGACACCTTCGTGATGGATGCCTGGGGCAAGGCCAACAACGCCGAGCAAATTGTCATGCTGGCAGACGGCCTGGGTGAATTCGCCAACGCCGTCGGCCTGACCCAGGACCGAACAGCCACACAGATGGGCATTCGCAGCCAGCGCTACGCCATGATCGTCGACGACGGCATCATTACCTTGCTCAATGTCGATGAGCAGGGCCTGGAGAAAACCAGCTCCGAAGCCATTCTCGCCGCCCTGTAACACCTGCCCAAACGCAACGAACCCCGGATAAACCGGGGTTCGTCAGCAGTACCGGGACCGCAATGCAGACCCGACCTTTTCGTTTCACCTGAGAAGGGAAACTTAGATCTTACCTACCAGGTCCAGGGAAGGAGCGAGGGTCTCTTCGCCTTCTTTCCACTTGGCCGGGCATACTTCGCCGGGATGGTTACGAACGTACTGCGCCGCTTTCACCTTGCGCAGCAGGTCGTCTGCATCACGGCCAATGCCTTCAGCAGTGATTTCCATTGCCTGGATAACGCCATCCGGATCGATCAGGAAGGTGGCGCGATCCGCCAGGCCCTGACCTTCACGCATTACACCGAAGTTGTTGGTGATGGTGCCAGTCTGGTCGCCCACCATGAAGTAGTTGATCTTGCCGATGGTCTCGGAGCTGTCGTGCCAGGCTTTGTGGGTGAAGTGGGTGTCGGTGGACACGGAGAACACCTCAACACCCAGCTTCTGCAGCTCTTCGTACTTGTCAGCTACGTCGCCCAGCTCGGTCGGGCAAACGAAGGTGAAGTCGGCCGGGTAGAAGAAAAAGACAGACCACTTACCTTTTACGTCGGCTTCGCTGATGTCAACAAACTCGCCCTGCTTGAATGCGGTTGCGTTGAACGGTTTGATCTCGCTGTTAATGATGCCCATTAAAGCTAACTCCTTGTTGATGGATTCACAGATTGATGAATGAACGGCGCCTAAATTAACGATTTCAGCTACTGGGATAAAATTGATAATTCCCAAACCATAGATAGGCTAAACCTATTTTGAATAAAGGTGCGGCGAAGCCTCTATACACAGCCTTCTTTATGGAGACGGATTTTCCAACTTCAATCTTTCAGAATGTCAGGGATCGACTATTATTAAGGCTCTGCAGGGAGGACAGGGCTCATGCAACGATGTCTTCTGCTACTCATCTGCCTGACAGTCACCGCCTGTGGTGGCGGCTCGGGAAGCGGCTCCGGCACCACTGTCGGTCTCTCCGAACGTCCCAGCAATAGTGAATGCCTGGCCTTCTCGCCCTCGGCCGAGGTTCAGTTGACCCCCGTTGCTGACTCGCTTTCGTTTAGTTCGCCCCTGTTAATGATCCCGCATCCGACCCTGAACCAGGTTTTCTACGTGGTTGAACAGGGCGGAGTTATCTACCGCCTGGATCTGGCCACCGACAGTCGCACCCAGCTGGTCGACCTGTCCGAAGAATACTCGCTGGCGACCTGCACCGAATGCGGCCTGCTGGGCATGGCGTTCGACCCGGACTTTGCCACCAACGGCTTTGTTTACCTGTCTTTCACCGAAAACGCCGGCGGTCTGACCTCGTTCGTGGCCCGCTTCGAGTCCACCGACAATGGTGAGAGCCTCCGGGGCGACGGTGCTGGCGGGTTGGAGCGCACCAACCTGCTGACTCAGCAACAACCCTTCAGCAATCATAACGGCGGTCACATTGCCTTTGGCCCGGACAACCTGCTCTACGTGGGTCTCGGGGATGGCGGCGATGCCAACGATCCGGGCAACCGGGCCCAGAGCCTGTCCACCCGTCTCGGCAAGATCCTCAGGATCAATACCGATGGCAGCCCCGCCAACAACGGGGTGTCCGGCTCGGTGCCGGAAATCTACGCCTACGGTCTGCGCAATCCCTGGCGCTGGAGTTTTGACCGCGACACCGGCGAGCTGTGGGCCGGTGACGTGGGCCAGAACCGGTTCGAGGAAATCGATCGGATTACCCAGGGCGGCAACTACGGCTGGCGCTGTTACGAAGGCTTCGAGCGCACGAGCAACAGCTGCAGTGCCTCGGGCCCCTTTATTGATCCTGTGGCCGCCTACGGCCGCTCCGAAGGTATTTCTGTCACCGGCGGCTATGTTTACCGCGGGACCAATATTCCCGCCCTTCAAGGCAATTACCTGTTCTCGGATTTCGGCTCCGGGACGCTCTGGGCGCTGCAACCACAACCGGGCGGCGGGTACGAACGCCGCACCCTGCTGGAAACCGGTCGCAACGTGGCTTCCTTCGCGCAGGACCGGGATGGCGAACTGTACCTGGTGACGTTCTCCGGCCTGTTCCGGATTGACCCGGTCAACGTCGACGTCGAGTTGCCACAGCGACTCTCCGAAACCGGCTGCGTTCAGGCCGATGCTCCCTGGCAACCCGCCGATGGCCTGATCCCCTACCGCCCGATCGAGCCCTTCTGGTCCGACGGCGCCGACAAAATCCGCTACATGGCCCTACCCGACAGCACCCGGATCACCCTGGACGACAGCGGCGATTTCCAGTTCCCCCGGGGCTCGGTGCTGGTGAAAAATTTCACTCTGGCCCAGCGCCTGATTGAAACCCGGCTTTACCTGCACAACGCCGATGGCAGCTGGTCGGGCTACAGCTACCAGTGGGATGAGGCCGGTACCGACGCCGAACTGGTCAGCGGCGGACGGGACGTGGACGTGGGCGGCCAGATCTGGCACTACCCCTCGGCCGGCGAGTGTACCCAGTGCCACACTGCAGCCGCCGGGTTCACGCTCGGACTGGAAACGGCCCAGCTCAACTCCAGTTTCACCTATCCGCAGACCGGCGTCACCGCCAACCAATTGGACACCCTGGCCGCCATCGGCGTCTTCGAGGAGCCGCCAACCTCTGCCCAGCGCAGCCGTCGCCTGAGCCGAAGCACCGACGACAGCGCCGCCATCGATGCCCGGGCGCGCAGCTATCTGCACAGCAATTGCAGCCATTGCCACCGGCCGGGCGGCACCACCCAGAGCTCCATGGATCTGAGGATTACCACTCCGCTCAATGCCACAGGCGCCTGTGGCGTCGCGGCCAGCAATGGCAACCTGGGTCGGGACGACGCTCTGCTGGTGACGCCCGGCGATGCATCCAACTCGCTCCTGCACCTGAGAATGGTCTCGGAAGACAGCAACCGCATGCCGCCCATCAGCACCCTTCAGGCGGACACCCGGGGCGCGCAGCTGGTGGCGGACTGGATCAATCAGTTGCCCGGCTGCAATTGATCCCGGCTTTCCGGTCGGGCAAAAAAAAAGCAGGTTGATCCTGGGGACCAACCTGCTTTGCGTTCCACCTTCTGCCCGGTTTAACCGGCCAGTTCAACCTTGTGGAAGTCGAGCACGTTCTCTTCCGGCGAGCCTTTGATCGCCGCCACCTCGGCGCGTTTCTTCGCCAGAATGTAGGCAAAGCAGCCGAAGTACAGGGCAATCACCAGGGCACCGACCCACTGAATGCGCAGGAAGTCGAGCTGGAACAGCATGGTCAGACCAATCATGGCCAGGAAGTTGAAGACCACGTAGTTCGCCCGACCCAGTCGTTGCGCCGTCAGGTTCAGGTTGTCGGTGTACAGCCGGATCAGCGAATCCAGGGAGTTCACCACCATCAGCACCCCGACGGTAATCATCGCGATGTTGGTAAAGGCCGCCACCTTAAGGCCCTCGTCGTGGTAGTGGAACAGCACCGAGAACCACACGCCGATGGCGATGGACGGCACCACCAGCATCGCAATCAGCAGCTGCCAGGTCCGGATACCGCTGACAAAGCGGGCGGTGAACTGACCAATCATGATGCTCCAGGAGAACCACCACAGCAGGTAGAACTCATGGTAGTCATTGATGGGCAGCAGGAACTGGTGAAGGTTGGTGAAGTATTCGCCCAACAGACCGACGGTCCCGAGGAAATCGCCCGGGGACCCGTCGCCGGTCAGGAACGCCCGTGCCCACATGCCGGCAATGAGGACGATGAACAGGGCGCTGGAGCCAATGCTCAGGATCCGCACGTATTTGATCTTCGAGCTGGAATACACCGCCAGACCAATGGCCGCAAACACAATGGCGTAGAAGGTCGGCACCACCGATTCGCCATCACCCACCTGTGGCAGGTACCAGGGCAGGTTCACCAGCAGCAGATAGGCGGTGAAGGCACAGGTGCCGATGATCACCACGTTGTTGATCACCTTGACCAGGGGAATCTCGAAGAACTTCACCCGCGGCTCGATGATCGCGAAGTAGAAGCAGGTCAGGAAATAGAAGCCCCAGATCAGGAAGGCCCAGAAGCCAAATTCAATGGCCAGCGGGTTGGCGAAGCCATACTCCGGGCTGGCCGAGAGATCGCCATAGCCGCCAAACTCGGTGAGCGGGAACATGATCAGCCCCACATCCAGGCCGGAAGTGAACAGGATGGCGATAAAGGTCAGGGTGCGTACCGGCGTTACGCCGATGCACTGCACGTCCCACCATTTGTACAGAATCAGCGCGATCGCTGCGAAGGTGAAGATCAGGCCTGTGGATAACCAGAGTGTCATGACAGCCTCCGGCGATTTTCATTCATTATAGTGAACAGCATGGGTGTTCCTCCTCTACTTTGAAGCTGTTGCTCGTTCGAATCGGACACAAACCCCCGCGTTGTTTTTTGACGGGCCAGGACTTGCCTATCTGGCGCCCAGGAAACGGCTGGCACAGCCGTCGCGCTGATAGGGAAATCCTGATGGTTTGCAAAGCCCCGGAGGCATTGCACCTCCGGGTGGAAACGGTGCGCAGCGCTAGCCCAGCACCCGCTTGGCCGTTCCCGGTCGCTGTCGCTCCTGCCATTGCCCATCCATGAGCACAGGGGCGTCAGAAGGTTTCAGGGGCTCCCTGCCCCGAATCAGGTCGGCTGCCCGCTCGGCCACCATGATGGTGGGCGCGTTCAGGTTGCCGTTGGGTATGGTCGGGAAGATGGATGAATCCACCACCCGGAGATTCCGGATACCCCGAACCCGGGTCTGGGGATCCACCACCGCCAGCTCGTCCGTGCCCATCTTGCAGGTGCAGGACGGGTGGTAGGCGCTTTCCACCGCCTGCCGGACGAAGGCGTCAATCTCGTCGTCGGTCTGAACGTCGGCTCCGGGCTGGATTTCCGGGCCGCGGTACTCGTCCATGGCCGGCTGGTTGATGATTTCACGGGTCAGACGGACACAGTCCCGGAAACCTTCCCGGTCGGCTTCGTGCTGCAGGTAATTGAAGCGAATACGTGGCGCCTGGGTCGGATCGGCAGATTGGACATGCACCGTGCCCCGGCTTTTCGGCTTGTTGTGGCCGATATGCAGCTGGAAACCGTCACCGGCGAACGCTTCCTTGCCGTCGTAGCGCATGGCCGCCGGCAGGAAATGGTATTGCAGGTCCGGCCACTCGACGCCCGCCTTGGAGCGGATGAAGCCGCAGGACTCGAAGTGGTTGGTGGCACCCAGTCCGTCTTTTTTCAGGATCCAGCGCAGGCCGATCTTGAGCTTGTTCCACCAGTCCAGCTTGCCGTTCAGGGACACCGGCTTGTTGCAACGGAACTGGAAATAAAACTCCAGGTGGTCCTGCAGGTTCTCGCCCACACCGGGCAATTCGTGCTTTACCTCGATCCCGGACTGCTCCAGCACATCGCGCCGGCCTATACCGGAAAGCTGCAACAGGTGCGGTGAGCCAATGGAGCCGGCAGAGAGGATGACCTCTTCCGCGGCTTTGGCCTCGTGCACCTTGCCCCCCTGCTCGTAGCGCACGCCAGTGGCGGTTTTGCCGTCCAGCAGCACTTCGTGCACCAGGGCGTGGGTGACCACGGTCAGGTTGGGGCGTTCCATGGCCGGACGCAGGTAGGCATTCGCGGTCGACCAGCGACGGCCGTTTTTCACCGTCATGTGCATGGCGCCGAAGCCTTCCTGCTGGGCGCCGTTGTAATCCTCGGTGGGGAAGTAACCGGCATCCACCCCCGCGTCCACAAACGCCTGGTACAGCGGGTTCTGCATGTTGTTGCCGTTGTTGACCCCAAGCGGGCCCTGATCACCACGGTAGTCGTCAGCGCCAAAGGCCCAGGTTTCCGCCTTCTTGAAATAGGGCAGCACCTGGCGATAGTTCCAGCCCTCGGCACCCTCGGCTTCCCACTCGTCGAAATCCCGGGCGTGACCCCGGACATAGACCATGCCGTTGATGGAGGAAGAACCACCCAGCACCTTGCCCCGGGGGCAGTGCATGCGGCGGTTGTCCAGATAAGGCTCCGGCTCGGTTTCGAACTGCCAGGCGAACTTCCTGGTGTTCATCGGAATCGACAGCGCGGTGGGCATCTGGATGAAGATGCTCTTGTCACTGCCGCCGGTTTCCAGCAGCAGCACCCGGTGTCGGGCGTCCTCGGTGAGACGGTTCGCCAGCACACAACCGGCCGAACCGGCACCGACAATGATGTAGTCGTAGCGGTTTTCTTTCATACTCGTACTCCGGGTCGGTTCACTGGCTTAAAATGGCGCGTCCAGGTCTTCCATGCCCACGTACACCGACTTGATCTGGGTGTAGTAATCGAGGGTGACCTTGCCATTCTCGCGACCAATGCCGGACAGTTTGTAGCCGCCCACCGGCATTTCCGCGGGTGAGGCGCCGTAGCTGTTGATCCAGCAGATCCCGGCCTGGATCTGGTGAATCACCCGGTGCGCGCGGCGGATATCCTGGGTGAACAGACCGGCGGCGAGGCCGGTGTCGGTGCTGTTGGCCCGGGCGATGACCTCGTCCTCATCGGAGAAGGTGAGCACGGACATCACCGGCCCGAAGATTTCCTCCCGCACGATGGTCATGTCATCGGTGCAGTCGGTGAAAATGGTGGGCTCCACAAAGTAGCCACCCCTGGAGTCCTCCGGCTCGAAGGCCCGGCCACCGTGGGTCAGCGTCGCGCCTTCGGACAGGCCCTTGGCGATGTAATCCAGCACCAGGTCCCGGTGCTTTTCCGAGATCAGGGCACCGAAGTTGGTGTCTGGGTCCATCGGATCGCCCGGTTTGATGTTCTTGCGGGTGCGCTCCAGCAGGCGGTCCATGAAACGCTCGTAGATGTCTTCGTGGACAAACACCCGGGTGCCGTTGGTGCAGATCTCGCCCTGGGTGTAGAAGTTGCCCACCATGGCCGCGGAGATCGCGTTTTCCAGGTCGGCATCGTCAAAGACGATCAGCGGCGACTTGCCGCCCAGCTCCATGGTCACATCCTTCAAGGTGGAGGACGCCGCCGACATCACTTTCTTGCCGGTCGCGACTTCGCCGGTAAACGACACCTTGGCGATGGCCGGGTCGTTGGTCAGCCAGGCGCCGACTTCGGCCGCGCCCTGAACAACGTTAAAGACACCGGCCGGTACACCGGCTTCAAAAAAGATTTCCGCCAGCTTGATCGCGCCCATGGGCGTCTCTTCCGAGGGTTTGAAGATCATCGCGTTACCGCAGGCCAGCGCCGGGGCGGATTTCCAGCAAGCGATCTGGATCGGGTAGTTCCAGGCGCCGATGCCGGCACAGATACCCAGCGGCTCGCGACGGGTGTAATAGAAGTCACCGCCCAGATCCTGCTGGTTGCCCTCAATGGAGGGCGCCAGGCCGGCGAAGAATTCCACGGCGTCAGCGCCGGTGGTCACATCCACGGCTTCGGCTTCCTGCCAGGGTTTGCCGGTGTCCCGGACTTCACAGGCCGCCAGCTCGTCATTGCGCTCACGCAACAGCGCCACGGCCTTCAGCAGGATGCGGCTGCGCTCGATGGCCGGCATCGCCGACCATTCGGCAAAGCCGGCGCGGGCGCTCTCAATCGCCGCCTGTTGCACGGATTCATCGGCCACTTCCACTTCGTAGATCACCTCGCCGGTGGCCGGGTTCACAACTGGAAACACCTCACCGGTGCTGTTGGCCAGGAAACGACCGTGCACAAAGTTCTGAAAACGGGGTACCGAATTGGACATAAAGCGTGAAACCTCAAAGTAATGAATTCGTTGTCTCGGCCTGCGTGAGGGCTTCGTGTACGAAGCGTTTGCACAGGGTCTCGCCGGCCTCGAAGCTCTCCTCCGGATCCAGGCTCAGGGCACTGCGCAACCAGAAGCCGTCGATCATCGCGGCAGTCTGCCGTGCCGCGGCTGTTGCGGCGCCCGGTGCAAGCACCTGGGCAAAGGAGTAGCGCAAATTGCTGTACAATCGCGCGTTGTTGATCTGTTGCAGTCGTTTCAGACCCGGTTCGTGCATGGAACGGGCCCAGAAACTCAGCCAGGTTTTCGCCGCCAGCGCCGAGCGTTGGAACTCGGAAAAATTGGACTCGACGATGCAATTCAGGCGCTGTTCCGGCGATCCGTCGGTCCGTGCCATGCGCTCCCGGAGCTCTTTGCCGAGCTGATCCAGCAAATACCGCAACGCCGCTTCAATCAGGCCCTGCTTGCCGCCGAAATAGTGGCTGATGATGCCCGAGGACATCCCCGCCCGTTTGCTGATGCTGACGATGGTCGTGTTCTGCATCCCCAGCTCCGCAATGGAATGCATGGTGGCGTCGATCAGCTGCTGTTTGCGGGTGTCTTTCACTCCAACTTTTGGCATAGCGACTTCGCTGCTGTTTCCGTATCTTTTTTATTAATTGAACGTTCAATTAAAATAAAGACTACCGGAACGGCGAAGAGCTTTCAACTTTGAGCAAAAAGCAGTCAGGAATCAGGCAGGCGAAACGTCAGCGTTTGCGCCGATAGTCGGCATCGGTCCAGCATCGCGGCAGGGATTCGCCGGACGGGAAGCTCAGCTCGGATTTATCATAGAACTCAGGGTCCTGGGCTTCCTCACCGTAGTGCAAGCTGCCTTTGATACGGGGCTCATGGGGGTCAAACAGGCTCCGGGAATCCAGTACCTCGATCAGATGTCCGGTGGATTTCTCTGCCACAAACATATCGATCTCCTGCTTCTGTCATGTTGGTGTTGCTGTCACCCACCGGGCGGGTCGTCGGTGAAAGCGCTGAGGTGAAAATCGATCGCCTCGTCCACTTCGGCCATGCCTGACACCCTCGGCTCCGGGATGGCTCCGCCGGCAAGAACGCCCAGTACCGATCGCACTCCCCATGCCAGCGACTCGGTGTTATAGCCGCCTTCCAGCACGAACGCGAGACGTCCATCACACAGACGGTCCGCCAGGGACTGGACCACCCCGGTCATGGCGGCAAAGCCTTCGTAGGAAACATTCATGGCAAGGTCATACCAGTGCGCGTCAAATCCTGCCGACACCAGGATCAGATCCGGTTCGAAATACTCCGCCGCCGGCACCAGGATGTCATTCAATGCCTTGAGATAGGCCACATCACCAGAGCCACCGGGCATGGGCACGTTTACCGTGGTGCCTTCCCCGAGGCCGGCGCCGACCTCCTGCAGGCCGCCGCTGCCCGGGTAGAAAGGGGCGGCCCGGTGAATGTCGAAGAACAGGACATCCGGATCGGCCCAAAAGATATCCTGGGTGCCGTTGCCATGATGGGCGTCCCAGTCAAGAATCAGGATACGTTTGCATCCCAGCTCAGCATGGGCGTGGGCTGCCGCTACCGCCACGTTATTGAAAAGGCAGAAACCGCGGGCCCTGACCGGCTCGGCGTGGTGGCCCGGCGGCCGGACCAGCGCAAACGCACTGCGGGAGGCTCCGGAAATGACCGCCTCAACGGCGGCAATCGCGGTACCCGCCGCGACTTCGGCGGCCTCAACGCTGCCCGGTGACACTGCGGTGGTATCCACATCGAGCCAGGCGTTCTTGTTGCGCAGGGAAAAGACGTCGTCCAGGTAGGAGGTGGTGTGTACGCGCGCCAACTGCTCACGGGTCGCGGCTTTGCCAGAGGCAAACCGGACACCGGGCACCGGCTCTCGCTCCAGCAGATCGATAATGGCCCGGATGCGTCCGGGGTGCTCCGGGTATTTCCACTGCACATTCAACCCGGACAGAATGTTCCGAACGCGTTTATCCAGCCGTCCGGGAAGAAACGCCGCGTTTACGTCCGGAGAGTGATTGAGCACTCGCTCGTCGTAGAACACGGTAACCCCTTTAGACTCTGCCACAGTACACCCCGGAATGTCGGTTCATGGGCTCTTGCTCAAGAGCGGATTCCTGAGCACAGCATAGTCCCAAAACCGACGGCGCGACAGTGCCCGGAGCAGGCCCAGGCACAGTTGCCGGTCAGTGATCGTCCGGTGGCGTCCAGATGGGCACATCCTCCTTTTTGGGCTCTTCCCAGTCCTTGTTCATGGCACTGCTCAGAGCCTCCTCCAGCTTCATGAAAAGCTCGCCGTAGCGTGGACTGAAGCCAATGCCCTCCTCAAGTTCCAGCCAGGCGTCAAACAGCTCGTCCTCGTGGGCCTCCTCGTTCTCAACGAACGCCCAGGTCATCTGTTTGGCCCGAAGCGGATGCACCCCCATGGCGGTCAGCGCATGGCCACCCAACTCCAACGCCGAGTGATAGGTTTCACTCACCACGTCGTCGGCGCCGGCCACCCGCAACTGGTAGCTGTGGCCGCGGTCGAACGCCCGCGCCAGTACCCAGACTCCGGGGTAGAATTTTTTCACATGCTCCACAATGCGCAGCGTCCGGTCCCGGTCGTCAATGGCCACCACCAGCAACCGGGCATCCTCAATGCCCGCGGTTTCCAGCAATTCCGGGCGACTGGCGTCACCAAAGAAGCTCTTGATGTTGATGCGACGAACGTTCTCGATCTGCTCGATCTCGTGATCCAGCACCACGATGGGGATGTTATTGGCCCGGAGCAGGCGGCAGACGATCTGTCCGAACCTGCCAATACCGGCGACGATGACCGGTGCCCGGTCGTCAATGGTGTCGGCCTCGCGCTCATCATTCTTGGAACGCCGATACCGGGGGAGAACCACTCGGTCATAGACAATGAACAGAACCGGGGTGAGAAACATCGACATCGCCACCACCAGGGACAGGACCTGTGAGGTTTCCACCGGAATCACGGCGTTCTGCACACTGTAGGTGAGGAGTACGAACCCGAATTCCCCCGCCTGGGCCAGGCCCAGGGTAAACAGCCAGCCATTACTGCCATGAATGCCGAACAACAACGCCAGCACCAGCAGGATCAGCGCCTTCACGGCGATCACGGCAACCCCCAGGGACACAATCGTACCCCACTGGGCCACCAGCACCTCAAAATTGATCCCGGCCCCCACGGTGATGAAAAACAGGCCCAGCAGCAGGCCCTTGAAGGGTTCGATGTTGGCTTCCAGCTCATGGCGGAACTCGCTGTTGGCCAGTACCACGCCGGCCAGGAAGGCGCCCAGTGCCGGCGACAGGTTGACCAGACTCATCAACGCGGCGATACCGATGACCAGCATCAGGGCCATCGCGGTAAACACTTCCCGCAGACCGGACTGCACCACGTACCGGAACATCGGGCGGCTCAGATAGAAGCCACCCACAATCACCAGGGCAACCGCCCCGATCACCACCAGGGCGTGGGCCCAGCCCGGCAGATCAGCCACCAGGCTCAGGCCGCTGTCGTGACCGGCCCCGTCCCCGGACGCCGCCATCAGCTCCGGCAGCGCCAGCAACGGGATCAGGGCCAGCATGGGAATCACCGCGATGTCCTGGAAAAGCAGCACCGAAAACGCACTGCGCCCGCCCTCGGTTCTGGCCAGACCCTTTTCGTTCAGGGTCTGCAACACGATGGCCGTGGACGACAGGGCAAAGATCAGGCCCACCGTCAGCGCGGTTTGCCACTGCAACCCGAGCCACCAGGCCACCGCCGTGCCGGCGGCGGTGGTCAGCACCACCTGCAGTCCGCCCAGCCCCAACAGACGCACCCGCATGGCCCAAAGCGCCTTGGGGTCCAGCTCCATCCCCACCAGGAACAGCATCATCACCACGCCAAATTCCGCGAAATGCTGGATGGTGGTTGCTTCCTGGCCCACCAGGCCGGTTACCGGACCAATCACCACACCCGCAACCAGATAACCCAGAACTGAGCCCAACCCGAGCCGCCTGGCCAGGGGCACGGCGATCACCGCGGCCGCCAAATAAATAAACGCCTGAATGAAATAGGCCGTCATTTCACGAACTCTCCACCTGACACGGGCCGGATTCGATCCGATCTGAGTTTACTGGTATTCATGAAACACAAACGCTCCATGCAACGAAATCCGATAGACCACTGATATCCCGGACTTATAAAGTGTAGTTACGAACAGCTCCCCGAGCATAACCCAACCCACTCCGAAAAGGGCCCGCGCCATGACCACTCTGTATATTGCCAACAAAAACTACTCCTCATGGTCGCTAAGGGCCTGGCTGTTGATGCATGAGCTTGGCATCCCGTTTGAAGAACACATGCTGCCGTTCGGCGATGAAACGGTGTGGGGGGCCTTCCGGGCAGAAGGGGGCAGCGGCAAGGTACCCACGCTGAAGGACGGCAACGTCAGGGTCTGGGATTCCCTCGCCATTGCCGAGCACCTGGCCGATGACTACCCCGAAGTCTGGCCCGCCGATCCCGTCGCCCGGGCCTGGGCCCGCAGCGCGTGCGCCGAAATGCACTCCGGCTTTCAGGCCCTGCGCGACCTGTGCTCCATGAATATCGGCGTGACGGTACGGGTGAACGAGACGCCTCCGGCGCTGGCTCGGGATGTCGGACGCATTGCCGCCCTCTGGCTGGACGGCCTGAACCGGTTCGGCGGGCCCTTCCTGGCCGGCGACCGGTTCACGGCGGTGGACGCTTTCTTTGCCCCGGTGGTGTTCCGATTCGAGGGCTATGGTCTGGAGCGCAACCCCGCCATGAACGGTTACATCCAACACATGCTGGCTTTGCCGGGTATGAAGACGTGGGCCGAGCAGGCCCTGCTGGAACCCTGGATTGATCATGAGCACGAAGGCGACTGCGAGAAGATTGGCACGGTGGTGGCAGACCGGCGCCAATCGATAGCGCCTTGACTGTCACAACACGAGGCAAAAAAACTGCGAGATTTGGCGGTTAGAAAAATTCTGGACGATTCCTGGTTAATAATTCGACAAATGTCAGACAATCGCCTAATTTTTAACCGATGCTCTCTTAGCAAAGGAGGCTAAGACCATGAAACCTGTAATTCCTCTCACTCTTGCAGTCTCCCTATTTGCAGTATCGGGTACTACCTTCGCAGGCAGCGACAGCGGCCTGTACCTTGGCGCCTCAGTCGGTCAGGCTAAAATTGACTTCAGGGATAACCGATCGCTGGATGATGTCGATTTTGACGTGGACTTTGACGACGACGATACCGGTTACAAGATTTTTGGTGGCTATAACTTCGGCCTGATTCCCCTGGTGGATCTGGCGGTGGAAGGCGCCTATGTCGATTTCGGCAGTTTCAATGGCAGTATCGGCACGCTCACCGACGCCGGCCTTGATATCAATGGCTGGACCGGCGCCGGGTTAGCCGGCATCAAGCTGGGCCCCATCGGCCTGTTTGCCAAGGCTGGCGTTATCGCCTGGGACTCCGATTTCAAAGGTGTCAATTTCGACGACGACGGAACCGACCCGCTTTACGGAATCGGCGCCCGGTTCAATCTGTTTTCCTTCCAGCTACGAGCGGAATACGAACGGTACGATCTTGATGACTTCGACATCGACTACTTCTCCGTAGGCGCGGCCTACACGTTCTGAACCCACAACACCGGGCAGTACTCCAGGTACTGGCGGTCCCGGCACTTTCTACTCGTACACCTCATGCAGTGCCAGCACCCCGAAATCCGGCGTCACCCCCAGACCCGGCCGATCACTCAGAGTCATGCGTCCCCCCGACACTTCGGGCGCCCCATCCGCCAGCTGTACTGTATTGTAGTTATGCAAATCGGTGGTATTGAGCAAGGCCCGGGGCGGCGTGCTGGCGGCCAGATGGGCATACGCGGCAGTTGCAATGCCACTGCCCCAGGCATCCTCGATGGTCATGGCAATGCCCGCCTCCACGCACAGGTCCCGGATGATGCGGGATGGTGTCAGGCCGCCAAACTTGCTCACTTTCAGCGCCATGGCATCCATGGCATCGTCCCGGAGCGCACGCTGGACATCGGCCAGGGAGTTGAGGCTTTCATCCAGCTTCACCGGATGCCGGGCCCGGCCCCGGATCGACAGGCATTCCTCGTAGCCGCGACAGGGCTGTTCGAGGTACAGATCCAGATCTTCCAGCGCCCGGGAGAACCGCAGGGCCTCATCGCGACGCCAGGCGGCGTTGATGTCACCCACCCAGACTTCGTCCGGCTGCTTTTTCCTGGCCAGGGTCTGCATCAGTTCGATGTCCTCTTCGACCCGGTGACCCAGTTTGATCTGAATATGTCGGAAGCCCTCGGAGCGATACCGGCTCAACGACGCTTCCATCTCCGCCGGTTCCGCCAGCGGCACGATCCGGTGCAGAGGCATCGACGGGGACAGCAGGCCGCCCAGCAGGATATAGACCGGCAGGCGCGCCGACTTGCCCAACAGGTCCCAGCACGCCATATCGATGGCGGCCTTGGCCACCGCGTGGCCGGTCAGTGCCTGGTCCATGCTTTCGTGGATGCGGGTGATGTGGCGGGGATCGCCACCGATGACGCTGGGTGCGAGTACCGACAGACACGAGGGCAGGCCCTCCGCGAAAGCCGCCATATAGTTCGGTCCGCAGGGGCAGACCTCACCATAGCCTGCCACCCCGGCAGTGGTGGTCAGTACCACGACCGTGCTGGTGAACACCTGATGGGACCGTCCGCCAGCAAAGGCGTAGGCCTTGCCCGTGTACGGCAAGTCGGCGGTGTAAACGGCAATGCTCTCGATGCGCATGGCAAGCCTCCCGTGCCAGGGTGTTGCTGCATCTTCTGAGCATAGTCCGCCGGCACCGGTGCTGCCGTTATTTACCGGGGATTAACGGGATTGGAATAACCGTCGCCTTTCACGCCCAGACGGTCGAGATAGTCGTGCAGCTCGGCTTCGCTCAAATCGACGTATTCCAGCACCCGACCGTAAAGCATGGCGGTGGGCACATTCCGCCCGTTCAGCTCACGCTCGGTCTCGTGGATCACGTAGAGAATCAGTCGCTCGGTTCGGGTCAGGCCGTCGCGAACGTCGGGGATGGTATCGAGAACGGTCTGCCATTGTTCAGGTGTCATAGACGATACCTTACCGGGGGGGGCATTATAGATAAACACCCACACAGAGAGTCTCGTTTATGCCAACCATCGGATGGGTATTCGTCATCCTCGCCCTGGCCCTCATTGTCGGCGGCCTGATGATTCTCCGGAACTCCGCCAACAGCATGCACATCTCCGACGAAAAAATGGACAAAATCCGCAAACGGAAGGCGGAGCAGGAGGCCAGGGAAAAAGCGGAGGATGACTGGAAATAGCAGGCCGGGTAGCTCCCGCACTGGCGCTACCCGGCCTGCCAGTCGTGATACCAGTGCGTGAAATCGTTTGCGGCCAACGGCGGGCAGATATGAAAACCCTGGAAATCCCGGCAGCCGGCCGATTGTAAGGTGGTCAATATACCCGCGTTCTCGATCCCCTCAGCGACCACCTGGAACCCGAGGGCCGAGCCCAACGAAACGATGCCGTTGACCACCGCAAGTTGTTCGGCATCACGGCCATTCGACTGGCTGAATTTCTGGTCCATTTTCAGAGTGTCGGGCGCCAGCTCTACCAGATGATTGAGACTGGACTCCTCACTGCCAAAGTGATCGAGTGCCAATTTGAAGCCCACTGACTTCAACTTTCGAAGTAGCTGCAAAATATTCGTGTCGTCGCCCTTGAATATTTCCGAGGCTGTGATTTCAATCTGGATGGAGCCCGGCGTTAGCCCGTTTTCGGCCGCCGAGCGCATCAGGCGGCGCACGAGCTGGGCCTGACGGCATTGCATGGGCGAGACATTGATCGACAGCGTAATCGGCGGCATGCCCTCATCACCCCACACCCTAAGCTGATGGCAGGCTTCGTTGATGATCCAGTCACCAAGCTTTTCCATCAAGCCGCACGACTCCGCCACCGGAAGAAAATCTTTCGGTCCGAAGCTGGTCCCCGGCCAACGGATAAACGCCTCGACACCCGTTAACTGACCGTGCAAAAGATCGACAACGGGCTGGTAATGGAGTTCGAATTCGCCCTGAGTGAGTGCACGCTTGAAGCGCTTTTCAATAAGGCTGGTTTGTTCTTCACGTTGATTAGCCTCCCTTTCGTAATAACGAACCTGACCATTGCCGGACAATTTGGCCAGGTACATGGCCTGATCGGCCGCCCGGGTCAGTTCATCGGGAGTGGTGCCGTCCTCGGGGTAAAGCGCAACACCAATGCTTGGCGTGGTGTGCAGGACCAGGCCATGCACCTGGTAAGGTCGAGAGAGGACTTTGACGAGGTGTCTGGCGACTGTCGCAGCATCGGAGGGGGCGTGCAGGTGGGAGAGCGCCGCCAGGAACTCGTCGCCCCCCAGGCGTCCGACCGAGTCCTCGTCGCGCACCCCTTCTCTGAGCCTACAGGCAACCTCGATGAGCACCGCATCCCCAACGGCGTGCCCGTGCTGATCGTTGATGGGTTTGAACCGATCCATATCGATGAACAGCACCGCCATGTGCGAGTGCGCCCGTCCCGCACTCGCAATCAGTCGCTCGGTGAACTCGTAAATCAAGGTCCGATTGGGGAGATCGGTCAGATCGTCATGCCGGGCCTTCTCCACAGCCCGTCGCCAGGAGCGACCGGTACTCAGATGCAGCTGGACCCGAGCAAGAAGTTCGGCGACAGAGAAGGGTTTGACGAGGTAGTCATCGGCACCGGAATGCAGTCCTTCCACCCGCGCCTCTTCATCGGCCCTGGCCGAAAGCAGAATGACCGGTAACCGATTAAAGGCCTCAGACGAACGAATCGTCTTCACGAGCTCAAACCCATCAACGTTCGGAAGCATTAGATCGCTGATGACCAAGTCCGGGGGATCCTGGCGGATTGCCTCCAGAGCCTGCTGGCCATCTGCCACGGTTTGCACCCGGCAATAGGGGGAGAGAATATCGTAGAGGTATCGGCGCATATCGGCGGTATCATCGACCACCAACACCCGCGCACTCGTGTCCTCCCGCGAGTGGCCCCCCGGTTTTGACGCGGGCGTGGCGTCTATCCCCAACCACTGCATGGCCTCAGCGATATAGGCGTGGCCCGCCATACTGACGTCGTGTGGCAGTGCGCCGGTCACCTGATCCTCAGGCAGATGGGCTTTCCCTCGCGGCACGCGCACGGTAAACCGGGTACCCTGATCCGGTACACTTTCTGCGGTGATGGTGCCGCTGTGCAACTTGACCAGTTCCCGGACCAATGCCAGACCAATCCCGCTACCCTCATAGGTTCGGCTCGCGCCCTTGGGCGCCCGATGAAACCGATCGAAAACTTTCGGAAGCTCGCTCTCGGCGATACCAATGCCGGTGTCTTCCACGATCAGCTCTATCTGGTCCGCCTGCCAGGTCAAACGAAGGGTGACACGACCGCGAAGCGTAAACTTGAAGGCATTGGACAACAGATTCAGGACGATCTTCTCCCACATCCCGATATCGACATAGGCCGGTTCCGGCGCATCAGGACAGTCGATTTCCAACTCGACGCCTGCCATCTGGAACGCCGATTCAAACATGCTCGCCACTTCCCGGGTGGCTTTCGGAAGATCGACAGGAGCAAAGCTGAGTTGGGGGCGGCCAGCCTCGATCTGGGCGAAGTCCAGTAACGAATTGACCAGTTTCATCAACCGGAGGGCATTACGATGGGCGATTTCAAGCCGCCGGCGATCACTCTTGGAAAGACTGCGGCCCCGGGCCTTGAGCGTTTCCGACACCGGGCCAAGCAACAGCGTCAGGGGCGTGCGTAATTCGTGACTGATGTGAGTAAAGAAGGTCGTTTTTAAACGATCCTGTTCTTCAAGGGCCTCGCTCTGCAATCGCACCCGTTCGTAGGAGAGCGCGTGAGACAATTCTTTCTCAACGGTATAACGCAGCATGGCGAAGAAATTCCGGTACGCCGTGTCCAGCCGTCTGCGGGCGCTGACGCCAACAATCAGGACACCATTGGGAACCGCGCCCTCGGCCACAGTTACCGGCATCAGGAGGGCCTCTTGCACCGGTTCCTCGTAGGGCGAGCAGACAATCCGTACGCGTTCGGGAAGATCGGCCAACTCCGTATTGCCACTGGCAACCAAGGCCTCATCGATCGGCCAGATGGAGTGATTGTCGCGAAGATTGATCGCCGGCACGAGCACGTCGCTGCCGGCCGAATCCAGTCCGCTCGCGGCCCGCAGGTAGGCTTCACGGCCCGAGGGATCGATGAGGTAGAACAGGGCAAACGGCACCTCCAGCTTGTGCCGTTTAAGTGCATTGATTGTTTTGGTAATGGCGCTTTCCAGCGTGTTAGCACCAAAGAAAAGATCCGTAACCGACTGTATAACCCGCAAACGACGTTCGCCCAGTACCTGCTGGGTGAGTTCAGTCACCGGATGAAATATACCGACCACCTTGCCGTTTTCATCGAAGATCGGACTGAAACTCGAGGCGAAGAAGGCTTCTTCCAGATAGCCGGCCCGGTCCAGAAACACGCGCCGATTGGCAACGGGCGACGGCGTGCCGCTGACCGCTGTGGCGAACGCCTCCTCCACCTGAGGCCAGATAGACGCCCACATCTCACGGATGTCCTGCCCCATGGATGCCGGGTGCTTGAAGCCGCAGAAGGCCCGATAACTGTCGTTGTAAATCTGAACGAACCGGGGCCCCCAGGCCACATTGACCGGGAAACTGGTGTTCAGGCAAAGGTTAATGACAGACCGCAGGTTCTGCGGCCAGTCTTGCCGGGGGCCGAGCGGGGTCCCGGACCAATCCATGGACCGCACAAGATCGCCCATCTCGCCTCCGCCCAGCAGCCATTCACCGCTACCAGTGCGCAGCGAGTCAGCAGAGTCGTTTTCCATAAAAACCCACAGGCGCAGCCTAATCTATCGAGCGTTACACCTGATCTGACTGCCGCACTACACGCGCTAGACAGGAGTTCTACTTTACCTCCATAAGGTATAGCACAGGAAATGACCAACCCCACTACCAGATGACCAGACTCCGGCCACGGCCGCCAGCTGTCAACGAGGTCGGGTTTGGCCGGAGATTGCGCACGAAATCAGACTGTTAGGAATCTGTACACATTTTTCTACACGAAATTCGTTCAGACTCGGGCTCTTTGGGCGATAGGATTAAATCTTGATCAATTACGAAAACAACAATTAGACTCCACGACCCGAAAGATGGTTGGTTGATCGTGATCCTATCGAAAGTCTTGCGCTTGAGTTTGGCCATACTGTGTTTGCTGACCTGGACTGCTGCCCAGGCGGAAACTCAGCCCATTGCCGTGGCCGGGGCCAAAAGCATCCAGAGCCATTTCGACTACTGGGAAGATCCTGAAGGCCGAGCCGACCTTGAAGAGGTTCTTGGTCTGCCCGACGCCGAATGGCAGCAACAATCGTCCGGCAGCGCCACCTTCGGGATGACCCCCTCCGCGTACTGGCTCAGGTTTGCCGTCACGAACGAGACACCCGAGGCGCTCAACCTGATCGCCGAACTGGCCTATTCCCAGCTGGATGACGTGATCTTTCACGTATTTGCCGGCTCCGAAAAGCTTCACGAATTCAAAACCGGCGACACCCGTCCGTTCTATCCCAGGGAAATCGAACACCCGAATATGTTGCTGCGCTTCGCGCTGGCACCTGATCAGACAAAGACCATTTACGCCCGGATCGAGACTGCAGGCCCCATGATTCTGCCGCTCCGCATCTGGCAAGAGAATCGGTTCTTTGGCGCGGCCTCCAACGAACAGAAGCTGCATTTTTTCTACTACGGCTGCCTGACCGTCATCATCCTGATCAACCTGGCGGTGTTCCTGACACTGCGGGAACGCCTGTACCTGTACTACGCGCTGGCCATCTCCGGGTATTTACTGTTTTTTGCCTCAAGCAAGGGCTACAGCTTCCAGCTGCTGTATCCTGACGTCCCGTGGTTACATGCCCGAGCCCTGCTGGCGTCCATGCCGATCCTGGCGCTGTTCTCGGTGCTGTTCTGCCGCACCTTCCTGAAGGTTCAGGCCCACAGTCCCCGGCTGGATCTGGCCATGCGCGCGATGATCTGTTTTGAAATCATCAACTTCGCCGCCGCGATGGTGCTGGACTACAACGATGCCATGAAGCTTTCCGCCATCTCGGCGCTGGTCTTCTTCTCGCTGCTGTTCGTGGCCGGACCCATTACCTGGGCGGCGGGCGTTCGGGCCGGCGCCTTCTTCACCCTCGCCTGGACCCCGCTGACCGTAGGCGTGCTGGCAACCGCCGGCCGGGCGCTGGGCTTTTTCCCGGTCAATTTCATGACCGAATACGCGATGCAGATCGGGTCCGGCCTTGAAGCCTTCATCCTGACCCTGGCGCTGGCAGACCGCCTTTACCGTGAGCGGGAAGAAAAGATCAAAGCCCAGGCCGACAGCCTGCGCAAGGAAATTGCCCGCAACGAGGCGCGAAACAAGCTGAACGAAGCCATGACCCATGATCCCGTGACCGGTCTGCCAAACCGCAACCGGTTCGAGTGGATGGTGAACCAGCAACTGGCACAGGACCCGGACGGTCGCTACATGGTTGGCGTGGCCCGCATCACTCGCCTGGATGAAATCAACCGGACCCTGGGCCTGACCCGGAGCGAACGCCTACTTCGGCGTCTCGCCCAGCAAATGACCAAACTGGCCGTTCAATTGCCTGTGGTGCATCGCACACAGGATGACCAGGGCCGGGATGAGTGTGTCTACCAACTGTCCGGTGACTGCTTCGGGATCCTGGTCAACGTCGGGGGCTCGACTGACAACTTCGAAGACCTGAACCAGGCCCTCAGACTGTTGTCTGAGCCGATTCTGCTGGACAACCTGGCCATCGAGCTGCACCCGAAATTCGGCGCGGCCAGTTACCCAGTACAGGGAGACAACGCCGCCCTGTTGATCCGCAACGCCCACGTCGGCATGGAAATCGCGCCACGCGGGCCTTTCGCCACCGGCGTCTATTCCCGGGATTATGATATCTACAGCGAAAGCCGGCTGACCCTGATGTCGGATCTTCGGGAAGCGCTGCAGAACAACCAGACCGACCTCTATTATCAGCCCAAGGTGTGTCTGAACAGCGGTGAGGTCGTCGGGCTCGAGGCACTGATTCGCTGGCATCATCCTGAGCGGGGCTGGGTCTCCCCGTCGGAGTTTGTACCACTCGCCGAAGAAACCGGGGTGATCCGGCAGTTGACCCACTGGGCGATCGGCCGGAGTATCCATGATCTGGCTGACCTGCTCAGGAAGCATCCCGCCCTGACCCTGTCGATCAACATTTCGACCCGGGACCTGGCATCCCGGGACCTCGGCGAACGACTCGATTCCGTTCTGGCACAGCACGGCATTGACGCCGAACGCCTCACCCTGGAGCTGACCGAAACCGCAGCCATGGAAGACCCGGAGAGGGGCTTGCGTGCGCTGAAGGCCCTGGCCAATACCGGGCTGCGGGTCTCCATCGACGACTTTGGCAGCGGCTACTCCTCACTGTCCTACCTGAAACAGCTGCCAGCCTCCGAGATCAAACTGGACCGCTCACTGATCATCGACGTCTGCGCCAGCGAGAGTTCCCGGGTAATCGTCGAAACCGCCATCAACATGATCCATGGGCTGGGCTACACCGTGATCGCAGAAGGCGTCGAAAACGAGCAAACCGCGCGCCTGTTGCAGGATCTCGGGTGTGACAAGCTGCAGGGGTTCTGGCTCTGCCATCCATTGCCGGTAAACGAGCTGAAATCCTGGTTGGCGGAACACAAAAAACAACCGGCGGCGAGCCGTGGCCTATCCAGACTGTTGACCCACTGATCCGACCGCATGCCACCGACAACCTGTCGTTATCGTAGACACATCCTACCCCCCCGTTTATTCTCTAAGCGGGCTTCCAGTAGTGACCACCATGATCAGTAAACCCAGCCTCATTCTCCGAGCCGTCGTCCTGAACGTGCTTTGTCTGCTGTCCGTGACCGTGTTCGCCAACACGCCGATCACGGTGGGTGAGAACGAACGGGGAGACCAGAAAACCGGCCACGCCCGGATTATGCACGACCCGCGGGGCGATCTGGATCTTCCGCAGGTGCTGTCTGCCCTGGAAGCCGACCAATTTGGCCCACTTCAGAGCGCCGGCTCCACCGGCCTGAAAACCGGAGCTTACTGGAGTCATTTCCAGCTCCGGAACCCCCTGCCCCAGCCACTGACGATGCATCTGGAGTACGTTGACCACCAGCTGATCCAGCTCGACGCGTTCAGTCGCCCCCGGAACGAAGGCGATTTCAAAGAGGTGGCCAGCCTCTCCATGGAACGGCCATTTTCTCATCGCCTTGTTGAACACAACCGGTTTGTCGTCCCCCTGACGTTAGCCGCCAATCAGACCCGGGACGTGCTGATCCGCTACGGCTCCAGAGAGAGCGGTTACGCCTTTCCCAGCATGCGCATCTGGTCACCGGAACAGCTTGAAACCCAGAAGTTGCGTGAAACCACCCTGATCGGTTTCCTGTTCGGCGGCTTTTTCCTTATGGCCACATTCGCCCTGATCGCCGGGCTGATCAGTCGCAAGGTGCTGTTCTTCGTTTATTCGCTTTACGCGCTCTCAAAAATTACCTGCTGGGCCACGATTCTTGGCTACACCCACCAGTTTGTCCTGCGCGACCAGTTTCACTGGAGCCTGATGTCCAGCAGCGGCGCACTGACCATCCTGCTGGGGCTGACGTTCGCCCGGATGTTCCTGCAAACCCGCCAGTACGCCCGCCGGCTGGACTACGTCATTCTTTTCATGACCGCCAACGCCGGCCTGCTTCTGTTCGCTGCGGCGTTCCAGATCAAGGTCATTGCCCTGATCACCATTACCCTGGCGCTGTTGCTTTACCCGCTGGTTATCGTGGCTGGACTGATCCGCTGGCGGCAGGGCCAGACCGAAGCCGGCATTTTTTCCCTGGCCTGGAGCTTTCTGGTCATGGGGTTGTTCATGCAGGCGTTCCGGGATCTCGGACTGGTCGAGCATACCCTCTTCAATTACTACTGGCCGCCGGTGGCCTCCTTCTCGGAAATGCTCACCATCATGTTCGCCATGGGCTTTCAGATGCGCCGGGTGTATCAGGACAAGAAAAGCGCCGAGCGTCAGTACCGCGAACACCTGGAGCTTTCGAAGTCCAGGCTGGAGGCCGAGGTACGAATCCGCACACGGGAACTCGAGCAGGCCAAACGGGTGGCCGAGCAGGAAGCCCGCACCGACCCTCTCACCGGCATCCTGAACCGACGCAGCTTCCTGCACGATGCCTGCCTGAGGCTCAAGCTGGCGAAACGCCAGCAAAAACCCTGTTGCCTGTTCATGTTTGATCTCGACCATTTCAAGCGTATCAACGACACCTTCGGCCACAGCACCGGCGACGCGGTCCTGTGCCAATTCGCCGAGACCATCAGCAGGAGCATTCGGGCAACCGATGTGTTCGGGCGGATGGGCGGTGAGGAATTCGCCCTTCTCGTGGGAGAACCGAAAGACTCCGCCCATGCCCTGGCGGAGCGACTGCGCAGCGACATTGCCGGCATCAAGATCACCGTGGGAGAAAACACCCTGGTGCTTACCGCCAGCATAGGACTGGCCTGTAATCACGGTGAAGCCACCATTGAGGCGCTTCTGCTGAAGGCCGACGAAGCGATGTATCAGGCCAAGGTGAGCGGCAGGAACCGGGTGGTAGAGGCGGAAGCCAGTTAGGCAAAACCGCCTGTTACTGCTCCAAACCTCGTGCCTTGCGCGCGTCGTCTATTCCCCCTTCATTCCAGACGTTTTCATAGCCGGCCTCTATCAGCGCCTTGCGGGCCATGGATGCCCGTGTCCCACTTGCGCAATACAGGTGTATCTCGGTGGTCTTGTCGGGGAACTGCTCACTCACTTCTCCGACGATATCGTCGTGTGAAATGCGGATATCTCCCTCGATATTGTCAAGAACATGCTCAAAAACACCCCGGACATCAATCCAGACGGTCTCTGCCCAGGCACCGGAGCTGAAGACAAATACGGACCAAAAAAGAAAAAAACGGCTCAACGCTCTCCAGTTCATCGCCAACTCTCATCCCTCCACGCGTCATTGTCCAATTCGACAGGCCGGCTGTGGTTTTGTTCAGCACCACCCCCGAAAGACCAATCCCACCGACAGCTTGATATCAATATCACCTACGATTGCTCCCCGCGTCGGGTTCTTTTACAGGTTTGGTCATATCCACACCTCACCCCACGGATCAGGTCAACGTAACCTTCTGAATTTAATGACTTAGATTAACCGTGGCCGCACTTTTGCTGACAATGGGCCGCGGCGATCTTTAAGGTCGCCGTAACTATTTAAAAAGGATAGATTTTTTAAGGGAGCTTTTATGCATAAGATGTCTGCTTTCGTGGCGGGAGCTGTTCTCGCCGCATCCAACGCGGTTAACGCCGCGCCGATCAATTTCACCGGCGAAATTGATTACCACAATGACGTGATCTACACCTACTTCACCCTCGATACGGACGCCAACGATGTGCGCGTGTGGACCGATTCCTTTCAGTCCGGCGCCAACTTCGATCCCATCACAGCACTGTGGCGGGCGGACGGCACCCTGATCGACGAAAATGACGATGACCAGACGATCAACCCCGCCACCCAAACCTATTACGACTCTGGCTTCTCTCTGGCCAGCCTGAGCGCCGGTGAGTACATCTTCACGGTGGCTACCTACGCGAATTTTGCCAACGGCGACGCTTTGAGCGACGGCTTCGCCTACGATGGCGAGACCTCGATTGCGCTGGACTCCTGGGACCAGCCGGCCAATGACGTCGACATGGGCCCTCTGTGGAGCGTCTGGCTGGACGGCGTCTCCAGCGCCAGCAATCCCGACGACCCCGATGAGCCAACCAATTCGGTGCCCGAGCCCGGCACACTGGCTCTTATGGGGCTGGGGCTGCTCGGCCTGGGACTCAGAAAAACTCGCATAGTCTGAGACCTACTCCCCCCCGGGGTTTGCCCCGGGGATCCCTCCCAGCGTTATCGCGGCGAGCCTTCAAGCATCCGCAGCGTATTCTCATCAACACCCAGTTTCGTCATTCCATCTTGCACGCCGTTCTGCTCCAGCCACTTCAGCTGCACTCTTATGGCCTCGGCCTCCATGGCAGACTTTGAGCCACGACCGTCAGCGGGCGGATTTTGCACCTGGAAGTGGTGCACCAGCTCATGCAGGAGGTAACTGATATTCAGAGCGCTGTCCGCATCAAATTCGGTACTCAGGTACACGACCATCGCTCGGGCGTCATACGCCCCGCGAATGCTGGGCAAGAGATCGTGGGAGAATCCCGGGAAGCACAGCTCTTTCAACTCGTCCTGGGTTTTGAACTGAACGACCGGTAGCTCGGTTTCGGGAAACCGGGTGTGCCCGACAATCCAGTCGCTCAAGGTTCCAACCAAAGCGGAGAGTTCAGCCTGTCGATCATTACTGGAATCGGCACGGGCACTTTGCGCGGTTACCGGAGCCGCCAGCAACCATAGTAAGCAGAGCCACGCGGCGATTGCCGCCCGTCTGGCCGTATGAGACTGTTCAGGGGGCTCAGCGTTGCTCCGAAACATGAGGCTCTCCTTCCACGAGCGGGTGTCGTGGATGGTGGTCTGTCCCAACAGGCTAGCACGGGATTGGAGGAATGAGGCTTGTCGCTGGTGCGATAAAGAAGCAGCCCACAATGGCCGGCGGCTCCCACAATGCGGATATTCATCGCTTCCCTGCTCTCGAGCGCATCAGTCTGCAGGCGGGAGCGGCTTCTCCATTCTGAAATTCACCAGCGTGACGCCGTTGCGCTCCACCTCATTTTGCGTGATCACCGAGAACCCCCGGTGCTCGAAAAACGGCCGGGCAACGAGAGAGGCTTCGACGTAAAGACGGTCAAGGTGCCTGGCTTTGGCTTCCGCCAGAACATACGCATAGAGCGCCGAAGCCACACCCCTACGCTGGAAATCCGGATGGGTATAGGCGCAGTCAATGTGGCCGTGCTCACCCAGCTCCATAAAGCCCGCAATACGATCATCCATGATCGCGACCATCGGCTTCGTCTCCACCAGGCGCTCGGACCAATACGTGTAATCGGGAGGCGTGGGTGCCCAGGCTTCTTTCTGCTTCGGGCCATACACCGAGGGAGAAATGGCATGAACCGCCCAATGGAACAGGTCCGCAATCTCAGGGGCCCAATGGGGCAGATAGGGGTGAATTTTCATAGTTGCCAGAACTCTGTCATTTGCGGACACCGGAGTCACAACATCCGACCCCTTGCTGGATGGGCGGGCACGCAACGGTGCCGAACGAGCAGAACACACAACAGTCGCCCTCTTTTGGCTTCAACAATGCCTTGCACGCCTCACACTCGTAAAAATACTGGCAAGCATTGGTCGGCATCACTTCCATTTTTTGATGGCCGCACTCGGGACACGTGATGGTGGATTCCAGAATGACCTCTGCCATGGTTGCCTCCTTGGGCCCGGTTGTCTCCGCAAACGATGACTGATTAAAAGACCATCGGGTTCACTGGATAATAGTTCAGAAACTCTCTTCCCTCTCCTTCTGTTTCCAGCGGCAGAGCCGGCATGGCATGAACTGAACCGTGGCTTTGGTTAAACTGTCGGCTCACTTCCTACAGCGGCAGCAGCTATGTCCCTTTTTCCCGCAGACGATGGCGAGAATGATCTGATGACCTCGCGGACCGATCCCGAGAGCCCCTTTGGAACCTATGCCCCTTTCGGTTTTCAACTGGAAGGCAAGGCATGGCCCACCGTGGAACATTACTTCCAGGGCATGAAGTTCACCGACGAGGATCGGCAGGAACAGGTCAGGACCGCCGCCACTCCGGAGCAGGCCCGGAAAATCGGCCGCAAACGCCACAAAAGCTTCCGGCGCGACTGGAAGCAGGTACGTGAAACCATTATGACCCGCGGCGTCTACATGCGCAGCCGCACCCACACCGAACTGGCCGAGGCCCTGCTGGCAACCGGCGACCAGAAGATCGTGGAGAACAGCAACTTTGACTATTTCTGGGGCTGGGGTCGGGACCGGCGGGGAGAGAACCGCTACGGCCGGGTGCTGATGAACGTTCGAGCCAAGCTCCGGGAAGAACAGGCTGGGGCGTAGCTGACGCTGGGGCCAGCACTTCAATGGCCCCGAAATAACGCATCAGGCATTCGGCTGCACTGTTCTGGCGCCACCGCGCCCATTTTATCAACGACGATTGGCTCATCCCGAGCGCGTCACACTTCATTGTTTTTAAGACATTATTTGCACAATTTGTGCACAACAACCGCACCCGCAGGCCAAAGCCCGGTACAAAACCTGCAAGTACGACTGTCAGGGTCCTCAGGTTCAGGACTAACGGAAATACTCAGACAGGAGTGCACTATTATGCTGCTCGCCACCGATCTGGACGGTACCTTTCTCGCCGGCGATCCGGAAAATCGCCTCAGGCTCTACCAGCTGATCGCGGCCCACCCGGAAATTCAGCTGGTCTTTGTGACCGGTCGGGGGCTGGAATCGGTATTGCCCTTGCTCTCTGACCCGACCATTCCGGAACCCGATTACATCATCTGCGACGTTGGCTGCACCGTGGTGCGCGGCGACTCCCAACAGGCAATACAGCCGGTACAGGGCGAAATCGACGAGCTATGGCCCGGTGAACAGCTGGTCGAAGCGGCCCTGGCGCCCTTCGAGGGCCTGCAGCGTCAGGAGGTGCCCCAGGAACGGCGCGTGTCCTACTTCTGCGACAGCACCGCAGCGAGCGACGAGCTTCGTGCCCATGCGGAAACCCTGTCCTGCGATGTGCTGTTCTCCGGGGGCAAGTACCTCGACATCCTGCCCAAGGGCGTCAACAAGGGCAGCACTCTGAGCCGGCTGGTCGAGCATCTGGGTGCCGATCCGGAAACGGTTCTGGTCGCCGGCGACACCCTTAACGATCTGTCGATGTACGAACAGAGTTTCAAAGGCGTGTGTGTCGGTGACTCCGAAAGCGGCCTGCTGGAGGCCACCGAGCATCAGGCACGGGTGTTCCACGCGGATGCCACCGGCTGTGGCGGCATACTCGAGGCCTTCGAACATTTCGGTTTCCTGGGTCATGCGGGGATTGATGCCGAGATCCCGGACACCATGCGCGCGGGCAAATCGGACCTGGTCATTGTTTACCATCGGCTGCCCTATGAAGAGGTGGTCGAGAATGGCGAACTGATCCGGCGCCGGCCGAGATCGCCAAACGGCATCATCCCCACGCTGCTGAGCTTCTTCGCCGGGGGCAAGGCAGGCTCCTGGGTCGCCTGGTCCATTGACGATCCGGACCTCGGTCCATTCCAGACCCACACCGAAGTGGACACCGGCCGCTACGAAAAACTGGTGGCCGCCCGGGTGCCGTTGACCGCGGAAGACGTCGACATCTTCTACAAACGGTTTTCCAAGGAGGCCTTCTGGCCCACCCTGCACACCTTCTGGGAACGGGCCACCTTCCGGGACGATCACTGGCAGGTCTTCCTCAAGGTCAACAAGCTCTTTGCCGAACGCACCGCCGAGGAGGCCGCGCAAAACGCCGTGGTCTGGATTCACGATTACAATCTGTGGATGGTGCCCGCCTTCCTGCGCGAACTGCGCCCGGACGTGACCATCGCCTTTTTCCACCACACCTACTTCCCGTCTGCCGATGTCTTCAACGTGCTGCCCTGGCGTCGGGAAATCATCGGCAGCCTGCTGCAGTGCGACCACATCGGGTTCCATATTCCCCGGCAGGCCGAGAACTTCGTCGATGTGGCTCGGGGCGTCACGCCACTGGAGGTCACGGAGAAGGCAGGCTGTGCGCCACGCTTCTTGACCTACGGCTGTGCCGTGGGCCTGGACGAGATGAGCGTCGAGATTACCGTGAACGACCGCAAGATCGGCCTCGGGGCCCATCCGGTCGGGCTTGACTTGAGCCGGGTTCGCAACGCGTTGGCCGATGCCGACGTCCAGGCCCGCATGGAGACCCTCCGGGAGGAGTTGACCGATATCCGGCTGATCCTGTCCGTGGAACGGCTCGATTTCACCAAGGGCATCCTGGAAAAGCTGCATGCGTACGAGCGAATGCTCACCGAGCACCCCGAACTGGCGACCAAAGTCACCCTGATGATGGTGTGCGTACCCGCTGCCAAGGGGATGACCATATACGAGGAACTGCTGTCCCAGATCGAACAGACCGTGGGCCGCATCAATGGCCAATTTGCCCAGGTGGGCTGGACCCCGGTGCAGTTCTTCTTCCGGGCCCTGCCGTTCGAGGAACTGGTGGCCTATTACACCATGGCGGATGTGATGTGGATTACCCCGCTGCGGGACGGCCTGAACCTGGTGGCCAAGGAATACATCGCCACCCAGGGGCTCACCAAGGGCTGCGGCGTGCTGGTGCTCTCCGAGTTTGCCGGGGCCGCGGCCGAGCTCCGCGGGGCCATTCTGGCCAACCCCCACCACCCCCAGGACCTGGCGGATACCTGCTACTACGCCCTGGCCATGAGTCCGGGCGAAGCCAGGAACCGGTTGAGCGAGGCCTTCGAGGCGGTGTGCCGCTACGATATCGAATACTGGGGCCAGGAATTTATCGACGCGGTGGAACAGCGACGCATCAGCAAGCTGAAGAAAGTCGTTCCGCTGGGCCAGAGCGCGGCCTGATCAACCACCCCGGAATACACAGCCCAGGAGCCAAACCATGCTGCTCAAAAATAAAGTGCAGCTGATCTGCTATCCGGACCGGATTGGCAAGGATCTGAAAGACCTCCACACCGTGGTGGAGAAATACCTCCCGGAGGCGATCGGCGGGCTGCACATCCTGCCCTTTTTCCCGTCCAACGCCGACGGCGGTTTCTCGCCGCTGACCCACAAGGAGGTGGACCCGGCCTTCGGCACCTGGGACGACATCGAAGCGTTCACGCAGAAGTACGACCTGTGCGTGGACCTGACCGTGAACCACATTTCCGACGAGTCCCCCGAGTTCCGGGATTTTATCGCCAAGGGCTTCGATTCCGAGTACGCGGAGCTGTTTGTGCACGTGGACAAATTCGGCGAGATCTCTCCGGACGACCTGGCCCGAATCCACATCCGAAAGGAGAAGGAACCCTTCCGGGAAGTCACCCTCGCCGATGGCACCCAAACCCGGGTATGGTGCACCTTCACGGAACAGCAGATTGACCTGAATTACGACGCCGACCTGGCCTACACCCTGATGGAAAGCTACATCGGCTTTCTCACCTCCAAGGGTGTGAACCTGCTCCGGCTGGACGCCTTCGGCTACACCACCAAGCGCATCGGCACCAGTTGTTTCCTGGTCGAGCCCGAGGTGTACCGGATCCTCGACTGGATCAACGAAGTAGCCCTGAAACACGGCGCCGAGTGCCTGCCGGAGGTGCACGACCACACCAGTTACCAGTACGCCATCGGCCGGCGCAACATGCACCCCTACGGCTTTGCCCTGCCGCCGCTCCTGCTTTACTCGCTGCTGGACGCCAACAGTGTGTACCTGAAGAACTGGCTGCGCATGTGCCCGCGCAACATGGTGACGGTGCTGGATACCCACGATGGCATCTGCATACCGGATGTGGAGGGGGTGCTGCCGGACGAGAAGATCAAGGTCCTGATCGACAACATCGACGCCCGCAGCGCCGACCCGATCATGCGCCGCTCGGCCGCCAACATCCACAGCGTGGGGGCCATTTACCAGCTCACCTGCACCTTCTACGACGCCCTGATGCAGAATGACGACGCCTACATTGCCGCCCGGGCCATCCAGTTCTTCACCCCCGGCATCCCGCAGGTGTATTACGTGGGGCTGCTGGCCGGCTGCAACGACCAGGAACTGATGGAACAGACCGGCGAGCTTCGGGACATCAACCGGCACTACTACAGCCTGGAGGAAGTGGACCAGGACATGCAGAAGCCGGTAGTGCAACGCCTGCTGAGCCTGATGACCTTCCGCAGCAACTACCCGGCCTTTGATGGCCATTTTGAGTTGAACTACTCCAACAACTCCAGCGTCGCCATGGCCTGGCGCCATGGCGACTATTACTGCCACCTGTTCGTGGACCTGAACTTCAAGACCGTGAAGATTGAATACGTCGACGTGGGCAACGGGGAGACGAAGCGCCTTGTTTGTTAGGGGCGGGCCAGCGCCCGCCCTCTGTCGCTACCGTGATCATTTGCCGGCAACCTGATCGACCGGGAACCACTCGGTTACCCCCTCGATGCGGCTGCTCTCATCGCCGATGCGTATGGGAATCCGCCAGTCCTTGACCACGCCGGGACGCGTTGGATCCTCAACCGTGTCGGCATACGCTGTCCGAGGATCGATCCAGCCATAACTTCGACCCTCCGAGATCCGGGCCCAGCGCGCGTCGGCCTCGCCACTGGTTTCGACGAACGAGGGCGAACCAGCAGGCGCGGCCCTGGCCCAGGTCGGACTGTGACGGTTGGCTTCGACGCCTTGTGGCGAGAAACGCAGGAAGGGCTCGCCTTGCTCGCCCATCAGCGTCAGAGGCGCATCGCCACGGTACGACAGAAAAAGCCCCGGTCGGGCACTGCCGGGCATGGCGCGCACCAACGCCTGACCTGACAGGGCACCGACATCCATCACCTGTGCCTCGAAGATGCCGGTCGCAGTGGGCACATACTCGAAGCGACCGGAAATCGCACTTTCGGTGTCGCCCAGTCGCACCGGCACCGACCATTGGCCAACGGGTGCGCGCTCACCGGCATCAACCACCTGATGGGGCAGATCGATCCCGTCCGTACGCAGCCTCAGGTCGAACCAGCCCCAGTTCGGTGTGGCTTCAACCACCGTCCAGCGTGAATCGCCGGAGGCATCCGCCGGAATCGCACCGGGCGCCATCAGGGTGTTGGTGCGGTGGAACGCCGCTGTGCCCAGATCCCCCTTGGTATGGTCCGGACCAATGCGCAGGAAATTCCGGCCACTCTCGTCCTCGACGGTCAACGGCTTGCCCGTGGGATTAGCAACCAGCAGCTGGGGTGCCAGGGTCTTGCGGAGCTGCACCCGCAGTGACGACAGTTCCGGCGGCAGAGGGTCGAGCACCGCCCGCACGGTGCCCTTTTCCTCATCCGAGCCACCGCCGTGGCCGTGGGCGGCCGCCGCACAAAGCAGATTGGCGCTGATGAACGCGACAAAAAGCCCCCCCCGAAGGGGGAGGCTGTGATTGGAGCGGCGCATCATTAGTTGCCGGCCAGTGTGGTGAAGTCGATAACCAGACCCTGCAACGCGACTGGCACGCCATCCACGGTTTGCTTGAACACCGAGGCACCGCCTTCGACTGCAACGCCGGCTTCATTCAACAGCTGCGGGGTGCCGTCCTCAAGCTGGCCGAGCGTGGGTACGGCGCTGATACCGCCCGAGCTCAGATCGAAAAGCGGATCCAGCAGTGAACCGCCATTGTCGCCACTGCTCAGCAGTCCACCGATCAATCCATCGTCGCTACCTTCGTCTGCTGGCGCCGCTTCGATCTGCTGCACCAGGGGGCCAGACGGTTGGCCGGGATCGGCGAGCACGCTCACGGGCGTGGACTCTGACGGTACACGCATGCCGTCGTCTGCCTCGTGGCTGACAAACAGCATGTACTGACCGGCCGGCAGAACCGCGCGGTTGCTGGTCATCTTGACCGTTACCTTGTCATTGTTGCGATCAATGATCGGCAGCACGACGGTACGCTGGTCGCCGTCGACCAGATGGGTGGTTGCCTTGCGGCGAATCAGCATGACCTGGTCAATGTCCGACCGGTCGGTACGGATATCGAACTCACCACCATTGGTGAGCAGGGCCACCGGAGCCTTTTCGATCGTCGGGCGATTGTCACGGGTCGCGTAGGGAGGCGTGTAGATCTCGAAGGATGGGTCACGCCCCGCGTAATCCGCAAACCCCAGCTCATCCAGGTTGACGAACGACAGATAGGCGGTGTTGATCGGCGAGTGGCCGCCCACCAGAACCCGTCCGTCCGGCATCAGCACGGCGGTGTTGTGGTAGGTGCGCTCACGATTTGCCGAGGCCATCGGCTTCCAGGTTTCGGTTTCAAGATCAAAACGCTCGGCCTGGATGATCGCGCCCTCCAGCCCGGTCGCCACCACACCGTCCCGGGTGCCGCCGGAGAAAACCATAACGCTGTTGTCGGGCATCATCACGCCCGAACCATACCAGCGCGGCTGGTTGAGCGAACCGGTCAGACGCGACTCGTAAGCCATGTCGTCGCCATTGGTGGTCACGGTGTCGATCCGCGACGAGGAGACCGGCAGATAACCGCCCGGGCTGCCGGCCGCGACATAAGTCGGTACGCCGCCCGCGGTCAGGAACTCGGACGTGTGATAACCGCCGTTGCTATCGGGGCGCAATGGCAGTTGAATCGAGAAGGTCGAGCCGCGCATGCCTGAACCAATGGCCCGCTCTACCGAGCGATCGTCTAGCGGAAGATCGAGCAACTGGCCGATGGCGGCCGTCGGATTGTCCAGGGTCTGCCCCACCAGATCGCCCAGGAGACTTTGTACCTGGTCCGAGCTCATATTGGTCGGATTGAGGGTGGTGCTCAGCGCTTCCAGGCCCACGTCGTTGAGCCTCAGCGGCAGGCCGGCGTAGCCCAGATCGGTCCACTGCCTGGTTTCAGGATTGTAGGTGCCGACGATGTTCCACAGCGCCTGGTCATAGGCCTGGCCGAAGGGATTGAACGCCTGGCCACCGGCATTGTAGAACACGTGGCCGTTGGGCAGCAGGTGCATGCGCGGGAACAACGGCAGCGAGCGCTGCGCCTCCAGGCCGTTATTGGTCCAGCGGCCATTGTCGATGTCGTAGGTTTCGGTCTGTACCACGTTGCGGCCGGACTGTATCGGATCCTCCGGGTACACCGGCTTCAGCAGCTTGGTCACCCCGCTGGCCACAAATACGTCGCTGTTGGCCAGGCTCACCAGACTGGGGTACCAGCGGCCGTACTCCATGTCACCGCTCTGGCTCCAGGTGTTGGTCTCCGGATCGAAGATGCGTGAAGCCTTCAGGCCCTCCAGCTCCACAACGCCCACCGGCAGGCCATCGATACCGGGCTCGGAATAATAGTCGGTGCCGCCGACCGCCATCATCCGGCCGTCGGCAAGAAAGACAACGTCGGCACAGAATAACGCCCCGTCGTTGAGGTCGGTGTTATTCGACGTATCGAGCAGACCGTCGGTCAGCGTGGTGCTGTCGTTGCCGTCAGGATTGGCGCCGCCGTCGAGCGGAGAGGGTTTGACCCAGGTCGGCAGGTCATTCTCGTCCAACCTCATGACCCGCGACTGATCGTTCACCGAGATCTCACCGAACTGGGCAATGACTGCAAGTTCCGCGTTTTCGGTGCCTTCCAGCGCATTCAGGTAGAGGAAGCGGCCATCACCCAACACGGCAACGGTGCCGGCCGCCGGCTTGCATTGAAGGGAGCCGTCGGCGTCCACGATGCAGCGGTCGCCGGTCGCAACCTGATCGCCATCCACCTGAATGGTAGGTTCGGCAAAGGGCTCACTGAAGAAGCCTACCTCGCCCGAGACTGAAGAAGGATAGCCATCGCCAGCACTTTCGCCGTCGCCACCGGTCAGCCCACTGAGTAGGCCAGCGTGCGCCGGCGTTATCCCCGCGATGGCCAGTGCCATCGCCGACACTAAAGATACTCGCGTGTAGCGTTTTTCTATACGCATGTAACTCTCTCCTGGCAGGCACCGCCGCAAGTGCGGTCCTGCCTTGTTATTGTATTTTCCGCCCGGTCAAGAAACAGAGCGGCCACAGGGAGTACGCCCCGGGTTCAGAGAAAGTTGCAGCTGAATTTTCGACCCCCCTTGTCTGTAAAACACACTGCGTTAGGCTGTCCGTACATCCACCGAAAAGGTGAGACAGACTTATGGGATACCTGCCTCCGCTCGACCCCGACCGCGTTGCCCTGATCGAGAGTCACGGTTTAACGCTCAAACAGCTGGAACCCCTGGGCGTTGAGGTCTACGGCGCCGATGTTCGTTCCGAACTACCCAAGCCCGTCATTGAGGCTCTGGAAGTCGAAATGGCGAACCGGGGCTTCATCGTCTTCAAGCATCAGACCGACCTCTCACCCGATGAACTGATCAACGCCAGCAAATGGTGGGGGGCTCACGAAATCCACTCCACCCACGGAGTCCATCCCGCGACGCCGGGACGAAACCGGCACATCTTCCGTTGTTCCAACGACGCCCGCTACGGCATCCTCGGGGTCGGCCCCCAGTGGCACAACGATGGCAGCTTCGAAGCCGCAACCTTCTCCCATTCGGCCTACTACATGGCCCGGGCGCCAGAGCGGGGCGGCGGCACCCACTTCGCTCATCAGGGCGCGGCCTTTGACGCGCTGCCGGAGGAAAAGCAGGCGTTCTGGCAACGCCTGGTCTCCGTTAACTCGGCCTCAAGCGTGACGCATCCCGTGGTCCATACCCATCCCGTTTCCGGCCGAAAAAGCGTGTGGCTGCACCTGGGCATGACCGGGGCGGTTCTGGAGCGGTTACCGGAGGAGGGTCTCTCTATCGAGGATCTGCAGAAGGCGCCGGCGACCGCCGACAAGTTCCGGCTACTGAACGAAGCCGAAATGAAGGAACTGTTCAACGACTACAACGACCTGATGAACGAGTCGTTCGAGCGTGGCTATGGTATCCGTTACCACTATGACCACGGCGATCTGCTCTTCATCGATAACTGGGCCGTCGCCCACAGAGCCGCGCCTGAGGCCCATATGCCGGCTCAAGAGCAAGGGTTGAGAATCATGGATCGTGTCACGATCAAGTCACCACGGGAGTTGTCGCCTCACTTCGGCCTGCCCACCTACATCAACATGTCCGGCCCCCATCCCTTCAACAAGGATGGCGTTTGGCAGGCCGGGGGTGTGGGATTCCGTTGGAAGGATGATATACGGCTGCAGAACTGAGCAACGAGCGTGCCCGCCTAACGCGGCGGGCCAACCCACCACCGAGGAATTCGAAACGGCCACGAACTGAAACGTTCATATTCAAACCGACCACCTCGTAGCCACGGTTCAGGCACTGCTGAACCATTTACTGGCCATAGTTCTCGAAGGACTGCTCAACTCCCAGGTGGACCCTGTAATCCCATTCTTCATCGCGCCCCGCACAGTCGACCATGGAAATCGCCTTCATGCCCAAGGCATCAAGATTGGCGCGATCGCGAATACAGCCTGACGATGGGATTGTTATTTTTCATGGGAAACCTGCCCTGCAGAGTGTATTTCTTCCTGGAACATAATGTCAGTAAACACCCGGCATCAACCGGTAGCGCACGCGTCGCGCATAGTCGCGATACCCCGGCAATTCCTCCTGCAGAGTCTGGTCCTCCAGCACCGTTCTGACCACCGCAATGATCAGCGCCACCGCCGCCGGAATCAGTGTCCACATTGAGCTCAGGGCCAGCACGATGCCCACCAATGCCACAATATTTCCGGCATAGCCCGGATGCCGAACAATCCTGTAGGGGCCGCTGTCACACACCACATGCCCTCGATCCAACTGAATGCGCACAACGCTTGAGAAAAATCGGTTCTCTATCAATGCCCACGTAGCAAACGCGTATCCGAGAGTGGTCAGGAGGAAGCCGAGCACAATGAGCCCCAACGGAAATTCCGGTGACCAGCCATAGCGATGATCCAGCCCCGACACAATAACCAGCGGGAAACTCACGCTCAGAGCCATCAACGGTGCAAGTACTTTGTCCCAGGCTTTGGCGCTTTGGGCCTTCTCCATATTTTGTCGTTCGGCCATCAATCCCGGATGCCGCCTTTCCGCCCAAATGTGCCCGCCGAGGCCGACGACAAATATCAGCAGGGAATAGCCCCACCCCTGCCACCAACCAAGATCCCCTCCGCACACCAGGAGGACAAGTGGTATCAACAGATAAAGCACCACCAACCTGCCCCACTGATGAGGGGACGCTGCCTGAGCTACCTTTGAATGCTGCGCATCCGACGACATATCGATGACCCCAAAATCACGAGACCTCGGTTAAAAGGGGCGAGCCCGGAACAATGGGAATAGATTCTTGGTCACTGACCACCATCATTCTCTGCCGGAAATATCGGGTGCCATCGTCTGACCGATCCGCGGCCAAAGGCGTCTCCCACAAAAAACTCCGGCAGGGCACCGGACGGCTCGCTCAGAGAGGCGCCGTAATGGCTACTTACCCAGGATTCATTGTAGCCGGCCAGATTAAGCAGCGTCGGGAATACCTGAAAATGGCTGGTTCGGTCATTACCCGTCGATTGAGCCGACCTGAACCTTGCAAGGGTTCCCGGGTCATTGGAAAAAACCATCATCGGCACAATGCCCTCAAAGCGATTCGCTCTCGGCCGGCAGTGGGTGGCCAACGTCCCGTCATCGACGATGTTTTGGCCATGATCGCTGGTATAGATAATGACGTACTTCCTGAATTCGGCGCTTTCGGATAACAGGCCCTTAAACCAGTCATCGACGCTCCAACGTAGCCCATTCAAATAGGAGTTCAGGGATTTTTCTCTGTCGTTCATTGGCTCGCCTGGCTCAAGAGCCGGGGTGAAAATGGTGGACGCCTCGGGATAGCTCCTGAAGTACGGAAAGTGAATGCCATGCTTATTGAGCATGATGAAGGTCTTACCCGACTGCTCGAGCAGATCTATCAACGTGTCCCGGGCAATACCGTCGCTCTCATAGGTAAGGTTCTGGCGAAGCCTTAGCAGTTCGTCGATGAAGGTCGCCTCATGGTCGTTCATGAAGTTCTGGTAGTTCGCCCAGGCCTCTGCATTCTGAGCATCCAGGTACACATTGGAATACCCCGCCCTGCGGGTGAATTGCCAGATCGAGGGGGTCTTCAAGCTTGTCTGATCCTGGTCCGGGATCGCCTCTTTTCTAATCCCTGTCCTGAGGATGAGATTGGAATAATCACTGCAGTTTGACGATGACGCGGCCAACCCAAAATTCACCAGACCAGAATCCAGTGAGCTGAGGTAGGGGGTGGTTTCCCTCTTGTATCCGTTGATGCCCAGAATGTCCGCGCGGATGCTTTCATCCACAATCAGAACGATTTTCTCGACCGATGAGTCCAACGGCCCCGCGTAGCTAACCTCCAACCTCTCGCCCTCATATAGGTCACTTTGGCCGGCAAACATGAGCAGAGCCGGCACCCTGAAAAACGAAGGATACCGATCAAAAATGCCATCGCTGGTTAGCAGAACAATGTAGACAAGCAGGACGACGCTGACAGGAACGGCGTAGAACTTCCCGGGGATAGTGAATTTCAGGAGGCGCGGCAGACGTTCGATGAGAATAATAAGCGGCACAAGAATGATAAAAAGCGGCAGCACTGCCAGGCCAATATTCTCAACCACTGCCCCGGCCCACCACTGAAAATAACTCACGATCAGATCGGCCTGCTGGAAATCGATTGGCGCTTTTGAGACAAGAACGGAGCCAATATTGGAAAGAAAGAAGAAGACAAAAAACGGCAGGGTTATGGTTCGAAAAAGACTGCGGCCACTGAAAAACACCAGGAATACACCTGCCACGCTCCAGAGCAACACCATCACGGACAGGAGAAGTTCCGTGATCTGACCCTGACGCCACAGCAGCCGAAACGGATACAAAAAGTCGGAGAACATTCCGAATTCTGCCACCAGAAGAACCGAAACCGCCCCGAGACCAATAGCCTTTCCCACACTGTGATCTGCCATAGATTTCCCGCCCCGCCGGTCCGGCAACAACAGGCCAAAGACCCGGCACCCATCATAGCGTCTTCAAGGCGCCGAGGAATTGATCCCGGTAGACCAAAAGCTTGATTCCGGCCCCCGCCGGGACTTTACTGAAAGTGTCCCGGCTTTTTTTCTGCGAGGGGTTAACGTTTCGTTTCCGGACAGTCGAACGCGGGTTACAGGGGCTTTGAAAAGGAGTGGTGCAGTACTTGTTACTTGAATCCAGGAAAGGAGGCAAGTTATGGATATGCCCACGTTCGACGAGCTCAAGGATCTGGCTCAGCGTGATCCGGCAGGCTTCGAGGTTTTACGCGCGGAAGCGATTGAAGACTGTATTCGCCGGAGTTCGGAGTGCAATCAACGCCGACTGCGGGGCCTGCAGTTTGTGATCGAGGCCCGACGCCGGGTAGCCGGCAGTCCGATGAAGGCATTGTTGGATATTCAGGCGATGATGTACGAGTCATTGCTCGGTCTGCAACAAGCCCTGCTGGATCAGCAGCGCCCCTGTGCGCCACGGGGGCAGGCCAGCGCGCGAGTCCTGCACCTTAAACCACCGCGACCCTCTGTGGATTAATGGTGTAACGCCAGGGTATCCCGGGGGCCGCAAAGCCGGGCCTGAGTATGTCGGTGTGCCCCTTTGCCGAGGGGCAAGATGCAATTTCGCACTGCCTATCTGAGCTTCCGGAAAACATGCGGATCAATCGCCCCAGCGCCAAACATGCCGCCCGAGAGAGCACCAGCGATGCCCGGGCACATTACATCCTGACCTGCCAGGAACAGACCGGGAACAGGCGTGCGGGCGTTGAGTGCGTCTGACAACATGCGGCGCGGGGTCGTTTCCACGCCATAGAACCCGCCCTTTTCGTGGCCGGTAAATGATGCAGTGGCCAGTGGTGTGCCCAGTTCATGGTAGACGATCAGCGGTGCCAGATCCGGGAACTTCGTCTTGAAGAACTCCAGCATCCTGGATTCGATACTCTGCTTGAACGATGCCCACTCATCGGCACGTTCCTCCGCACCGCCATCCGCGAATTCAGCCACCGACGACCAGTCGGCCCAAAGCAGCATATCCCCCGTGTGCTTGTTCGTCGGACCCGGATCGTGCGCGGGATCCTTCAGAGACGAAAACGACACAAACATCATCGGAATTGGCTCGCCGTCTGCCGCGGCCCAGATCGCATCATTGGTGTCCCAGCTTTCGTAAAACCAATGGTTCGAGCGGGTCGCGCCGTGTTGGGCGATGTCTCCCTCGAAGCCGAGAAAGAGATCGAAGTGGCAGATCGACGGCTTGAAAGTGGCGATTTCGCGAGCCCAGTGCTGTTGGCGAATGTCCTCCGGGAGCAGGCGCTTCACGGTTTCACCGGCGCCAATCGCCGAGACGATGAAGGGCGCGTGGAATTCTTCCCCGGACTTGGTGCGCACACCGACGGCTCTGCCATCATCCAGCACGATCCCATCAACCGGTGTTCCAGCCCTGGCGGCGCCGCCGGCCGCGTCAATCACCGGGACAAGTCCCCTGGCGATGGCGGCGGCCCCCCCGACGGGATAGCCAGCGCCTTCAAGATAGTGCCCCATGATCGTGGCGTGAATGGCGAAACTCGCTTCTTTCGGTTTGCCGCCGTAGGTGCCCCACTGCGCCGACAGCACAGTGGCAAGCTTCGGATTGCTGATCAGTTCCGCGATGACCTCACCCGTTGTACGCCCGCACCAGCGCTGAATCTTCCGCTTGTTCCACCAGTGATGGGCGGAACGGAACGGCTCCGGCATTGCTCGCTCGACACCCACCATGTGCCCGGCTTCCTCAGCCGACAGCAACGCCTCGAAGTAGGCGTCTATTTCGGCAGCGTTATCGGGGAAACGGTCTTTCAGCTCCATCTTGTAGGCTTCAGCCGGGCGCCCCACGGAAATTTCGAAGCCATCCGGGAAGTGCAGCGTGTCATAGACGGTGCCAACCGAGCGGAACTCGATGGTGCCACCGCTGAGCCAGTCCACGATGCGGCCCGCAAGCTGGTCATGCCCGAACGTGCCGCAGTAATGAAGGCCGACATCCCAGGTGAAACCATCGCGAGAAAACGTGTGGGTGAGCCCGCCAATCGTCTGGGCTTGCTCGAGTAGCAGGACTTTATGATCCAACCGGGAAAGTGCCGCGGCCGTCGTCATGCCGCCCATACCGGACCCAATGACAATGACGTCGAACTCGCTTGCTGAAGATGTAGCTGCCATTCGACGACATCTCCTCTTCTCATCCGTGTACTGGATGATTATAGCTGTCGCTGATCCGATGTCAGGTCAACAGAGCTACCGTCTCATACCGCCTCGGATTCAGGCTCATCTCCACCCCGCAACACCAAATACAGAAGCGGGCCTGCAGAAACAAACACCGCGGTCAGAACGAAAAACGGGATGAGATAGCCCAGCCCTTTGCCTCGGCTCTTGGCGTCCTAGTACATCCAAACACAGGCCAACGTGGCGAGAATGTAGAGATCGATGACAACCTGAGCGGTATCCGGGCTAGACATCAGCTGGGCACCGAAGGCCAGAAGCGACTGCTCTGATACACCCGAGTTTATGGCGCTTTTGTAGGTTTTTCATTTTCTTATTACTACACTGTTGATCGACAACGACTGCCCGTTAAACCTGATCGCCTGCTCCACACCATCCTTTTTTGCATCGATATGGAGATGCGGCTCAGATGTATTTCCCGAATTACCGATCTCAGCCAACTGTTGCCCTAAAGCCACGACCTCACCCTCTGCCACTTTGATACTTCCTCGCTTTAAGTGGGCCATGAAGACATCAGCCTCGGCGCACTTCAGCACCACATAGTTGCCTTCCGGTTGCCCTGTATCGGGGTGTCCTGGAGGATTGTCCGGTAGATCCGCGCGAACCTTGAAAACAACTCCTCGACACGGGCTGTAAAGCTTCTCGCCAAAAATTTCGTAGGCGCCAAGCCCTCTCGGGCCTATGCCATGTGCCCGATTTCCCAGTGAGTTTAACTTGACGATGTCCACCGCAAGCTTGCTGTTGCTCAACGCGTGGAAAGGGTTTGTGATGCGGCTGTTCCCGCCTTGAAGCACGTAATAGGTTCCTGATCTAAGCGGGAAGGCCAACTCAGCCGTTTTCCCTGCGGGATAATTTGACCCGATGGCCAAGGCATTCAGCACCAAAAACGGAAGAAGAACCAAGATAGACGGCATTGGGAGTCGGTTATCCCCCGCTGAAAAATGCTGGCTATTACGCCTCGCTCGGAAGTAGGAGAACACCGCAGCAACGGCAAATAACCAGAGCACAACATACCGCAAGTAATAACTTGTGAAAGCCCAAGGGCCGGTCATAAACGCGAAGACGATGATATTTCCACAAGCCAATAACCGGACAAACCAATTCGCCCAGCTTCGAAAGGGAAAAGTGAGGAGCCAGGCGAAACCCACTCCCGAAAGAAGGATTGGATAGGCCGCGAACGCTATGGGAAGAATTCCACTCATGACGTTAAATGATCAAAGGTGCGTAACGCCGGCGGCAGGGGCGCGAAGTTAGGAACTTCCCTTGACCGCACTTGTTATACCATTACTACCCATGACGAATGGGCGCTGTGAAGTAGGAAGAAATAATAAAGATCAGAAGCCCGAAAAATACAGAAGCCACCACGACCTCAACACTAAATCCACCTAAGACCTTCCCCAACAAATAGCCACCTGTAGAGCCAATACCGAAAGAGGCCCACATGCTGGCCCCACCCTGCACCGAGATAGTTGATTTGCAGTGAGGGCACTCAATGGCCTTCTGCTCGGATGGAGTCAGCCTCTGACGAATCAGATTGAAAAACGGCAAGGTTTCTGTGCAATAGGGGCAGGTTTTTATTTTGCCACCTCATGTTCTAACGCCCGGCTCACGCGCCGGTTTGGAGCCGCGAAGCGGCGGAAAATTGGCGCTGTGCAGCCGTTGGTTATGCCCTGTGCCCGATTTCGGATACAGCATCCCACGGACGAATATTCTTCAGTTGATCCTCTAGGGCATCTTCCGCAATCTCAATGTCATAGGCTGCCTGAGCTCGCAACCAGTAGCCATTGGACAAACCAAAGAAACGACAGAGTCGCAGGTCCGTATCTGCGGTAATCGCACGCTTTCCGGCAATAATCTGGCCGATCCTCTGAGCAGGCACCCCAATCTCTTTAGCCAAGCGGTATTGAGAAATACCCATCGGCTCAAGGAACTCTTCCTTCAGTAACTCGCCTGGCGTTACAGCTTCAATGTTGCGCATGAGTTACCTCCTAATGGTAATCAACAATTTCGACATCTTCCGCGCCGGCCCTGGTCCAGCGGAAGCAAACCCGGAACTGCCTGTTGATTCGAATGCTGTGCTGACCTTGGCGGTCACCATGCAATGGCTCCAACATATTTCCGGGCGGTACTTTGAGATCATCCAACTGGCTTGCAGCCTGAAGTTGCCGAATTTTCCTCAAGGCAACTCGCTCAAAATTGACGAAGCGTCTGACGCGGCGTCCGGTGGAGGCCGTAGGCCGGAACGAATTTGATTGCCTTGTTAAATATCTCCACTCCCAACCTTCAGTTCACGAACCCGCTGTTCCATCCGCTGCGCTTGTTCAAGTGCTTCATCTCCAATTTTCTGGCCTGAGATAACCACATTGATTCCCGCTAAAATTTTCTGCTCTAAGTTCCTCTGCAACCAGCCAATTTTTCCAACATTCACTTTTTCAAACTGCTCAAGCTCGGTCTGGCTGAGAAACGAATTGATCAACTGGCGGACGCCGCCGTCGAGGTGCCAATTTAGTTTCTTTTCGTCTTGATCACCCCAGTGAATAACCAGCGCTACTCGAGTGATCGAAGCTTGATATGTTGACAGCAAAGCCCAGAGGTACTCCCCAACATATGGCCGTATGCGTTCACGGGAACCAACATTGTCCTTGTACATTGCAGTCATATTTTCAATGGAAACCTCACCAACTAACTGCTTAAAATCTGGATGATTTTTACTGTTCTTGTATTCGTCTACAGTAAGGATATCTATAAAGCCCATGATCGCAGGAACGTTCTTTCTCGCCAATAAAATTGCGTCCCAGAGCGTTTCAACTCCATCGAGTTTCCGTTCAATCGCGATTTTTTGTGTTGAGCTAATCGAGGATGTCGCAAATCTCAGCCTCTCCGCCTCTTGTTCAAATGAGTTCTTTAGCAGCAGAGCATTCTTATCAGCTTCTGCTTGTAACTCAGAATTTAGCCGGGCGAGATTTTGGTCATATTCATGCTGAATACTTTGGCGAAGGCGTTCTGCAATCCAAGTTCTTGCAAGCCAAATAATAGCTCCAGAAAGAACTGCACTGGCTAGCGCAGAGGACAGCAACGTTGTCAGGAATTCGTTCAGTTCTAAATTCATATTTAACGTCGTTGTTTAACGGCGCCCGTGTAGCTCAGCGAAACGGGCGTCCGGTGGAGGGTCATCGGCCAGAACGTAATACAATTATTGGTTAAATATATTAGATGCTGGGCATCACTTTTACGGCTCATTGCTGTGAGCCTTTTTAATACCGATCAATGCAACGATGCTGCCCATTACTGCTGCAATGCTCATTAGAACCACACTTACGACCTCAAAACGCGAGTATTCCGGTCCAACTATAGCGACTACACTGGCGAATACAGCGAACAAGAACAAAAACACGGTCATCGTGAAGCTGGCTTTTAACCGTGCCGATGGCGCAATCATGGCTGCTGACCAGGAGTAAGCCCACCCAACAAAACCGGCCGTAACCAGGGGCATAAAATACAAGAAAATCCAGCCGTCCTCCGAATAACCCCCTGTCATTTTCATCCCAAACCACTGCATCAGATGGAAAGCAGCTCCACCAGCGAGACCAGCAACCGGCGGCACGACCGGAACGAAAAGCCACCTCCACCAATGATATTTGTCCTTCTGATTCTCGATCTCAGACATCCAGTCAACTTAGATTTAACGCCGCCAGCATGCGCGGCTTTGTAGTGGAGGCGAAGCCGCAACGAAAAAGGCGTCGCCGTGCCTGGCCTTGTTAGGCGAGTCCATGGGGTTAACCCTCTGGCCCACTGAATGCCTTCTTAAATATTTCTTGCCTGTGCTCTTCGCTTTCAGGTATCCAGCTAACCTCATTAGGGTAGCGATTATCTAGACGGTAGTAGATATCATTTTTTTGTAGGTAAGACACAAACCGATCCTTGTTCTTCTTACTTGTCATAACTTCGGATATTTCGCCTTTTCGAATCTCAACACCATCTGGTGTTGTGGTTTTTACGATCTCGCTATCAATCACTCTAGGTTCTGGGCTATCACACCCGACAATAAAAAATGACAATAGCAGTATGATTAGTGGCTTCATTTTTTTTCGCCTAACAGCTAATTCAACGACAAATGACATATATCACGCAGCGCCTATTTCCGAACCAGCGCCTGCCATTCTTTCGCGTTAATGTTTATAAATCAGTGAACTACAGCATAGACTACCCGGACACCAACTGGAAATAGGCGTCATTTGTCGTATATCTCCAGAGCCTGAGTGCGTTCTATCCACCAAACCATCAATCACTTTTACACTTAAAAACAGTTACTTATGATTTCATGTCCGGAATTTTCCGACATTTGTCGCTGAACTCCGTGCCGACTGCGCCGAATCTCACCCGCTTTCTGGCGAACGCCATTTCACGACTCAGTCCCCAACTTTAAATATTACAGGGAGTTAAGCTAGTATCGCTCTGGATTGCGTCAAAAAGGGACTTGTATGAAACGTTTGCTGATTGTTCTCGTTGTCGCTGTTGCCGGTCTTTCGGGGTTCGCGTACTACAAAATTACCAGTTCAGTGACTGACGGTCTTGAACTCGCCAAGATGCAGGTGGCACCGTTCGCCGCCATGGAATACGGCAGTGTATCCACGAACTTCTCGGGAGACATTACGGTGAACGATCTTCGCTTCACGTCCCGGGCAACGTCTGAGGTGATTGCGGTAGACAAGGTCGCCCTTGGAACCGGCAGCCCCTGGGCTCTGCTAACGCTCAAGGATCACCTTCAGTCCGGCCAGATGCCGGACTACCTGAAATTTTCTCTTGAAGGGCTCAAGGCCGATATGGCGTTCATGTCCAATCTCGAACAGGCCGCCGAGGGCGACAATCCGTTCAGTCAATTGGAAACCGCGGGATGCGGAGATCGCCGCTACTTCAACCGAAGTGACCTGGCGCGGATGGGCTATGACTACCTCACGCTGGATATGGACGTGGCCTACCGGCTGTCCGAAACCGGCAACCAGCTCACGCTAACCATCGACACGGTCTCCCGGAACCAGATGGCGGTGGGCCTGGAAATGGTCGTATACCATTCAGGCTCGTTCAACGAGATGGCCTTGTCGCCACAGGTGGCGAAGACCGCACAACTGGAGGCGGCCAGCATTGAGTTGGAAGATCTGGGTTACCTGAACCGCATCCTGGATTTCTGCGCCAACGAATTGGAGATGGACACCGAGGCGTATCGCGCCCGGCATCTGGAAGCCTGGACCGCGGAATGGCAGGCGATGGGCCTGAAGCCGAGCGACAGTCTTGTGGAGGTTTACCAGGACTACCTCACACACCCGGGCAGTACGCTGACGTTCCAGATGGAACCTTTCCCGGCTCTGGATCTCGGGGACAACTACCTGAGCCCGGACCCCGTCTATCTGAGCGGGCGCCTGAACCCGAAACTGGGCACGGAACGGTCCGGCCTGCAGTCCATCAGCGTCAGCCAGGCGGACACGGCTGTCGCCGAGGAGCGCAGCAGCCCATCATCTACCTCCGAGTCCGCGCCATCAAAGCCAGCGGCACCGGAACCTACCCGATCCGCACCGGCCCGCTCCGAGGGTCGGATCTCCCTGGCCCAGCTTGATGATCATCTCCAGCACGATGTGCAGATCCAGCTGGCCGACGGCCGAGCGATCAAGGGCCGCATCCAGGCCGTGGAAGGCAACGCCCTGAAACTCAAACGCCACATGTATGGCGGTACCCTGGTGGTTCCCGTTCCCCTGGGTGACATCCGCAGCGTCACTCTACTCTAAGGCTTGCGCCGGCTAGGCTCTGCCCGGAAGCCATCGGGGAGAGCCTAGCCGATTCGACTACCACTCCAACTGAGCCCCGGTCTGGTACTCGATCACCCGCGTCTCGAAGAAGTTCTTTTCCTTCCTCAGGGTCGCCTGCTCATCCAGCCAGGGCGAGACGTTCCTCGCGCCGGGGAAGGGTTCGTCCAGGCCGACTGTACGAGCCCGGCGGTTGGCGACGAAACGGAACTGTTCACTGTGATACTCGGCGGAGTAACCCAGGATCGGGTCGCGCAGGATGTAGTTGGCGTATTCCGTTTCGGCCGCTTCGGATTCGTCCCACATGGCGCGCACGGCTTGCGGGTCGAAGCGGATGTTCTCCTCCTCCACGATCTGGTTCACCACCTTCAGCCCGAAGGAGAAGTGCATGGCTTCGTCCCGCAGGATGTACTGCAGCTGTTCGCCGGTGCCGCGCATGAGGCCGCGGCGCTGCAGGGCGAAGATGGGGCTGAAGCCGTTGTAGAACCAGGTGCCTTCGAACACCGCTGCGAAGAACAGGTAGGACATGATGAATTCCTGCAGGTCGTCGCGGTTGCGCAGGTTCAGGTCCGGGCGCATGGCGGCGTCCAGCCTTCGGTTGGCGATCTGGATCTTGCCGTTGATGGCCGGCACCACCCGGTAGCGGTTATAGATCTCACTCTGGTCCAGGTTCAGGGTTTCGATGCAGTGCTGGTAGGCCCAGGTGTGCATGGCCTCTTCGTACACCTGCCGGGCCTGGTAGATCTGCAGTTCCGGCGCGCTCATCTTCTCCATCACCGCCAGGCCGATGTTGCGCATGGCCAGGATGTCGGAGGTGGTCAGGTAGGCCAGCACGTTCTCGTACACGTGCTTTTCCGGGGCGGTGAGCCGGTGGTGGTAGTCGTGGACGTCCTGGGCCAGGTTCACGTCCAGCGGGGTCCAGTGGTTCTTGTTGGCGTTCATGAAGTACTCCCAGGCCCAGGGGTACTTGAACGGGGCGAGCTGGTTGATGTCCGTCTCGCCGTTGATCACGCGTTTGTCGTCCGCGTTGACCGGCGCGGGAGCGCCGGGGTTGGGGTTGCCGCCGGCGCGATCGGCCGGCGTGCTTGCGGTTTTGGGTTCGTCGTCCCAGTCGAGCATGGTCTGCGCCTCTTGAATAGATAGTAAGTGATTACTGACACGCTTCGCAGTCAGGGTCGTCGATGCTGCACACCTGCGGTTGCGGCTCTCTCGATGGCACAGCGACCGGCGCGGTTTTCTCGGCCCCGGTGGCACCCAGTGACCTCAGGTAGTAGGTGGTCTTAAGGCCACGCTCCCAGGCCAGCTGATACAACGCATCCAGCTTCTTGCCACTGGGTTCGGCCATGTACAGGTTCAGGCTCTGGGCCTGGTCCAGCCATTTCTGGCGGCGGGCGGCGGCTTCCACCAGCCAGCGGGCGTCGATCTCGAAGGCGGTGGCGTAACGGGCCTTGAGCTCGGCCGGAATGCGGTCGATCTGCTGCACCGAGCCGTCGAAGTATTTGAGGTCGTTCACCATCACGTTGTCCCAAAGGCCCTCGGCCTTCAGGTCCTGAACCAGGGAGGGGTTCACCACCGTGAACTCGCCGGACAGGTTCGATTTCACGAACAGGTTCTGGTACGCCGGCTCGATGGACTGGGACACGCCCACGATGTTGGAGATGGTGGCGGTGGGCGCGATGGCCATGACGTTGCTGTTGCGCATGCCGTGTTGGGCGATCAGCTCGCGCACCGGGGCCCAATCCAGCCGGGCGGAGGTGTTCACGGTCAGATCCCCTTCCCGGCGCGCCTGTTTCAGCCGGCTGATGGAATCGATGGGCAGGATGCCTTGCTGCCACAGGGAGCCCTCGTAGCTGTCGTAAGCGCCCCGGTCCGCCGCCAGCGTGGCGGAGGCGCGAATGGCAAAGTAGCTGAGTTGTTCCATGGCCACGTCGGCAAACTCCACCGCTTCCGGGCTGGTGTACGGCAGGCCCAGCTGGTAGAGCGCGTCCTGAAAGCCCATCAATCCCAGGCCCACCGGGCGGTGCTTGAGGTTGGAATTGCGGGCCTGGGGCACCGCGTAGTAGTTGATGTCGATGACGTTATCGAGCATGCGCACGGCGGTGGTCACGGTGCGCTCCAGACGCTGCACATCCAGCTCGCCGTTGGCGATGTGCGCCGCCAGGTTCACCGAGCCCAGGTTGCACACGGCAATCTCGTCCGCGTTGGTGTTCAGGGTGATCTCGGTACACAGGTTGGAGCTGTGCACCACACCCTGGTGCTGCTGGGGCGAGCGCAGGTTGCAGGGGTCCTTGAAGGTGATCCACGGGTGGCCGGTCTCGAACAGCACAGTCAGCATCTTGCGCCAGAGCTGCTTGGCCGGAAGTTTCTTGAACAGCTTGATCTTGCCCTGCTCCGCCAGCGCCTCGTAATGCTCGTAACGCTCGCGGAAGGCGTTGCCGTATAGGTCGTGCAGGTCCGGCACGTCGCTGGGGGAGAACAGGGTCCAGTCCCGGTCTTCGCGCATGCGTTCGATCAGCAGGTCCGGCACCCAGTTGGCGGTGTTCATGTCGTGGGTGCGGCGGCGTTCGTCACCGGTGTTCTTGCGCAGCTCCAGGAATTCCTCGATGTCCAGGTGCCAGCTTTCCAGGTAGGCGCACACCGCGCCCTTGCGCTTGCCGCCCTGGTTCACCGCCACGGCGGTGTCGTTGACCACTTTCAGGAACGGCACCACGCCCTGGCTCTGGCCGTTGGTGCCCTTGATGTGGGCGCCCAGCGAGCGCACCGGCGTCCAGTCGTTGCCCAGGCCACCGGCCCATTTCGACAGCATGGCGTTATCCCGGATGGCGCCGTAGATGGCTTCCAGGTCGTCGCCCACGGTGGTCAGGTAGCAGGACGACAGCTGGGAATGGCGGGTACCGCTGTTGAACAGCGTGGGTGTGCTGGCCATGTAGTCGAACGAGGACAACAGGTCATAGAACTCGATGGCGCGGGCGTTCGGGTCGTCTTCCCGCAGCGCCAGGCCCATGGCCACGCGCATGAAGAACACCTGCGGCAGTTCCAGGCGGGCGCCGTCCCAGTGGATGAAATAGCGGTCGTAAAGGGTTTGCAGGCCGAGGAAGCCGAACTGCCGGTCCCGCTCCGGTTTCAGGGCGTCGCCCAGGCGCTCGAGATCAAACGCCGCGAGCGCTTCGTCCAACAGCTCGTACCGAATGCCGGCGGCGATAAAGGCGCTCAGGGCCTGTGGATAGATGTCCGCCAGCGACTGCTCTGTGGATAAATTCAGGGCCAAGGCATTCTCCAGCCGAAGCTGTTCCAGCAACAGCCGGGCGGTGACGGCGCTGTAGTCCGGCTCCTGTTCGATGCGCCCGCGGGCCGTCATCACCAGCGCCGACAGCACGTCTTCCTCGGCAATGCCGTCGTACAGGTTGGTCAGGGCGTCTTCCACCAGGGAGTCGCCGTCGATGCCGTCCAGGCCGGTAGCCGCCTGCTCCACCTGCCGTTTCATCCGGCCCAGGTCCAGCGGGGCGATCTCGCCACCGGCTTTTTTCACGGTCAGGTGCGGGTGGGCTTCCACCGGGTGATCGTGGGCACGCTGCCGGGCGTGGTCTTCCCGGTAGAGCACGTAGGCGCGGGCCACTTTCTGTTCCTCGGCCCGCATCAGCGCCAGCTCCACCTGGTCCTGGATGTCTTCGATGTGAACCTTGCCGCCGGCTTTCAGGCGCCGACCGATGGCCTGGATCACCTGCTCGGTCACCCGGTGCACGGCATCGTTGATGCGGGCCGAGCCGGCGGCCTTGTCACCCTCAACAGCCAGGAAGGCTTTGGTGACAGCAACGCTGATCTTCGACGGATCGAAGCCTACAAGGGTGCCATTACGCTTGATGACCTGCAGGGATTCGGTTTCAGTTGGGGCGGACGGCTGGGGTGCAGCCAGGGCAGAGCTGGACATGTCTGTACTCCTGAATACGCGTTGGATTCCTTTCACCTTCGCGTACGCAGGGGCGCACCTTGCCCGGGGGACGGGCAGGCACTACCGATCTGCTCACCTTAAGACGCGAAGGTGCAGTTGTATCCCTGGCAGGTCTTCGGACTCAGGAGCGTGAATCGTTCGATTCGGCCTCGCGTGGCGACTTCCCGGCTTGCGCCAGTGTCGTTATGCCACGCTCGTTCTCCAATACCGCTGCGCGTCAGTTCCGGATTCTCACCGGATTCCCGATACCGAGATGCTCAAAAAACAACATCTGGTAGTTAACCAAGGATGAAAACACTATATACACGATATTCAGGCGGAACAAGGCGGGGCAACAAAAAAGGCCCCCGAAGGGGCCAAACACGTGACAGACTCTGTACTGAACGTCAGTGGCTGATCATCCAGGGCCGCATGGAGGGGAACATCTTCTTCCCGTCGGCGGTGTAGAACAGCATCGACTTACCCGGCTTCGGCGAGCCACAGCCGCAACTGCGGCTGTGTTCCTGGTCGTGGGCCCGGCGGTCAGCGGTGGAAAACACCGGCTCATGCCGGGATTTTTCGTTCCGGTCCTGGGCCGCCCGGTTGGCCGGGTCCATGGCCGCGATGTGCGGTGGCAACACGATCACCCGGGGCGACAGCGCCTTGCAGGTGGGGCATTCCGCCGGTTTGGCGGCGTCGGCCATGGTGGCCAAGGTGTTGAACAGGCCGTGCTCGCGGCACTTGTAGTCGTACACGGGCATGGCGCTTACTCCTTATCTTTCGACAGGGGGACGTCCATGCCACCGCTGACTTTCTTCTGGGGACCATCGGCGGACGGGTTGATGTCGAAGTCGAAGATGCCGGTGGGCAGCCAGAGCGTGGCGCAGGCGTTCGGGATGTCCACCACGCCGCTGATGTGGCCTTCCACCGGCGCGCAGCCGAGGATCGCGTACGCCTGGGCCTTGGTGTAGCCGAACTTGGTCATGTATTCGATGGCGTTCAGGCAGGCCTGGCGGTAGGCCACGTGCACGTCGAGGTAGTGCTGGCCGCCGTCCTCGTCCACCGAGATGCCTTCGAAGATCACGTAGTCGTCGTAGCGGGGCTTGATCGGGCTGGGCTTGAACACCGGGTTCTTGATGCCGTATTTCTTCACGCCGTCCTTGATCAGGTTCACCCGCAGGTGAATCCAGCCGGCCATTTCGATGGCACCACAGAAGGTGATCTCGCCGTCGCCCTGGCTGAAGTGCAAGTCGCCCACGGAGAGGCCGGCGCCGTCCACGTAGACCGGGAAGTACACCTTGGAGCCGCGGGACAAATCCTTGATGTCGCAGTTACCACCGTGCTCTCGCGGCGGCACGGTCCGGGCCGCTTCGGCGCCGGCGGCCTTGGCGGCTTCACCGCGCATCTGGCCCATGTGGGCGGTCTCGCCGTTGGGCAGGGTGGCCAGCTCCGGCACCCGCTCGGGGTCGGTCGCCACCAGGCCGGCTTCCCGGGTGTTCCAGGTTTCCAGCAGCTCCTTGGAGGGCAGGCAGCCGATCAGGCCCGGGTGAATCAGGCCGGCGAATTCCACGTTCGGAATGTGGCGGGATTTGGTGAACATGCCGTTGAAGTCCCAGATGCTTTTCTGGGCTTCCGGGAAGTGTTCGGTCAGGAAGCCACCGCCGTTCTGCTTGGAGAAGAAGCCGTTGAAGCCCCACTGGCTCTCTTCGAAGGTGCCGATGTCGAGGATATCCACCTCCAGCAGGTCGCCCGGCTCCGCGCCTTCGACACCAATCGGACCCGAGAGAAAGTGCACCTGGCTGAGATCGACATCGCGCACGTCGTCGGCGCTGTCGTCGTTCTTGATCTGGCCGCCGGTCCAGTCGTAGCACTCGACGATGAAGTCATCGCCGGGCTTGACGGTGGCGACCAGGGGAATGTCCGGGTGCCAGCGGTTGTGGATTTTGTCGTTCTCGTAGGCCGACTTGTTCAGATCGATCTTGATAATGGTTTCAGCCATAGCGGAGGCTCCTTGGTCTTATTGGCGTACACGTTTAGGTAACACCTTCACTATCCGAAATCCCGCTCCGGGGGTGTATTCGCGAAATGCCCCCGGTGCCTACGTCATTCGACGTATTGGTGAACCGTGACGGCCCTGCCCTCCAGCGAAGCCTCGAACCGGTGGCACTGCGGATAATCCAGCAACGCCCGGGCCAGCGCCGGCTCCAGACGCTGGCGAAACACTCGCAGCAACTCCCGGGCGCCATAGCGGGCGTCGTAGCCGCGGCAGAGTTCGGTGCGCAGTTCCGGCGACAGGCTCAGCTCCGCATGCTTTTTAGACAGGCGGCGATTGAGGCCCGCCAGCTCGATGTCGAGCAGGGCCTCCAGCCAGTTCTCAGTCAGAGGATTGAAGGTGAGGATCTGGTCAATGCGGTTGAGAAATTCGGGGTCAAAGTGGCGACGCAGGGCGGCATCGCGAATACCCTCGCCGTTGCCGGGCGATAACCCGAGCCAGCGCCGCCAGCCGCGCTGATAACGGTATTGGTGGGCTTCGGCGTCCAGGGCGCCGGCATTGCTGGTCATGAAAATCAGCGTGTTGCGAAAGTCGATCTCGCGGTTGCCGGAGGGAAACACCAGCCGGCCGGTATCCAGCACGTTGAGCAAGGTGCGGACCACCTCCTTGCTGGCCTTCTCAATTTCATCGAACAGGACAATACCGGGTTTGCTGAACGAGCCCTGCACCTTGTCCAGATTGAACAGGCTGTGGCCTTCCTTGCTGCCCACGTAACCGGGCGGCGCACCGGTGAGCGCGGCGGCGTAGTGCTCCTGGGCCAGGGTGTTCATGTCGATTCGGCACAGACTGTCGCGGCTGCCGTGAATGGCTTCGGCGATCAGGCGCACGGTTTCGGTCTTGCCGACGCCGGTGGGCCCCAGGAACAGGTGCACCGCCAGCGGTCGGTTGTCCTCGCCGATGTCGGCCTTGACCCTTACCAGCATCGCTTCCATGGCAGCGAGGGCGTCGTCCTGGCCGACGATGTTGTCCCGCAGGCGGGCCATCACGGCCTCGGGCTCGAAGCGAAACCGGGAAACACGAACCGGGCCTGAAGCAGCCCGGTTCTGTTCAATGGACTCCCGGTTGGCTTCCAGCCGTTCGTTGATAAACGGCATCAGTGCCTCCCGGGCCTATGCCCCTGCGGATTTTTCCTTGCCGTCGAACGGCAGCTCGCCCACCGGGCACTCGGCGGTACCCACGGTCTTGCGGGTCATGGCCTCCACGTTCTCCTGCGCCTTCTGGGCGTCCATCACCCAGGTGCGATAGAACTCGAACGGGCAATCGGCCACGCCCTTGTCACCGTCACCGGAGGCGTGCACGCCGGTGTAGCCCCGGTGCAACAGCTTGAACAGGTGGTTCTGGGACTGGTCGTTTGCGCGGGCGTCGCGGATCTGGCTAACGGAGAGCTGGGCGTACTGCACGCCCATGTCCTCCTCGCCACACTCACCCAGGGTGCGGCCATCAAAGCCAATCAGCGCCGAGTGGCCGAAATAGGAATACACGCCGTCGAAGCCGGAGGCGTTGGCCACCGCCACGTAGCAGTTATTGGCCCAGGCCATGCTCTTGGCCATCATGATCTGCTGTTCCTTGGCCGGGTACATGTAGCCCTGGCAACGCACGATCAGCTCCGCCCCCTTCATGGCGCAGTCCCGCCAGATTTCCGGGTAGTTGCCGTCGTCGCAGATGATCAGGCTGATCTTCATGCCCTTGGGGCCCTCGGTGACGTAGGTGGTGTCGCCGGGGTACCAGCCTTCGATAGGGCACCAGGGAATGCACTTGCGGTACTTCTGGACGATCTCGCCCTCGTTGTTGATCAGAACCAGGGTGTTGTAGGGCGCCTTTTTCGGGTGCTCCTCATGGCGTTCGCCGGTCAGCGAGAACACCCCCCAGGTGTTGGCCTCGCGGCAGGCGGCCGAAAAGATGGCGGTTTCGTCGCCGGGGATGGTGGCGGCGGTTTCCATCATTTCGTCGTTGTCGTACATGATGCCCATGGTGCTGTATTCCGGGAACACCACCAGGTCCATGCCCGGCAGGCCCACCTTCATGCCCTTGATCATGTCCGCGATCTGGCGGGCGTTGGCCAGCACATCATCTTTGGTGTGCAGCCGGGGCATCTTGTAGTTCACCACCGCCACACCGACGGTGTCGTTGCTGCTGGAAATATCACCGTGTCTCATTGCTCTGCTCCTCGTTACACCGCCAGATAACTGGCAATCTTGTCCTGATCCGCCTCAGCCCGGCTCTCTTCGTGCACGATGGCGCCCTTCTCGATCACCAGGATCCGGTCGGCCGCATCCATCACAAAGCTCAGTACCTGCTCCGACACCACAATCGACAGGCCCCGCTCATCGCGAATGCGCCGCAGGGTCTGGGCGATGTCCTTGATGATGTTGGGCTGGATGCCTTCGGTGGGTTCGTCGAGCAGCAGCACCTTGGGCCGGGTGGCCAGAGCGCGGGCAATGGCCAGCTGTTGCTGCTGGCCGCCGGACAGGTTGCCGCCCCGGCGGTTCTGCATTTCCTTGAGCACCGGGAACAGCTCGTACAGGTCCTCCGGCACGGTCTTCTCGCCCACCGCCGCCAGTCCGGTTTCAATGTTTTCCCGCACTGTCAGCGTGGGAAAGATCATCCGCCCCTGGGGCACGAAACCGATGCCGGCGCGGACGCGCTGGAAACTCTTAAGACCGGAAAGGTCGGTGCCGTCCAGGCTGACCTCGCCGCCCCGGGTGGGCGTCATCCCCACCAGGGATTTCATCAGCGTGGTCTTGCCCATGCCGTTACGACCCACCACGGCCACGATCTCGTTCTTTGCCACATCGAGGTTCAGGTCGTCGATGATGGTGCTCTGGCCATAGGCCACCGAATGATGTTTTACGTTCAGCATGATCAGTGCCCCAGGTAGACTTCGATGACTTTCGGGTCCGATTTCACGTGCTCGATGGACCCTTCTGAGAGAACCTTGCCCTGATGCATGACGGTGACCCGGTCCGCGATATCGCCGACAAACTGCATGTCATGCTCGATCACCAGCACCGTGTGGTCCTTGGTGATCACCCTGAGCAGTTCCGCGGTTTTCTTGCGTTCGGTGACGGACATGCCGGCCACCGGCTCATCCAGCATCAGCAGGTCCGGCTTCTGGATCAGCAGCATGCCGATCTCCAGCCACTGTTTCTGGCCGTGGCTGAGGGACGCCGCCGGTTCGTTCAGGGCATCGGTGAGGAAGATGGTCGCTGCCACTTCCTCCACCGCCTCGATTACCTCCGAATCGCGCTTGAACGCCAGGGCCCCGCCGACGCTGTGGCCCTTGGGAAACGACAGTTCCAGGTTCTCGAACACGGTCAGGTCCTCGAACACCGAGGGAGTCTGGAACTTCCGGCCCACCCCGGAATGGACGATCTGGTGTTCCTTGAGCCTGGTGAGTTCCTTGCCGGCGAACTTGATGGACCCGGCCGTGGCCTTGGTCTTGCCGCAGATCAGGTCCAGCACCGTGGTCTTGCCGGCGCCGTTGGGGCCGATGATGACCCGGATCTCCTTGGGATCGAGGTAGAACGAGAGGTCATCCACGGCCTTGAAGCCGTCGAAGGATACGGTGAGTCCTTCCACCGCCAGCAGGAAATCACTGCTCTTGGATTTGGCTGCGTTCATCAGGATTTCTCCGGGCTGTAGTGTTCAATCATCGGGTCGTAGTCGCGCGCTTCGGTCGCGGCCACCGCCGGCTTGCGAACCTCGGGCGTGGCCTCGGGTTCCGGGGCCGGCTCGGGACTGGCCTTGGGCTTGCGCTTGAACAGTCGCTCTTCCAGCGGCATGACGTAGCTCTGGTAGAGCCCGGCCAGACCGTTCGGGAAGGCCAGCACCACGCCGATGAACAGGGCGCCCATGGCGAAGGGCCAGAGTTCCGGGAAGGATTCGGAGAAGCCACTCTTGGCGGCGTTCACCAGCAACGCACCGTAGACCGCGCCTAGGATCGACAACCGGCCGCCGAGGGCGCAGAAGATCACCATCTCGATGGAGGCGACGATGCCGATGAACGACGGCGACATGAAGCCGACAATCAGGGTGAACAGGGCGCCGCCGATGCCGGCAAAGGCCGCCGCCAGGCAGAACACGAAGATCTTGAAGGCGGCCACGTCATAGCCGGAGAAGCGCACCCGGTTTTCCTGGGCGTTCATGGCCACCAGGATGCGGCCGAGCTTGCGGTTCTGAACGAACCGGGCCACGAACAGGCACAGGAACAGCATGCCCACGCAGACGAAGTAGAGCGTGGTTTTCGCCGCATCGCTGCGGATATCCCAGCCCATCAAGGTCTGCAGGTCGGTAATGCCGTTCACGCCCCCGGTGTAGCCCTGCTGTCCGATGATCAGGATGGTCAGGATCGCCGCGATGGCCTGGGTGATGATGGCGAAGTACACGCCCCCCACCCGCCGGGTGAACATGGCCAGGCCGATGATGAAGGCCAGCAGCATGGGCACACCGATCACCGCCAGCAGCGTGAAGGAGAAGCTATGGAACGGTTCCCAGAACCACGGCAGCTCGGTGAGCTGGTTCCAGTCCATGAAGTCCGGAATGCCCGGGGTGGACTGGATGGCGGTGGCCTCCGGCGTGGAGGCCTCCAGCTTCAGGAACATCGCCATGCAGTAGCCGCCAAGGCCAAAGAACACGCCCTGGCCCAGGCTGAGGATGCCGGCCTTGCCCCAGCACATCACCAGGCCAATGGCCACGAAGGCGTAGGTCAGGTACTTGCCCACCATGTTCAGGCGGAAGGGGTCCAGCACCAGCGGCAGAATCACCACCAGCAGCGCGGCCAGCGCGAGGTAATACAGGCCCTCGCGGGAGGTAAACCATTTCATTGGGGATGAACTCTTCATGACAATCTCCTAGCGACGGACCTTGAGGGCCATGAGTCCTTCCGGACGCAGCATCAGGATGCCGACCACGACCAGCAGGGTGAGTACCTTGGCCATGGAACCACTGAGGAAGAACTCCATGGTGGACTGGGCCTGGGATATCCCGAAGGCGGACACAATGGTGCCGATCAGACTCTGGGCACCGCCAAAGACCACCACCAGGAAGGTGTCGACGATGTAGGCCTGGCCGGATGACGGACCGGTGGAGCCGATCATGGTGAATGCCGCCCCGGCGATACCGGCGATGCCACAGCCGAGGGCAAAGGTGGCGCGGTCGATGCCGGCACTGTTGATGCCCACCGCTTCCGCCATGGGGCGGTTCTGGACCACGGCCCGGACTTTCTTGCCATAGCCGGAGCGGTACATCAGCAGGTAGACGCCAACGGCGATGGAGAGCGCAATGATCATCACGAACAGGCCGTTGATCGGCAGCTCCACCAGGTCAGTCACCTGGAAGGCGCCCATCATCCACTCGGGCAGTTCCACGCCTACTTCCCGGGCACCGAAGATGGAGCGATAGGCCTGCTGCATGATCAGGCTCAGGCCCCAGGTGGCCAGAAGCGTATCAAGCGGTCGGTGGTAGAGATGCCGTATCATGAGCCACTCGACGAGTGCTCCCAGGGCGGCACAGATCAGGAAGGCCAGGACCATGGCGACAAAGAAATACCCGCCGAACAGGCCCGGCAGGTAACTCTGGAAAAAAGCCGAGGTCAGGTAGGTGGTGTAGGCGCCGAGGATCATGAACTCCCCGTGGGCCATGTTGATGACCCCCATCTGACCGAAGATGATGGCCAGGCCCATTGCCATCAGTACGAACACTGAAAACAGGGAGAGCCCGGCAAACCCCTGCATGGCAAATATCGACATCAATTCACTGCTGGTGTAGCCATCGAACATGACCCTTTCTCCCCTTCAAACCAACATGCTTTGCGTTGTGGAGGCAATGGCGGCCGGCGCACGAAGGCGCCGGCAAACCGTGCTTACTGGTAACCCTCCGGGAACGGGTCCGGCTCCATCAGCTCTTCGGTCTCGTAGACCACTTCGTACTGGCCATCGATCTGGGCCTTGCCGATGCGGGTCTTGGACCACAGGTGATGGTTCTCGTGGATGCGTACGTAGCCTTCCGGTGCCTTCTTGAACTCGATGCCGGCAAACACTTCGCGGATCTTGTCGATGTCGAAGGAACCAGCCTTTTCTACCGCGGCCTTCCACAGCCATGGGCCAAGGTAGGCGGCCTGGGTGACGTCGCCGATGACCATGTCATCGCCGTAGGTTTCCTTGAAGGCCTTAACGAACTCCTGGTTGTTGGGGTTGTCGAGGCTCTGGAAGTACTTCATCGAGGCGTAGATGCCTTCCACGTTCTCACCGCCGATGCCGCGGATTTCGTCCTCGGTCACGGAGATGGTCAGCAGCAGGGGCTTTTCCTCGGTGAAATCCACACCGGCGGCTTTCATCTGCTTGTAGAAGGCGACGTTAGAGCCACCAACCACTGACGCGAAGATCACGTCCGGCTTCTTCAGCTTGATCTTGTTGATGACCGAGTTGAACTGGGTGTGGCCCAGCGGGTAGTACTCTTCACCCACGACCTTGAGGCCCAGCTTGTCGATGTGCTTGCGGGCAATCTTGTTGGAGGTACGCGGCCAGATGTAGTCGGAGCCGAGCAGGTAGAAGCTCTTGGCGCCCTTCTCTTTCACCGCCCAGTCGATACCCGCCAGAATCTGCTGGGTGGCTTCCTGGCCGGTGTAGATCACGTTCGGGGACTGCTCGAGACCCTCGTAAAAGGTGGGGTAGTAGAGCATGCCGTTGTACTGCTCAATGACCGGCAGGATGGCCTTCCGGGACGCGGAGGTCCAGGCGCCGAAAATGGCGGCGACATCGTCCTGGCGCAGCAGCTTGCGGGATTTCTCGGCGAACGTCGGCCAGTCACTGGCGCCGTCTTCCTGAACGTACTTGATCTCGCGGCCAAGCACACCGCCGGAGGCGTTGATCTGCTCGATGGCCAGTTTTTCCGCCTGCACCGAGCCGATCTCACTGATCGCCATGGTGCCGGTGATGGAGTGCAGGATGCCGACGGTAACGCTGTCGTCCGTGACCGCCAGTCCTGTGGTGTTGACCTCGGCGGTTGCCGGTGCTGCCGCTTGCGCGGAAGTGGCCAGCATGACCGACGCCGCCAGTGTCATCAGGCTCTTTCGAAACCCGAGCCCCTTGCCTATCGACCGCCCACCGGCGGTTATCTCTGTCGTACCCATGGTGATTCCTCGCAGTGTTTGAAAGCCGGTACCGCGCTTCCTTGCGAAAGCACAGCGCCCACGACAGACATTCTGCTCAGCCCCCTCTCGGGTGCCCATTCGGCAATCACCCCAGCGCACTACGTCATTTGACGCATTCCGGTGCCCGGTGGGACAGGCTAAAACGCAGGTACACGAATTAGATGTCACCGCATCTCACCGCGCACCGGACGATGGCACGGAACTTGTTGAGGCTTTCAGGTCCGGTGCGCGGAACCCCAAAACCGCACCATAACCGGGCACTTAACCAGGTTACACAGGCAAGGCAGCGATGGCCGCACGACAGAACATTTTCCGGGTTCGGCGCAGTTACAATCAGTGGGTCGCCAACCAGACACTCGAAGACTATGCCCTGAGGTTTACCGCCAAGAGCGCCCGGCGCTGGTCCGCCGCCCGGGTCAGCAACACCGCGCTGGGCGCGATTTCGTTCCTGGCCATGGAAGCCATTGGCGGCTCCATCACCCTGCACTACGGGTTCGATAACGCCGTGGCGGCCATTCTGGTGGTCAGTCTGGTGATCTTCCTGACCGCCATCCCGATCAGTTACTACGCCGCCCGCTACGGCGTGGACATTGACCTGCTGACCCGGGGCGCCGGCTTCGGCTACATTGGCTCCACCATCACTTCGCTGATCTACGCCTCGTTTACCTTCATCTTCTTCGCCATCGAGGCGGCGATCATGGCCATGGCCCTGGAGATGCTGTTCGACATCCCGCTGGTGCTCGGTTATCTGATCTGCGCGGTGGCGATCATCCCGCTGGTGACCCACGGCATCACCACCATCAGCCGGTTCCAGGTCTGGACCCAGCCGGTGTGGATCCTGCTGCAACTGACGCCGTTCGTGTTCATCATCTACGCCGACGCCTCCTCCATCAGCGACTGGACAAAATTCGAGGGACTCGGGCCAGCCGCCGGACAGGGCCTGAATGTGGTAATGTTCGGCGCCGCCGCCGCGGTGGTGTTCTCGCTGATCGCCCAAATTGGCGAGCAGGTGGATTTTCTGCGCTTCATTCCGGAGCCTCGGGATCGGGAGGAAAAACGCCGGTGGTGGGTGGCGGTGATGTCTGGCGGGCCGGGCTGGATCGTGATCGGCATGCTGAAGATCCTGGCCGGCTCCTTCCTGGCGGTGCTGGCCCTGAATCAGGGCATCTCCGCCACCGAGGCCGCCGACCCGACCCAGATGTACGTGGTGGCGTTCAATTACATCACCCAGTCGCCGGAGATCTCCCTGGCCATGGCCGGGATCTTCGTGATCCTGTGCCAGCTCAAGATCAACGTCACCAACGCCTACGCCGGCTCCATTGCCTGGTCGAACTTCTTCTCGCGGCTGACCCACAGCCACCCGGGCCGGGTGGTCTGGCTGTTTTTCAACGTCGCCATTGCCCTGCTGGTGATGGAGCTGGGGGTGTACCGGGCGCTGGAGGAAACCCTCGGCTTCTACGGCATCATCGCCATTGCCTGGGTTGGGGCGCTGGTGGCGGACCTGGTGATCAACAAGCCGCTGGGGCTGAGCCCGAAGCACATCGAGTTCAAGCGCGCGCACCTGTACGACATCAACCCCGTGGGCGTCGGTGCCATGATCACCGCCTCGGTGGTGGGCATCACCTGCCATACCGGCATCCTCGGCGACTACGCCGAGGCTCTGTCCCACTTCATCGCCATGGCCGTGGCGCTGGTGACCGCGCCGTTGATTGCCTGGAAGACCCGCGGCCGGTTTTACACCGCCCGCCCGTTCACGCCCATCGCCACGGACCATCAACTGGTGCAATGCACCATCTGTGAGCACAAGTTCGAGCCGGAAGACGTCACCAGTTGCCCGGCCTACGACGGCACCATCTGTTCCCTGTGCTGTTCGCTGGATGCCCGCTGCGGCGACGTCTGCAAACCCGGCGCCGGGTACCAGGAACAATTGCAGCAGTTTCTTGGCAAGCTGGTGCCCGGCGCAATCCTGAGCCGCCTGCACTCCCGCATTGGCCACTTCCTGACGTTACTGGTGCTGATCAATGGCCTGTCCGGCCTGCTGCTGTCCCTGATCTACTTCAAGACACCAGTGGCCTCGGCGCCCGAGGCGCTGCTGCTGTCGGTCACCCTCTGGAAAGTGTTCTTCATTCTGGTGATTGTCACCGGGGTCATCTGCTGGCTGTTCGTACTCGCCCACGAGAGCCGGGTGGTGGCGGAAGAGGAATCCGGTCGGCAGACGCGACTGCTGATGGAGGAGATCGTCGCCCACGAGCGTACCGACCAGGCCCTGCAGCAGGCCAAGGAACAAGCAGAAGCAGCAAATGGTGCAAAAAGCCGCTATTTGACCGGCATCAGCCACGAACTCCGCTCACCGTTGAATGCCATTCTGGGTTACGCCCAGTTACTGGAGAATGACGACTCGGTACCGCCCCACCGGCAGGAGGCTCTGGGGGTGATCCGCCGCAGTGGCGAGTACCTGGCCGACCTGATTGAGGGCCTGCTCGACATCTCCAAGATCGAGGCCGGACGACTGGACCTGCACCGGGACCAGGTCCGTATCGAATTACTGATGGAACAGCTGGTCACCATGTTCCAGCTGCAGGCGGAGGAAAAGGGCCTGGCGTTCGATTACCACTGCCCCTTCCCGCTGCCAGAAATGGTGACCACCGATGAAAAACGCCTGCGCCAGATCCTGATCAACCTGCTCTCGAATGCCATCAAATACACCGACAAGGGCGGGGTGTCCCTGACCCTGCGCTACCGGAGTCAGGTGGCCGAGTTCACCGTCCGGGACACCGGCGAGGGCATCGCCCGGGAGAACATCGAGCGGATCTTCCGGCCGTTCGAGCGCATCCGCACGCCGGGTCAGAGCCGCACCGGTACCGGCCTGGGCCTGACCATCACCCGACTGCTGACGGAGATCATGGGTGGCGACATCGCTGTCCACAGCGAGCCCGGCCAGGGCAGCACCTTCAAGGTCAGCCTGATGCTGTCCAGCCTGCACAGCGCCGGGCCACGGTCGATTTCCGCCCCGGCCCGACGGATCTACGGCTATCACGGCAGCCGCCGCAAGGTTCTGCTGGTGGACGACGACATCTCTCATCGCCAGGTAATTCGCGCCATGCTGTCGCCCCTGGGCTTTGAAATTGTCGATATCGGCAATGCCCTCAAGGTTCAGGAAACCATTGATACCGAGCGCCCGGATCTGGTCTTGCTGGACGTGTCCATGCCCGGCCGTACCGGCTGGGAGGTGTTGCAGCTGCTGCGTGCGGCGAAGCACGCCATGCCGGTAGTGATGGTGTCCGCCGACGCCAACGAGGGCCATCACGCCGCCGATTCACCGCGCCTGCACGATGGCTACATCATCAAGCCGGTGCGCCTGAACCTGCTGCTGGACACCATCGCCCGGGTGCTCAGCCTGGAATGGCGGTTCGAGAAAAGCGCCGAGCCGCTGGCCGCCATCCCAGTATCGGACAGCGGTGACCTGCCCCTGCCCGCTATGGCACACCGGCAGGACCTGGCGGACCTGGCCCGCATCGGGCACCGAAAGGGCCTGCTCGAGGCACTGCATGGGCTCAAGCACCGGGGCGAGGCGGAGGAACCCTTTACCGACGAGCTGACCCAGCTCACCAACGATTTTCAGTTTGAAAAAATCCTGGAATTACTCGAGGTACCCGAACATGAAGCTTCATGAGGACCGGAAAACCGTCGTGATGGTCGTGGATGACGCGGTCGACTCCATTCGCATGATCAACGATGCCCTCGAGGAAGCGGGCATGACCGTCCTGGTCGCGCTGGAAGGTAACCAGGCGCTCACCATCAGCCAGAACATCACCCCGGATGTGGTGCTGATGGATGCGCTCATGCCGCACATGGACGGTTTTGAAACCTGCCGGCGGCTGAAGGAGAACCCGGCGTTCACCGACATTCCGATCATCTTCATGACCGGCCTGAGTGACACCGAACACGTGGTCATGGGCCTGAACGCCGGCGGTGTGGATTACGTCACCAAACCCATCAACACCACCGAGTTGCTGGCGCGCATGGACGTACACCTCGCCAACGCCCGCATGACCCGCAGCGCCCGCAGCGCCCTCGATACCGCGGGCCAGAACCTGTTTGCGGTGGACCGCGAGGGCAATCTGCTGTGGGGGACACCACAGGTCTGCCGGTGTCTGCCCGACAGCAGCCACCCGGAGTTTCCGGATGTTCGGGCCAAGCTGGAGGAGTGGCTCAGCCACAACCTGGAGCCGGGACACGTGATGCCGTTGCGGGCGCTGGACACCCCCCGCTCGGTGGAATACCTGGCGCTGGTGGACGGCCGGGAATACCTGCTCCGGCTGAAAACCCCGCAGAACCAGAACAGCGCGGCCGCCGCCCTGCGAGAGCGGTTCCAGCTGACGTTGCGGGAATCGGACGTGCTACTGTGGATCGCCAACGGCAAGACCAACCGGGAAATCGGACAGATCCTGGACATGAGCCCGCGCACGGTCAACAAGCATCTGGAGCAGGTGTTCCGGAAACTGGGCGTGGAGAACCGGACCGCCGCAGCCGCCAGCGCCATCCGCCTGCTGGCCACGCAGTAGGCGGGTTCGGGCACTTTTCAGGACGTCGGCTGTCAGCCCGGTAATCCCTCACGATTCCTGGCAAGGAGATGATTTTGCGTCTGACGGCACTGAAGTCACTGATCCCCGCACTGGCCCTCGCCAGCAGCCCCTGGCTGATGCCCACCGCGCAGGCGCAGGGCCCTGAGCTGCCCGCCTTTTCGGCTATTGACACACTGGGGGAAGGCTCCGGCTGGGAGCCCCTGGAATTTCCCAAGATTGACCAACACTCCCGCTACGAGCTGGTAACCGACGAGGGCCGCCAGGTGGTTCGGGCCGAGACCGAGGGCGGCGCCTCCGGGATGATTGCCCGGCTGGACCTGCAACCCTCGGACTCGCTGATTTTGCGCTGGCAGTGGAAGGTATCGAATGTGTTCGAGCGGGGCGATGCCCGGGAAAAGTCCGGCGACGACTATCCGGCGCGGATCTACGTGGCGTTCAAATTCCAGCCGGAGAACGCCGGGTTCTTCGAGCGCGCCAAGCGCAAGACCGTCGAGGTGCTGTTCGGCGAAAGCCTGCCAGGCAACGCCCTCAACTACATCTGGGCCAACACCCTGCCCGAGGGCGAGATGATTCCCAACCCCTATACCGACAAGACCATGATGGTATCGGTCAATTCCGGCAACGAGCGCGTGGGCGAATGGGTGACCGTGGAGCGGGATATCGTCGCCGACTACCGTCAGGCGTTCGGGGAGGCGCCTCCGCCGGTGGTCGGCATTGCCATCATGTCGGACTCGGACAACACCGGCGAAGCCGCCACGGCCTGGTATGGCGACATCAGCCTGTCGACCGAGTGAGCCCGGCGGGCGAGGCTAGCGGTATTCCTCGGGAAAGCCGGGAATGACAAACCCCGGGGTTATGGTCCGCACCGGTGGCACGTCCCCGGCGGCTGCCAGTCTCAGATAGGCATCATCAAACTCTTCCCGAAGTACGGCGGCGCGCGGACTGGCCAGCGAGAACAGCCACGCGATGTTGCGGGTGCGCACCTCGGACTCGACAACCTCACTGTCTGAGGGATAGGTCAGAACCTGGTTGACCGGCTGTCGGTAATCGAGCAAGTAATCCCCGCGATTGCGCTTGAGCATGTCGATGGCGGAACGATGATTGGGCGCCTCGGTGATCCGGATGTCATCGGAACGATTCAGCCAATTGATCAGGCCGGCGTAGGTGTAGCCGCCTATCACGATCACGGTCTTGCCTTTGAGCTGACTGAAATTTTCCAGCGGCGCCATGCCCTCCCGGTACCAGGCGCTCAGCTGGATCGCCAGAGGGCTGACCCAGCTTTCCAGGATCTCACCCTCAAGACTCGGGATATCCGTCAATCCTGGCCACAGATCGATCTGGCCATTGCTCAAATACAGATACACCCGGCTCACCGGCAGATAGATAAATTCCGGCACGTAGCCCGCTTCCTCAACGACCTTTCGGGTAATGTCGATCATCTCCCCGTCCGGCTGCCCGGCATGGTTGCGATAGGTCATCGGTGGGAATTCCACGTAGGCAATACGCAGGGTTTTCGGCGTCGTTGCCTGGGCCATCGCAGGCGATGGCCCCAAAAAGACAAGCAACAAAAGCCACAGGGTAAGGACAGTGGGACGACAGGTACGGCAGCTGTTCATGGATTCCGGTTCTTGTAATCGCTTTTGGCAGAGCTTATCAGACCGGGAAATTTGTGCACGGACAACCGCCGCAAAAAAACAACGGGCCCTCAGATGTGGTTGATCACCATATACAGACCAACCCCGCCCATGACCAGGGTATAGGGGAAAGCCATGATCACCATGCGCCCGTAGGACAGTCGGACCAGGGGCGCGATGGCCGAGGTCAGCAGGAACAGGAACGCGGCCTGGCCGTTGGGTGTGGCCACACTCGGCAGGTTAGTGCCAGTGTTGATCGCCACGGCCAGGGCCTGGAAATGCTCATGGCTGATGCTGCCGGCATCCAGGGCCTGCTTGACTTCGCTGATGTACACCGTGGCCACGAACACGTTGTCACTGATCATCGAGAGCACGCCGTTGGCGATGAAGAACATGCCCGGTTGCTGGCCTTCAGGCAGGGACAACACGTAATCGATGATGGGCTTGAACAGGTGCTGCTCGTGGATCACCGCGACCACGGCGAAAAACACCACCAGCAGGGACGTGAACGGCAGGGATTCCTGGAATGCCTTGCCGATCTGGTGCTCGTCGGTGATGCCGGTGAACGAGGTGATCAGGATAATAACCAGCAGGCCGATCAGGCCCACTTCAGCCAGGTGGAACGCCAGGCCAACCACGAGAATACCCGCAGCAATCGCCTGGACCCAGAGCGCAGCCTGGTCCGCCTTGGTGCGTTTGGCCCGCTCATTCTCGGCAAACTCTTCCAGAACCTGCCGGACCGGTTTGGGCAGGCGCCCGCCATAACCGAACCAGCGCAGCTTCTCCAGCGCCCAGCAGGTCACCAGGCCGGCCGCGAGAACCGGCAGGCTGACCGGCGCCATCTGCAGGAAGAAACCGGCAAAATCCCAGCCCACCACCTTGGCGATCAACAGGTTCTGGGGCTCACCCACCATGGTGGCCACCCCGCCGAGGGCGGTGCCGATGGCACCGTGCATCAACAGGCTGCGCAGAAAGGCCCGGAAATTCTCCAGGTCTTCCCGATGCAGTTCGACCACCTCTTCGTCACTGCCGGCGTTGTGGTCCTTGTGGTGATAACCCTTGCCGGAAGCCACCTTGTGGTACACCGAGTAGAAACCGACGGCGACGCTGATGATCACCGCGGTCACGGTCAGGGCATCAAGAAACGCGGAAAGGATGGCGGCCGCGCTGCAGAACAACAGCGACAGGGCGGATTTTGAGCGCACCCCCACCAGGATCTGGGTGAAGGTCACCAGCAGCAGTTCCTTCATGAAATAGATGCCCGCCACCATGAACATCAGCAGCAGAATCACCGGGAAGTTGGTGAGCACTTCCAGATACACCGCATCCGGCGTGGTCAGGCCGATCAGCAGCGCTTCCACCGCCAGCAGGCCACCCGGCAAAAGCGGATAACACTTCAGCGCCATGGCCAGGGTGAAAATGAATTCGCCGATCAGCAGCCACCCGGCCGTCCCCGGCCCCAACAGATACATCACAATCGGATTGGCGATCAGGAACAACAGGATGACCTGCTTGTACCAGACCGGAGCCTTGCCAAGAAAATTATGGGTGAAGCCGGAAATAACGGTAGTGGGCATTGCGGGTTTCTTCTGGGTTAGCGTGCTGAAAACAGAATCCGGATGCGGAGCCTTATGTTCCCTGATAGTTCTTTACCGGGTAATCGGACCAAGGTATCGAATCGATGCACTGTTGGTAGTGGATGCAGCGTCGCATTGTACCCCAAAAACCGGTTACGCGGTGATAGGGCCCTGCCGCTCTAGCAATATCTTGCTGTATATCACTGGGACCTCCGCGGAAATCATTCCAGTTATATCTCATCCGGTGGTGGACGCACCATACCTCTCATTGGCTACTCCTACAAAATTTAAAGCAATATGTTGACATATAATTTCGGGCGGGCGTATGTTTAAGGCAGCCGCGGCGGTCTGCGCTGCCCGGCATCAACAACAACAAAACTCAAGATGACAGGTGGATCACATGGAAACTGGCCTTACGCCCCAACCGGAACGCCGCTCCGCCATGATTCAAAACGGAGCCTGGAACGACAAGCTCATTACCGATTACCTGGACCAGGCAGTCGCCCGAACCCCTGACCGTGAGGCGATCGTCGGCTATCAGGTGACCGGAGACACCCGCACCGCTCTCACGTACCGTGAACTGGACGACACCGTCACCCGCATGGCCGCGGGTCTGGCCGGGCTGGGTATTGGCAAGGGTGATGTGGTGGCCTGCCAGCTGCCCAACTGGTGGCAAACCACGGCCCTGCACCTGGCTTGCATGCGCATTGGCGCCATCCTCAACCCGCTGATGCCGATCTTCCGCGAGCGGGAACTGCGGTTCATGCTCAAGCACGGGGAGGCCCGGCTGCTGGTGATTCCGAAGGTGTTCCGCAACTTCGACTACGAAGCCATGGTCGATGGCATTCGCCCCGAACTGCCCGATCTGGAAACCCTGCTGGTGATCGGTGGCGACGGGGATCGCAGCTTCGAACAGCGCCTGATCAACATCGCCTGGGAAGAAGAGCAAGACACCGAAGCGCTGTTCCGGGAGCGCCAGCTGGGCGCCGACGATGTCATCCAGATTCTCTACACGTCCGGCACCACGGGTGAACCCAAGGGGGTGATGCACACCTCCAATACCCTGTTTTCCAATGTTCGCCCATACGCGGACCGACTGCACCTGGGTTCGGACGACAAGGTCCTGATGGCCTCGCCTCTGGCGCACCAGACCGGTTTTATGTACGGCATCATGATGCCCGTCTATCTGGGCACCACCGCCATTCTCCAGGATATCTGGGACGCCGAGTATGTGTGCAAGGTCATTGCCGCCGAGCAGCCGGCCTTCACCATGGCCGCCACGCCCTTCCTCGCCGACCTGGTGAAAGCCGCTCCCAGCCATGAGGGCGAACTGGACTCCCTGCGTATCTTCGTCTCGGCCGGCGCGCCGATTCCCAGCGCCGTGGTGGAACAGGCCGGCAAGGTACTGAAGGCAACGATTGTCTCCGCCTGGGGCATGACCGAGAACGGCGCGGTCACCATGACCTGTCCGGAAGATCCCGCCGAACGGGCCAGCCAGTCTGATGGCAAGGCTGTGCCCGGGATGGAGGTGAAGATCACTGACTTCCAGGGCAACGACCTGCCCGCGGGCGAGGAAGGCAACCTGCTGGTCCGGGGCGCGAGCCTGTTTGTCGGCTATCTCAAGCGTCCGGAACTCTACGGCGTCGATGAGGACGGCTGGTTCAGCACCGGCGACCTCGCGCGCATGGATAAGGACGGTTACATCCGCATCACCGGCCGCACCAAGGATGTGGTCATCCGCGGCGGCGAGAACATTCCCGTGGTAGAAGTGGAAAACCTGCTCTACAAATTTCCCGGTCTGGTCGATGTGGCTCTGGTGGGCTGCCCGGACGACCGGCTCGGGGAGCGGGTGTGCGCCTACGTGACGCTCGAAGACAACGCCACCGACGTCACCCTGGACGAGGTCAACGGTTACCTGCTCGACCAGAAACTGTCCCGGAACTACCTGCCCGAGTACCTCGAAGTGATCGAGGCCATGCCTCGCACCGCGTCCGGAAAGATCCAGAAATTCAAACTGCGTGAACAGGCCAGGACGGTTCACCTGGACCCGGCCAAACGCAGCTAACCCGTTTATCCACAGACACAGGAGCAAGCGATCATGAGAGGCCTCAACGGAAAAACAGTCATCGTGACCGGTGGTGGTGGCGGCATCGGCCGCGCCGTATGCCAGCGCTTTGCCGAAGAAGGCAGCCTGGTGGCTGTCCTGGACCGGGACGAAAGTGCGGCCCAGGCCACCGTCGACCGGATCACCGAATCCGGCGGCACCGCCCGGGCCTACGCGGCGGACATCACCAATTATGCCGCCATCACCGAGACCGTGGTGGCGATCGAGAACGACCTGGGCGTGCCCACTGTGCTGGTCAATAACGCCGGTTTCGACCGCTTTCTGCCCTTCCTCAAGACGGAACCGAAACTCTGGGACCAACTGATTGCGGTGAACCTCACCGGTGCCCTGAACATGCACCACGTGGTGCTGCCCGGGATGGTGGCCGCAGGCGGTGGCAAGGTTGTCAATGTGGCCTCGGACGCGGCCCGCGTCGGCTCTTCGGGCGAGTCGGTCTACGCGGCCTGCAAGGCCGGCCTGGTGGGCTTCAGCAAGACCGTGGCGCGGGAACTGGCCACCAAGAACATATGCCTGAACGTGGTCTGCCCCGGCCCCACCGATACCGCCCTGCTCAAGGGCGTCGCCGAGAGTGCCCCGAATCCGGAAAAACTGCTGGAAGCCTTCCGCAATGCGGTGCCCATGAAACGCCTGGCCCAGCCGGAAGACTACCCCGGGGTGATCGCCCTGCTTGCCAGCGATGACGCCAACTTTATTACCGGCCAGGTCATCAGTGTGTCCGGCGGCCTGACCATGGCCGGCTGAACGGCCCTTTTCACAAATACGGAGAACCGACCATGACCTACGAAGACATCCTGTACGACGAAACCGACGGCGTCGCGACCATCACCATCAACCGTCCGGACCGCTACAACGCCTTCCGCGGGCAGACCTGCATGGAACTGATCGACGCCTTCAATCGCGCCGGCTGGAACAAGGACATCGGGGTGATCGTCTTTACCGGCGCCGGCGAGAAAGCCTTCTGTACCGGCGGCGATCAGGGCGCTCACGAAGGCCAGTACGATGGCCGTGGACTGATCGGCCTGCCGGTGGAAGAGCTGCAACGCCTGATACGGGAAGTACCCAAGCCGGTCATCGCCCGCGTTAACGGCTTCGCCATCGGTGGCGGCCATGTCCTACACGTGATCTGTGACCTGAGTATCGCCGCCGAAACCGCCATCTTCGGCCAGGTCGGTCCCAAGGTCGGCTCGGTGGATCCGGGATTCGGCACCGCCTACCTGGCGCGGGTGGTGGGTGAGAAACGGGCGCGGGAGATCTGGTACCTGTGCCGCAAGTACTCCGCCCAGCAGGCGCTGGAGTGGGGACTAGTGAATGCCGTGGTACCGCCGGAGCAGCTGGACGCGGAAGTGCGCCAGTGGTGCGACGAAATCCTCGAAAAGAGCCCGACCGCCCTGAGCATCGCCAAGCGCTCCTTTAATGCCGACAGCGACAACATCGCCGGCATTGGCGCCCTCGGCATGCAGGCCCTGAGCCTGTATTACGACACCGAGGAATCGAAGGAAGGGGTGAGTGCCTTCAAGGAAAAGCGTAAGCCCGAGTTCCGCAAGTACTACAAGTGATGGCCCGATAGCCCGGAGAACACCATGAATTTCGCCTTCAACGAAGAACAAACCGCGATCCGTGACCTTGTCGCCCGTTTCAGTTCCGACACGCTGGCGCCGGGCTATCGCAAGCGGGACCAGGCCGGCGTCATCGAACGGGACGTCATCCGACAACTCGGCGAGATGGGCCTGCTCGGGGGCGAATTGCCCGAGAAATTTGGGGGCAGCGGCATGGACTGCGTCACCAGCGGCCTGATTATTGAGGAGATTGCCAAAGGGGATTTCAACGTGGGCTACATTCCCCTGCTGGCCTCCCTGAACGGCCAGATCATCGCCAGCCACGCCGCCCCGGACCTGGCGAAAGCGTGGCTACACGGCATGACTTCCGGCCAGAAGGTAGCCTGCATCGCCCTGACCGAGCCCCAAGGGGGGTCCGACGCCGCCAACCTGCGCCTGAAGGCGGAGAAGAAGGGCGACGTCTATGTGCTCAATGGCGAAAAGACCTCGATCTCCATGGCCGATCAGGCCGATGTGGCGGTGGTGTTTGCCCGCACCGGCACGGTGGAGCAACGGGCCTCCGGCATCAGCGCCTTCCTGGTGCCCATGGACAGCCCGGGCATCACCACCACCCGCTTCGAGGACAATGGGCAGCGCGCCATCGGCCGTGGCTCCATTTTCTTTGATAACGTGGAAGTGCCCGCCAGCCACCGGATGGGCGATGAGGGCAAGGGCTTCAAGCAGGTGATGCAGGGCTTCGACTACAGCCGGGCGCTGATCGGCCTGCAGTGCCTGGCCGTGGCCCAGCAGTCTCTGGATGAAACCTGGCAGTGGCTGACTGAACGCTCCGCCTTCGGCCAGAACCTGTCCGCATTCCAGGGCCTGACCCACCCGCTGGCGGAATACCAGACCTACGTTCATGCCGCGCGTCTGCAGTGCTACCATGCGCTCTGGCTCAAGGACAATAACCTGCCCCACAACGCTGAGGCGGCGATGAACAAGTGGTGGGGGCCGAAACTGGCCTTCGATGTGGTCAAACAGTGCCTGCTGGCCCACGGCCACACCGGCTGGGGCGAGGACCTGCCCTTCGCCCAGCGACTCCGGGACGTGCTGGGGCTGCAAATAGGTGACGGCACCGCGCAGATAATGAAAAATATCATTGTTCGCGAATACCTACCCCAGTGATGCGCCCCCTCTCCGCCGCGATTCGGGGCGCCGATGAAAGCCTTCCCTGGCCAGCCGGCCGGGAAGGACAGACAGGAGCTCAGATGATCGTTAACGAATCCGGCGGCATTCCGAACCGGCTGTTTTTCCGCCTGTTCCAGACCGGAAACATCCTGCAACGGCAGGTTCAGAATGAAATGGGGATCAGCGCGGTTCAGTGGGCGGTGCTGGGCGCCCTGTCACGGGAAGGTTTTGAGGACGGGACGTCCTTCAACCAGCTCAAGGAGTACCTGCACGTCAGCCGCCAGAACCTCGACGGCGTACTTAAACGCATGGAGCGGGATGGCCATGTGGTGCGGATTACCGACCCCCAGGATCGGCGGGCACGGCTGGTGGTGCTGACCGATTCCGGTCGGGAGTTCTGGAACCGGCTCCAGGACACCATCACCGAGTTTTACCAGCAGGCACTGCAGGGACTGAGCTTCGACGATGGGGTCAGCCTGCTGCACCTGCTGAAAAAACTGCAGCACGAACTTGTTCACGTTTCCCTGAACTCGGAGGCCGGGGAAGGCGCCAACGAGTGAGGGCCATGCCCTGCTCTATCAGCCTGTACAGCCCAGATGCCGGCCATGAAAACGCAGTTGCTGTTCCATGAAGCTGGCAACAAAGTAATAGCTGTGGTCGTAGCCGTCGTGACGACGCAGCTCCAGCGGGTACCCGCTGGCCGTGGCCGCCGCCTCCAGGGCCTCAGGTTTTAGTTGTTCCGCCAGGAAGTTGTCGGCCTCGCCCTGGTCCACCAGGGCCGGCACGAACGTCCGGGTTTGTCGCATCAGTTCGCTGGCGTCATAGGCTTTCCAGCGGTCGGTGTCCTCACTCAGGTAGGCGGTAAACGCCTTCCTGCCCCAGGGACCATTAACCGGGTTACTGATCGGGCTGAAGGCCGACACCGACTGGTAACGTTCCGGATTCCGCAGCGCCAGCACCAGAGCACCGTGTCCGCCCATGGAATGGCCGGCGATGGCGCGCTGCTCCGTTACCGGGAACACGGATTCAACCAGGGCCGGCAGCTCACTCAGCACATAATCGTACATCCGGTAATGCCGGTTCCAGGGACTCTCGGTGGCGTTGACGTAGAAACCCGCGCCCTGTCCCAGGTCATAGCCGCCATCGTCGGCGACACCCTCGCCTCGCGGGCTCGTGTCCGGGGCAACGATGGCAATCCCCAGCTCCGCGGCCATCCGGTGGGCTCCGGCTTTTTGCATGAAATTCTCGTCGTTACAGGTCAGACCGGACAACCAGTAGAGCACCGGAACCTTCTGTCCGTTCGCCACCTGCGGCGGCAGGAAGATGGCAAAGCGCATGGTACAGCCGAGGCTCTCGGACGAATGGCTGTACTGCTTGTGCCAGCCGCCAAAGCTCTTGTTGCTGCTCAGGTTTTCAATGGTCATTGAAGACTCCCCCACCGTGGCCGCCGGCCCGAGCAGACCGGCGACCAACCGCATCACTTGTCGAAATGAATAACGCTGCGAATGCTCTTGCCTTCGTGCATCAGTTCAAAGGCCTCATTGATCTCGGCCAACCCCATGGTGTGGGTGATGAAATCATTGAGCTTGAACTCGCCCTGCAGGTAGCGCTCGACAATACCCGGAAGCTCGGAGCGACCCTTAACGCCGCCAAAGGCAGAGCCTTTCCAGACCCGACCGGTGACCAGCTGGAACGGACGGGTGGAGATTTCCTGACCGGCACCGGCGACACCAATCACGACGGACTCGCCCCAGCCCTTGTGGCAGCACTCCAGGGCTGAGCGCATGACATCCACGTTGCCGATGCACTCGAAGGAATAGTCCACACCGCCATCGGTCAGCTCGACAATCACTTCCTGGATGGGCTTGTCGTAGTCCTTCGGATTGATGCAATCGGTGGCGCCCAGCTGACGGGCCAGATCGAATTTGCTCTCGTTGATGTCGATGCCGATGATGCGGCTGGCCCCGGCCATGGTCGCGCCAATGATCGCGGACAGGCCGATACCGCCGAGGCCGAAGATCGCCACGGTGGCACCCTCTTCCACTTTCGCCGTGTTCATGACCGCGCCCATGCCGGTGGTGACACCACAGCCCAGCAGGCAGACTTCTTCCAGCGGTGCGGCCTTGTTGACCTTGGCCAGGGAAATCTCCGGCAGTACGGTGTATTCGGAGAAGGTCGAGCAGCCCATGTAATGGAAGATCGGCTCGCCGTCCTTGTAGAAACGGGTGGTACCGTCAGGCATCAGGCCCTTGCCCTGGGTTTCCCGGATTTTCTGGCACAGATTGGTCTTGCCGGACAGGCAGAACTTACACTCGCCACACTCCGGGGTGTACAAGGGAATCACGTGGTCTCCGACGTCCACGCTGGTCACGCCCTCACCAACGGCCGCCACGATACCGCCGCCCTCATGACCGAGAATGGCCGGGAAGTTACCTTCCGGGTCCTCGCCAGACAGGGTGAAGGCGTCGGTGTGACAAACACCGGTGGCAACAACGCGGACCAGCACTTCGCCCGCTTTGGGGGGCATTACGTCCACTTCTTCGATCGATAAAGGTTGGCCCGGGCCCCAGGCAATCGCCGCTTTGGATTTGATCATGTCAGCCATAACTCTCTTCGCTGCAGGTACGTGGAAGGCAGAGAACCGCCAGTGTATGCCGGCATTGTATTTATTAATCCTTTATCGATAATTACTCCTTTCATCAATTTACTTTTACTGAGCAGTAAAAATCAGGGGTATAGGCCGGCATGACTTCCTGGGAAGGCGTCAATGAGTTCGTCGCGGTGGCGGAAACGGAAAGCTTTACCCAAGCCGCCCGAAAGCTGGGCGTGTCTATTGCCCAGGTAAGCCGGCAGGTCAGCGCCCTCGAAAGCCGGCTGGCCACCAAACTCTTTTACCGGACTACCCGTCGGGTCTCGGTCACCGAAGCCGGCCAGATCTACTACCAGCACTGCCGGCAGGTATTGGATGCCCTTGAAGACGCCGAACGCTCACTGACCGATCTGCAGCAGGTTCCCAAAGGCAAACTCCGGATCACCGCCCCGGTCACCTACGGGGAAACGGCCATCGCACCACGGATCAATGACTTCGTTCTGCGCTACCCGGAACTTGAAGTGGAGATGAAGCTGACCAATCAGATGCTGGACCTGGTGGCCGAGGGATTTGACCTGGCGATACGACTGGGGAAACTGGAGGACTCCAGCATGATGGCAAAGCGTCTGGCGTCCCGCTCGTTGAATGTGTGCGCCGCCCCGGGCTACCTTTCAGCCCACGGCACACCCCACTCGCTGTCGGAGCTGGATCAACACAACTGCCTGCAGGGTAATCTGGACTACTGGCGCTTTCAGGATCGGGGCAAGCCCCGCAATGTCCGTATCAACGGCACCATCAAATGCGACAGTGGTCGGGCGCTGCTGGATGCAGCCCTGAAAGGCATCGGGATTGTTCAGTTACCGGACTACTACGTCCAGCAGGCATTGGATGACGGTGAATTGATCCCGCTGCTGACGCATTACCGGGAAGACGATGACGGTATCTGGGCGGTCTACCCCCATAACCGCCACCTGTCACCCAAGGTTCGGATGCTGCTCGACTTTTTGGCCGAATCACTGGGCCAGTGAGGACATTCCGGGCGCGACCGTGGGGAAATCAGGCCCGGATAACCGGGCCGTAATTACTAGCGGGCAGTGCTGACGGTCAGGCCGGAGGACGCTGTTTCAACAGCCTCGGCCAGCAGCTCGGCGGTGATCGCCGACAGGGTCCAGCCCAGGTGACCGTGACCGGTGTTGTAGAACACGGTCGGCAGGCGGCCCGGACCAACGCGCGGCATCATGTTGGGTAACATGGGGCGCAGCCCCGCCCAGGGCACCACTCGACGGGTGCTGACCCCCGGAAAACATTCTTCGACCCAGCGGGTCAGCGGCTTGATCCGGTCATCCCGGATGTTCCGGTTGAAGCCATTGAATTCCGCCGTCCCGGCAACGCGGAAGCGGTCGTCGCCCAGCCGGCTGGTCACCAGCTTGGTGGCATCGTCGAGCAAACTGACGGTCGGCGCGGCCTTCTGGGAGGCCTCGTCGTCCAGTTGCACGGTAATGGAGTAGCCTTTGACCGGGTAGATATTGACCCGGTCGCCCAGCTTCGCAGCCAGGGCCCGGCTACCGGTGCCGGCACAGATCACCACGCCATCAAAGGTGTCACGGTGTTGCTGTTCGCCATCGTACGCGGTCACCCAGGCGTTGTTCTGGTCCGCACTGAGTTCGGTGACCGTGTGCCCGTAGCAGGTCTTGACGCCGAGACGCAGAATGGCATCGGCCAGGCCGTTGGTGAACTTGTGGATATCACCGGTTGAGTCGCTTTCAGTGAAAAAGCCACCGTAATAGGTTCCGGCCAGGGTGGGTTCGATCGCCTTCATTTCTTCCGGGGTAACGGCCCGGCGCTCAAGGCCGCCGGCGGCCAGCAGCCTGGAGACGTTGGCGGCGTGATCAAAACCGTCCTTGTCACGGTAGATATGCAGGATGCCCTGCTTCTTGAGGTCGAAATCAATGCCTTCGTCCTGAGCCCACTGGAACAGGTGTTCCCGTGCGGCAATGGCCAGGCGGGCGGTTTCGGTGGTGTTCTGCTCGTACTGGGGAATCGCGGCGATAAACTCCGCAAACCAGCTCAGCTTGTGCCAGGACGGCTTGGGATTGACCAGCAGGGGGGCATCGCTGCGCAGCATCCACTTCATGCCTTTCATCACAGTCTGCCAGTTGTTCCAGACCTCGGCGTTGGACGCCGACAACTGACCGCCGTTGGCGAAGGAGGTTTCCATCGCGGCGTAGCGGTGCTTTTCGTAAACGGTGACATCGAGGCCGCGCTTGGCCAGGGTATAGGCGGTCGTGATACCGGTGATACCACCGCCAATAACTGCAATTCGCTTCATATAACACTCTCCAGAAGGCGTCCAGGGTTCCCTTTCCACACAGATCGGTGGAAAGCACCCCTTCCGTCACTGAACCTGAGAGATTCACGCGCCGATTCAACGGAATCGACGGCTTGCTCCTTCGGTGTGCCGACTGACGCGGTCGTCGACAGCTCTTCGGAAAGTATTCAAGTTAGCGGTCCTTTTGCCTGAGAGTTTCCGGGGCAGTTGCTCCTTCGGCGCCGGTCACACTAACGTGCGACACAGTCTCTCCCGCTAACAAGTCTGGTTAAATGCCAGTCTGCTTTGCAAAATAGCAAAAATCGCGGTTTTACAAAACCTCTAGCTGCCCGCACTACGCATTTGGCGACGGGCAGCGGGGAATTTATTCGACGGTCACACTTTTGGCCAGGTTGCGCGGCTGGTCCACGTCGGTGCCCTTGAGAACAGCCACGTGGTAGGACAGCAACTGAAGCGGAACCGTGTAGACGATCGGGGCAGTGATTTCGTGCACCGACGGCAGCTGCATGACATGAATGCTCTCTTCCGGTTTCACGTCGGCAGCCTGATCCGCGAACACGAAGAGCTCGCCGCCCCGGGCACGCACTTCCTCCAGGTTGGATTTGAGCTTTTCCACCAGATCGTTGTTTGGCGCCACCGTGACCACGGGCATTTCACTGTCGACGAGCGCCAGCGGGCCGTGCTTGAGCTCACCCGCCGGATAGGCTTCGGCGTGAATGTAGGAAATTTCCTTGAGTTTCAGGGCGCCTTCGAGCGCCACCGGGAACTGCGATCCCCGGCCCAGGAACAGGCTGTGGTTCTTGTCCATAAAGGCCTTGGACATCTCGGCAATGTCGGCATCCAGGGCCAGTACCTGATCGACCTGCCCCGGCAGCTGGTGAATCGCTTTCACAATGTCAGCCTCTCGCTGCTCGTCGAGACCGTTATGACGGGCCAGAGCCAGGGTGAAAATCAGCAGCGCCGTGAGCTGGGTGGTGAAGGCCTTGGTGGAGGCCACACCAATTTCAGGACCGGCTTGGGTCATGATCACCAGATCGGATTCGCGAACCAGGGAACTGCCCGGTACGTTGCAGATAGCGAGTGCCGCCCGAAAGCCGGCCTGTTTGGCCTGGCGAAGAGCGGCCAGGGTATCGGCAGTCTCGCCGGACTGGGAAATACACAGGAACAGGGTGTCCCGCTGGATCACGTGCTTGCGGTAACGGAACTCGGATGCCACCTCCACGGAGCAAGGCACACCGGCCAGCTCCTCAATCCAGTATCGAGCGACCATACCGGCGTGATAGCTGGTGCCACAGGCGATGATCTGGACGTGGTTGACGTCCTGCAGGAGATTGGCGGCGTCGGTGCCGAGCGCCTGCTCCAGAACACGGCTGTCGGTAATCCGGCCTTCCATGGTGGCCTTGATCACTTTCGGCTGCTCGTAGATTTCCTTAAGCATGAAGTGTCGGTATTCGCCCTTGTCGGCGGAATCGGCACCGTGTTCGAAGCGGGTGATCTTGCGCTCAACCGGGGTGCCTTCCCGGTCGTGAATGATCACCTTGTCCTTGTGAATGTCCGCTATATCGCCCTCTTCCAGGAACATGAAGCGGTCGGTCACAGGCAGCAGGGCCAGCTGATCCGAGGCGATAAAGTTCTCCCCGATACCCACCCCGATCACCAGCGGGCTGCCTTCCCGGCAAACCACCAGGTGGTCCGGCTCGTCAGAGTGCACGACGGCGAGGGCATAGGCCCCGCGCAGGCGGACGATGGCCGCTTTGACCGACGCATACAGGTTGCCAAGGTCGCGGTAGTACTTTTCGATCAGATGGGCAACGACTTCGGTATCGGTCTGGGAGGTGAACTCAAAGCCTTCGCCCTTCAGTTCCTCGCGCAGCTCCTGATAATTCTCGATGATGCCGTTATGAACGATGGCCAGCCGATCGCCAGACATGTGGGGATGGGCATTGAGCTGGGAAGGCTCGCCGTGGGTGGCCCAGCGGGTGTGGGCAATTCCCAGGTGACCGGTTAGCGGATTGGCGTCAATGGCCTCGCTCAGGGAAGCAACCTTGCCCACTTCCCGGGCCCGCTTTACGACCGTACCGCCATCGACCACCGCCATACCGGCAGAATCATACCCCCGGTATTCCAGGCGGCGCAGACCCTCAATAAGAATGCCCTGAACGTCCCGTTCCGAAACCGCACCTACAATCCCACACATGCTGCTTTCACCTGTTCTGTATGCTGATCAATCAGTTTTCTTTGGCCGTTCCCAGCCAGAGATATTGCGTTGGCGACCACGGGCCACGGCCAATTCGCTGTCGGCCACATCCCGGGTAATGGTCGAGCCTGCACCGATGGTGGCGTCCGTGGCAACAGTGACCGGGGCAACCAGGGAGGTGTTGGAACCGACAAAGACGTCATCCCCGATCACCGTCTTGAACTTGTTAACACCATCATAGTTGCAGGTGATGGTGCCTGCACCCACATTCACATTACGACCCAGAGAGGCATCACCGACATAACTCAGGTGGTTAATCTTGCTGCCCTCGCCCACGATGGCCTTCTTGGTCTCGACAAAATTGCCCACCTTGGTGTCGGCCGCCAGTTCGGTGCCGGGGCGCAGACGCGCAAACGGCCCAATCTGGGCGTTGGCACCAACGCTGGCGCCTTCAATGACACTGTGGGCGTTGATCTGGGCACCATCTGCGATGCGGGCGTCTTTGATCACACAGCCCGGACCGATCGATACGTCATTGCCAATTTCAACTATGCCCTCGAATACGACGTTCACGTCAATCAGGATGTCGTTGCCGATGGTCAGTTCACCCCGGACATCAATCCGGGCCGGATCGGCCAGGGTTGCGCCCTCGGTCATCAGCCGTTCGGCCTCCCGGCGCTGGTACCAGCGCTCGAGCTCCGACAGCTGAAGCCGGTTATTGACGCCCTGAACCTCGAACGGATCACCCGGCTGCGACACCGAGATCGTCAGGCCGTTGTCCACCGCCATGGCAATGATATCAGTGAGATAGTACTCGCCCTGGGCATTGGCGTTCGACAGGGCTGGCAGCCAGGCCTTCAGGTGTTTCGCAGACACCGCCAGGATTCCGGTATTGACTTCATGGATCGCCCGCTGGGCCTCCGTTGCATCCTTCTGCTCAACGATTGAGGTTACCTGGCCGGCAGTGTCCCGAACAATCCGGCCGTAGCCATTCGGATCGTCGAGGTTTACGGTCAGGAGCCCCAGCGTGTTGTGGTCCAGCGCAGCAACCATGGCCTCCAGGGTATCCCGGCGGGTGAGCGGCACATCGCCGTAAAGCACCAACACCCGGGCGTCGTCCGGCAGATCCGGCAAGGCCTGGGCGACGGCATGGCCGGTACCCAGCTGCTCGCCCTGAACCACCCAGCTCACGGTCGCTTCCGAGGTGACCGAACGAACCTGGTCCGCGCCATGACCAATGACGGTATGAATCTTTTCCGCACCAAGCTGCTTCGCCGTTCCGATGACATGGTGCAGCATGGGACGACCGGCCACGGCGTGCAGGACTTTTGGCAGGGCGGATTTCATTCTTGAACCCTGACCGGCGGCCAGGATCACAACGTGTAACGGGCTCATTCAGACCCCCGGAGTGTCTTGATGTCTGTGTCAGTCAACAAAAAAAGCCGCAACCCGTATGGCCGGAGTCCCAACGCTGGGCGTTGGATTTCCAGCCGCGCAGGATGCGGCTTTGGTGTTCGGCAAACCCGAAACGAAAATGCTTAGCGCATTTTGTTACGCAGCTGCTGGATGGTGCGAAGCTGAGCAACAGCCTCGGCCAGTTCTGCAGCGGCACGGGAGTACTCGAATTCACCGGTCTTGTCGGCAAGTGCTTTCTCGGCTTCTTTCTGCGCCTCGAGCGCCGCGGCTTCGTCCACATCCTTGGCACGAACCGCAGTATCAGCCAGCAAAGTTACCAGATTGGGCTGGACCTCCAGATACCCGCCGGACACGTAAAGAATTTCTTCCTCACCGCCCTGCTTGATGATCCGAATGGGACCCGGCTTCAGCTGGGTCAGCAGCGGGGTGTGACCCGGGGCAATACCCAGGTCACCTTCAGAGCCCGCAGCGATCAGCATCTCAATCAATCCGGAATAGATCTTTGTTTCGGCACTTACCACATCACAATGCACGGTTATACCCATGTCAGTTGCCTCTCTGATCGATCCGGAAACAAGTGCAACGGCTCAAATTACTTCTCGGCCTTGCTCTTCATTTCCTTCGCTTTCTCGACCGCTTCCTCAATGGTACCAACCATGTAGAAAGCCTGCTCAGGCATATCGTCATAGTCACCGTTGAGGATGCCCTTAAAGCTGCTGATGGTCTCCTTCAGGGACACGTACTTACCGGGAGAACCGGTGAATACTTCAGCAACGTGGAACGGCTGGGACAGAAAACGCTCGATCTTACGGGCACGGGCAACGGTCAGTTTGTCTTCTTCTGACAGTTCGTCCATACCCAGGATGGCGATGATGTCTTTCAGCTCCTTGTAGCGCTGCAGATTGGTCTGCACGCCACGGGCCACTTCGTAATGCTCGTCACCGATGACCAGCGGATCCAGCTGACGGGAGGTGGAATCGAGCGGGTCGATCGCCGGGTAGATACCCTTGGAGGCGATGTCACGGCTCAGTACCACGGTCGCATCAAGGTGCGAGAAGGTGGTCGCCGGAGACGGGTCGGTCAAGTCATCCGCCGGTACATAGACCGCCTGGATAGACGTGATGGAACCAGTCTTGGTGGAGGTAATCCGCTCCTGCAGCTCACCCATCTCCTGGGCCAGGGTCGGCTGGTAACCTACCGCGGACGGCATACGGCCGAGCAGGGCCGAGACTTCGGTACCCGCCAGGGTGTAACGGTAGATGTTGTCAACGAACAACAGGACGTCACGGCCTTCGTCACGGAACTTCTCGGCCATGGTGAGACCGGTCAGGGCCACACGCAGACGGTTTCCGGGAGGCTCGTTCATCTGACCGTAGACCATCGCTACTTTATCAAGGACGTTGGAGTCCTTCATTTCGTAGTAGAAGTCGTTACCTTCACGGGTCCGCTCACCAACACCGGCGAATACGGAGAGACCGGAGTGCTCTTTCGCGATGTTGTTGATCAGCTCCATCATGTTAACGGTCTTACCAACACCGGCACCGCCGAACAGGCCAACCTTACCACCCTTGGCGAACGGGCAGATCAGGTCGATAACCTTGATGCCGGTTTCCAGCAGGTCGGCAGAGGCAGACTGATCTGCGTAACCCGGTGCCTTGCGGTGAATCGCCCAACGCTCTTCTTCGCCGATCTCGCCGGCTTCGTCGATGGGGCGACCCAGAACGTCCATGATACGGCCCAGGGTCTGGGTACCAACCGGTACCGAGATTGCCTTGCCAGTGTTTTCTGCTTTCAGGCCACGCTTCAGGCCTTCGGTGCTGCCCATTGCGATGGTACGAACAATGCCGTCACCCAGCTGCTGCTGGACTTCCAGAGTTGTTTCGCCACCTTCAAGCAGCAGTGCGTCATATACGTTGGGTACGGAGTCACGTGGGAATTCCACGTCGATAACCGCGCCAATGATCTGAACGATTTGTCCGCTACTCATGCTCGGTTCCTCGTTATCTTAAGTAGTCAATAAAACCAGTTGGACTGTGGACGGCATCAGACCGAAGCCGCGCCGCTCACAATCTCCGAAATCTCTTGGGTGATGGCTGCCTGACGCGCCTTGTTGTAGGCCAACTGAAGTTCGTCGATGATGCCACCGGCGTTATCAGTTGCGCTCTTCATGGCGATCATTCGGGCTGCCTGTTCACATGCCAGATTCTCTACCACACCCTGGTACACCTGGGATTCAATAAAACGTGGCAGAAGGCCATCGAGGATCTGCCTGGCATCGGGCTCGTAGAGATAATCCCACTGGTTCTTGATCTCTTCTTCGTCTTCGCTTTCCGGCAGGGGCAGAAGCTGCTCCACCTTCGGGCTCTGGGTCATGGTGTTTACGAACTCGTTGCTGACCACATAAAGACGGTCGATTTTGCCTTCCGAGAACGCATCCAGCATAACCTTGACGTTGCCGATGAGTTTTTCAGAGCTGGGCCTGTCCCCCAGATGGGTCAGTGCCGCAACGACGTTGCCGCCGTAGCTCCGGAAAAAGGAAGCACCTTTCTGTCCGATGGCGCACAGATCGGATTCCACCCCTTTTTCTTTCCACGCTTTCATGTCACGGACAAGCGCTTTGAACAGGTTAATGTTCAGACCACCGCAGAGGCCACGATCAGTCGACACCACAATATAGCCCACGCGCTTGACCTCGCGCTCGACCATGAACGGGTGCTTGTACTGAGCATTCGCCTTGGCAATGTGCCCGATCACCTGACGCATCTTATCGGCATACGGGCGAGTCGCCTGCATGCGCTCCTGAGCCTTACGCATCTTACTCGCCGCCACCATTTCCATGGCGCTGGTGATTTTCTGCGTGCTCTTGATGCTTGAAATCTGGTTACGTATTTCTTTGCCGACGGCCATAACTCACTGCCTTCTCAAGTTAGACACTCATTGCTACGAAAAGCGGCCCGCACCACCGTGCAGGCCCTTTCTCTTACCAGCTCTGAGTGGTCTTGAATTTCTCAAGTGCAGCTTTAAGGCCGGCAGCGATTTCATCGTTGTAATCGCCTTTCTCGTTGATCTTGTCGAGGAGGTCTTTCTGCTCGGAGCGCATCCAGTCGAGCATCTGCGCTTCGAACTTCACAACCTTGTCGACATCAACGTCGTCCAGGAAGCCTTCGTTGGCTGCAAACAGAACCGTACCCATTTCAGCCACAGACATCGGGCTGTACTGGTTCTGCTTCATGAGTTCCGTTACTCGCTGACCGTGCTCAAGCTGCTTACGGGTTGCTTCATCAAGGTCGGAAGCAAACTGTGCGAAAGCCGCCAGTTCACGATACTGGGCCAGAGCCAGACGGATGTTACCGCCAAGCTTCTTCATGATCTTGGTCTGGGCCGAACCACCTACCCGGGATACGGAGATACCGGCGTTCATCGCCGGACGGATGCCGGAGTTGAACAGGTTGGTTTCCAGGAAGATCTGACCGTCGGTAATGGAGATCACGTTGGTCGGTACGAACGCGGAAACGTCGCCGGCCTGGGTCTCGATGATCGGCAGCGCGGTCAGGGAACCGGTCTGGCCTTTCACTTCGCCGTTGGTCAGCTGCTCAACGTAATCGGCGTTCACGCGGGAAGCGCGCTCGAGCAGACGTGAGTGCAGGTAGAATACGTCACCCGGGTAAGCTTCACGACCCGGCGGACGACGCAGCAACAGGGAGATCTGACGGTAAGCCACGGCCTGCTTGGACAGGTCGTCGTACACGATCAGAGCGTCTTCGCCACGGTCACGGAAGTATTCACCCATGGACGTACCGGAGTACGGCGCCAGAAACTGCATCGCGGCCGGATCGGCAGCGCCGGCGGCAACCACGATGGTGTGATCCATGGCACCGTGCTCTTCCAGCTTGCGCACGACAGCGGCGATGGAAGACTGCTTCTGGCCAACGGCCACGTAGATACACTTGATGCCGGTGTCTTTCTGGTTGATGATCGCGTCGATCGCAACAGCGGTCTTACCAATCTGACGGTCACCGATGATCAGCTCACGCTGGCCGCGGCCAACCGGAACCATGGTATCGATAGCTTTCAGACCCGTCTGGACCGGCTCATCAACGGACTGACGTGCGATAACGCCGGGGGCAACCTTCTCCACCGGAGAGGTCAGCTCGGTGCCGAGCTCGCCCTTGCCGTCGATCGGGTTGCCCAGACCGTCAACCACGCGACCCATCAGCTCCGGACCAACCGGAACTTCCAGGATGCGGCCGGTGCAACGAACTTTCTGGCCTTCGGCCAGACCTTCGTAGTCACCCAGAACAACTGCACCAACGGAATCACGCTCCAGGTTCAGAGCCATGCCGAAGGTGCCGTTGGCAAATTCAATCATCTCACCGTACATGACGTCGGCGAGACCGTGGATCAGTACGATGCCGTCAGAGACGGACAGAATCGTACCTTCGTTCTTTGCTTCGGAAGAGATATCGAGCTTCTCGATTCTCTTCTTGATGATGTCACTGATCTCGGATGGATTCAGTTGCTGCATGCCAATATCCTCAAACCTTGTGCTGAAATCAGGAGCCCAGAGCGTCGGCCAGCTTGGTCAGCTTACCGCGTACAGAAGCGTCAATGACCAGATCGCCGGTGCGAATAATTGCACCACCAATCAGAGACTTGTCCATTGACGCTGCGACTGACACTTTCCGCTCGAGTTTGGTCGAGAGTGCCTGGGCGAGCTTCTGTTGCTGTTCGTCCGTCAGCTCATAGGCTGCGGTAACTTCGATATCAACAGTGCGCTCCAGATCAGCCCGGTACATGTTGAAGAGCGCTGCAATCTCAGGAAGGAGAGTCAGCCGGCGGTTTTCCGCCAGTACAGCGAAGAAATTGCGAATCTGATCGTTGACGCCGTCTTCGGCGACCTCGAGGATCAGTTCGGCTTTCTTCGACTCTTCCAGACCCGGATTCGCGAGAAGCTGTCGAATGTCTTCGTTCGCGGTGACCTGTCCGGCAACCGTCAACACCTGGGACCAGTCAGCCAGTTGCTCATGCTCCTGGGCGGCCTTGAATGCTGCTTTTGCGTAAGGACGGGCCAGCGTTCTCAGTTCTGCCATGATGAACCTCGTCGTTTAAAGTTCTGCCGCCAGTTTTTCCAACATCTCGTTGTGCTTGGAGGCATCGACAGAGGTTTCCAGGATCTTCTCAGCACCGGCGACAGCAATTGCGGCAACTTCTGCACGCAGGGCATCACGGGCCTGATTCCGTTCCTGTTCAATTTCGGCCTTGGCCTGCTCAATCAGCTTCTGGCCTTCCTTGCGGGCGTCATCTTTCGATGCTTCCACAATCGCGGCCGCGCGCTTGTTGGCCTCTTCGACCAGACCAGCTGCTTGCTGTTTCGCTTCACGCAGTTCCTGAGCTGACTTTTCCTGAGCCAGTTCCAGATCGCGCGCCGCGCGGTCTGAGGCAGCCAGTCCGTCAGCGATCTTCTTTTGACGCTCCTGCAGTGCGGCCATGATAGGCGGCCACACGTATTTCATGCAGAAGACGACAAAGATAAAGAACGCGATGGCTTGACCAATCATCGTCAAATTAATGTTCACGTCTTCACCTCTCGCCTGTGTTGTTAAGAATCATATGACCGGGGAAAAGCCCCGGTACTCGACTCGATTAACCGGCGATCTGGCCGACAAACGGGTTGGCGAAGGTGAAGAACAGTGCGATACCAACACCGATCATGGTTACGGCGTCCAGCAGACCAGCAACGATGAACATCTTGACCTGCAGCATCGGAGTCATTTCCGGCTGACGCGCAGCGCCTTCCAGGAATTTGCCACCGAGGATACCAAAGCCAATCGCAGTACCCAGGGCACCCAGGCCAATCAGCAGTGCAACGGCAATCGCGGTCATTCCAACTACAGTTTCCATGATAACTCCCAGTTTTCAGTTTAGGTTTTCAGTTTAACGGTTAGGGTTTAAAACTACGGCTTAATGAAGTCCGATCAGTGACTGTCTTCGTGAGCCATGCTCAGGTACACGATCGTCAACATCATAAAGATGAATGCCTGCAGGGTGATGACCAGGATGTGGAAAATCGCCCAGGGTACAGACAGCGTCCACTGAGCCCACAGGGGCAGCAGCGCAATCAGGATGAAGATCAGCTCGCCGGCGTAAAGGTTACCGAACAGACGCAAGGCCAGTGAGATCGGCTTGGCGATCAGGCTCACGCCCTCCAGCAGGAAGTTCACCGGCACCAACAGGATCTTCAGGAACAGGTTGTCAGACGAAAACGGATGCAGGGTCAGTTCGCCCAGGAAGCCGCCCACGCCCTTGACCTTCAGGCTGTAGAAAATAATCAGGAAGAAGACGGACAGGGACATGCCCAGCGTCACGTTGACGTCGGTGGTCGGTACGACCTTCATGTAGTCGGCGCCCGCCAGATGGAACAGCTGCGGCAGGAAGTCCACCGGCACCAGGTCCATCAGGTTCATCAGGAAGATCCAGCAGAAGATGGTCAACGCCAGCGGGGCAATGACCTTGTTCTTGCCGTGGAAGGTTTCCTTGACGCTGTTGTCGACGAACTCGACCATCACTTCAACGAAGTTCTGCAGGCCACCGGGCTGATCGGAGGTCGCGCGCTTGGCCGCCATGCGGAACAGAAACAGGAACAGGACGCCGAGACCGACCGCCCAGCCCAACGAGTCCACGTGTACCGCCCAGAAACCCATGTCCGACGCTTCCTGCGCCGTGTGAGCCAGTGTCCAGGTGGCGTCTTCGATTACGGTTCCGTCGGCACGCTCATAGCCTGCCGGCAGCTTACCGTAGGTGAGGTTCTGGAGGTGATGCTGAATATATTCGGATGCACTTCCTGCCATAACGGTTTCCCAGGTCCAGTTAGCTTTGCTGCGTATTGCTGCCCGCCAGAAGCGGTGTCAACCAGTTGGTGACCAGCATGATCGCAAATGTTAAAAAAAGTGCCGCTACATCAAGCGGCTGAATCCATTTGAACACCATCGTGAAAGAGATGGCGCACAGGATGAGCTTGCCGGCCTCACCCTGGTAAAAAGAACTCATGATCTTCTTGGCAGACCGCGCGCCGGAATAGCGGAATGCCTTGAGCGCAAAATAACCGTGGGGCAGAAGAAAAATGAGACCGCCCAATAGCGCTGAATAACCTGACACCTGGCCTCGAAACAGTAAAAACGCCAGGCTGACGACGACCAGTACCACACTTTCTATGACAAACCATCGTGCGATAGGCGGGCGGCGAATACCGCTCGGAGTCGTCTGCGTCATTTTTTTCCCGGGAGTACGGTGCCTTTAACCCGATGCAGTTTAAAAATTAGACAAATACACCGATACGAGCGCCGCAGATTATATGTGTTCAATGTGCACGAATCAACAAAACCGGGTTCCGCAAAAACCGGTCAGAAAGGGCTTAACGACTGACGTTGCGCCGGATGGGACACAAATAGGCGAGTGACCGTCTTAACAACACTACATGTTGTGTAAATTCGGGAATGCAAACTTTCGTAGGCGTCCGAAGGAATCAGACAATCGGGCCAAATTACTTGATATGGCCGAGAATGCCGTCCAGTTCGTCCAGGGAACTGTACTCGATCACCAGCTTGCCCTTACCGCGCTGACCGTGAGCGATGGACACCCGGGCGCCGAGGCGTTCGGCCAGGTCATCCTGCAATGCCCGGATGTTCGGATCTACCGCGGCCTGCCCGGAGGCCTTCTGGCCCGGCTTCTCCTGCTGAACCCGGCGAACCAGGGCTTCAGTCTGGCGGACGGACAGGGACTTGGCGACCACCTGCTTGGCGACCAGCATCTGCTGCTCCGGTGGCAGGGTCAACATGGCCCGGCCATGGCCCATTTCCAGATCACCATGCTCCAGCATCAGGCGCACATCTTCGGTCAGACCGATCAGACGCAACAGATTGGTGATGGTGGTGCGGGATTTGCCCACGGCCTCGGCGACCTGGGCCTGGGTCAGGCCGAATTCGTCCTGGAGCCGCTGGAGGGCGAAGGCTTCCTCAATGGGATTGAGGTTTTCACGCTGGATGTTCTCGATGAGCGCCATGGCGATGGCGGCTTCATCGGGCACGTCACGAATGATGGCGGGAATACTGTCCAGCTCGGCCATCTGGGTCGCGCGCCAGCGACGTTCGCCGGCAATCAGCTCGTAACGACCCTCGGCAACGGGGCGAACCACCACAGGCTGCATGACACCCTGTTGGCGAATGGAATCCGCCAGCTCCTGCAGGGCGGCCGGATCCATGTCTCGCCGGGGCTGAAACCGGCCACGCTGGACCAGGTCGATCGGCACCTCGCGCAGTTCGCCGTCGTGGTCCTTCAACTCCTGATCGAGGTTAACCTTTGAGCCCGCCAGCAGGGCGCCCAGTCCGCGCTCGCCCAATCCTCGTTTCTTCGCCGCCATGGTGTCAGTCATTCTTCCCGTTGAAATTCGTTGTGCGTTATTGAGTGACAGGGCGGTATGTTACACCGCAACCGGCGCGGATGTCTTTGTTGAGCCATGGCGACGAACCATCTCGCCGGCCAGGGCCAGGTAGGCTACCGCCCCCTTGGAGGCGCGGTCGTATTTCAGGGCAGGCATGCCATAACTCGGGGCCTCGGCCAGCCGGACATTCCGTGGAATGACGGCCCGGTAGACCTTGTCGCCGAAATATTCGCTGAGCTGGCCGGACACATCCAGGGTCAGACTGTTGCGGGGATCGTACATGGTGCGCAGGATACCCTCGACCTGGAGATTCGGGTTCACGGTTTCCTGGATCTGTTCGACCGTGTTCATCAGGGCCGCCAGGCCCTCCAGTGCGTAGTACTCGCACTGCATGGGGATTAGTACGGAATCCGCCGCGGACAGGGCGTTGACCGTGAGCAGGCTCAGGGAAGGCGGGCAGTCGATGAGAATGTAGTCGTACTTGTCGCGGACCGTATTGAGCGCCAGGCGCAGGCGATGCTCGCGGCCAATCTCGTTCATCAGCTCCACTTCCGCCGCGGTCAGGTCGCCGTTGGCGGGCAGAATGTCAAAACCGGAGGCCTCAGCCAGAAAGGTAACCTCGGCTGCGGACGCCCGCTTGGTCAGCAGATCGTAACCGGACAGTTCCAGGGCATTTTTGTCGACGCCGCTGCCCATGGTGGCATTGCCCTGGGGATCCATGTCCACCAGCAAGACCCGACGCTTGGTGGCGGCCAGAGACGCAGCAAGGTTCACGCAGGTGGTGGTTTTACCCACACCGCCTTTCTGATTGGTCACTGCAATCACGCGCGCCATGTCTCGCCTCCTGTTCGCGGGTTACTGGGAATGATCTGCCCGGGCGATCACCAGCAGGTGTCGGTCACCGTCGGCGCCGGGTACTGCCAGGGACCGATGGGAGGTTACCTGCCAGCCGGCCGGAAGGGCAGCCACCTCATCATCCGGAAACTGGCCTTTCATGGCAAGGAACTCACCCTCATTTGCCAGCAGATCACCACACCAGGTCACCAGGTTCTCGAGCGCGGTAAAAGCCCGGCTGCTGATCTGGCTGAACGGCTGCTCCGGCGCACAGGCTTCGGCCCGGCCGTGGATCACCTCGACATTACCCAGCCCCAGTTCCAGCACGCACTGGTTGAGGAAGCGGGTTTTCTTGCCATTGCTGTCGAGCAGGGTAAACCGGCGTTCGGGCAGGGCGATCGCCAGCGGGATTCCGGGCAGACCACCACCGGCACCCACATCAAGCAGGTGTTCGGTGGTCACCCAGGGCAGAATGCTGAGGCTGTCGAGCAACTGCCGGGACACCATCTCCCGTTCATCGCGGACGGCCGTCAGGTTATAGGCCCGGTTCCATTTGTTGAGCAGGGCCAGAAACGCCAGCAACTGCTGTTGCTGGGCCTCGCTGAGGGACAGGTCCATCGTTGCCAGCCCGTCCCGGAGCTGGCGCTGCCAGAGTGCGTTGGTCATGGGATCAGATCAGGCACTCTGTTTACGCAGCAGATCGCGTTTTTTCAGGTGCACCAGAATCTGGCTGACCGCCGCCGGCGTGACCCCCTGAACCCGGGATGCCTGGGCCACGGTCTCCGGACGGACCGCTTTCAGTTTCTGCTTGATCTCATTGGACAGGCCGCCAATGACGTCGTAATCCAGATCCACCGGCAGCGCGGTGTTCTCGTTCCGGCGCAGGCGCTCAATCTCGTCCGCCTGACGGGAAATGTAACCCTCGTACTTGATCTCGATCTCGACCTGATCGGCAACGTTCGGATCCTCGGCGTGCTCCGCCCCGATCTCGGCAATGTGGCTGTAGTCGATTTCGGGACGGCGCAGCAGTTCGGCCAGAGTCTGATCCCGGTTCATTGGCTGTTTGAGAAAGCCATTGGCCCGTTCCCCCGCGTCGGTGTCGGGATGGATACGGGTGGACTCCAAGCGACTGCGTTCTTGGCCAATCGCCTCACGCTTGTCGTTGAACTTCTGCCAGCGTTCGTCGTCCACCAGGCCGAGCTTGCGACCGGTCTCGGTCAGCCGCAGGTCGGCGTTGTCTTCGCGCAGGATCAGGCGGTATTCCGCCCGGCTGGTGAACATGCGGTACGGCTCTGAGGTACCCATGGTGATCAGGTCATCCACCAACACACCCAGGTAGGCCTCATCCCGCCGGGGATACCACTCCTCCTTCTCCTGGGCCCGCAGTGCGGCGTTAATGCCGGCCAACAGACCCTGGGCGCCCGCTTCCTCATAGCCGGTGGTGCCGTTGATCTGGCCGGCAAAATACAGGCCCTGGATGAACTTGGTTTCCAGGGTGTGGCGCAGGTCCTGCGGGTTCAGGAAGTCATACTCGATGGCATAACCCGGCCGGGTGATGTGGGCGTTCTCAAACCCCGGAATCGAGCGCACGGCTTCCAGCTGGATGTCGAACGGCAGGCTGGTGGATATGCCATTCGGGTACAACTCGTTGGTGGTCAGACCCTCGGGCTCGACAAAGATCTGGTGTGAGTCCTTGTCGGCGAACCGGTTGACCTTGTCCTCGATGGACGGGCAATAACGCGGGCCGATGCCCTCGATGTTACCGGCGAACATCGGCGACCGATCGAAACCGCTGCGAATGATGTCGTGGGTCCGCTCGGTGGTGCGGGTCACGTAACAGCATATCTGCTCGGGATGCTGGTCCCGGCTGCCGGTAAAAGACATCACCGGCGCGGGGTTATCCCCCCATTGCTGCTCCATCACCGAGAAATCCACGGAACGGGCATCGATGCGTGGCGGCGTGCCGGTTTTCAATCGGCCGACATTGAATGGCAGTTCGCGCAGACGCTGGGCCAGCGCATTCGCCGGGGCATCGCCCGCACGACCCCCGGAATGGGCCTGCATGCCGATGTGGATAACTCCGCCGAGGAAGGTACCCGTGGTCAGCACGACGGTTCTGGCATTAAAACGGATGCCGGTCTGGGTCACCACGCCGGTGACCTCGTCGTTCTCGACAATCAGGTCGTCTGCGGCCTGCTGGAACAGGGTCAGGTTGGGCTGATTTTCCAGCTCGTGACGAATCGCCGCCTTGTACAGCACCCGATCAGCCTGAGCCCGGGTTGCGCGTACGGCCGGCCCCTTACGGCTATTGAGTACCCGGAACTGGATACCGGCCAGATCCGTCGCTTTCGCCATGGCGCCACCGAGCGCGTCAATTTCCTTGACCAGATGGCTTTTGCCAATACCGCCGATGGCCGGATTGCAGGACATCTGGCCCAGGGTCTCAATGTTGTGGGTCAGCAGCAGGGTTTGGGAACCCATGCGCGCCGCTGCCAGCGCGGCTTCGGTACCGGCGTGGCCACCACCAATGACAATGACATCGAAACGGGTCGGGAAATCCACAGTTCACCTCGGAAATCGGGGGATAAAAACAGGCCGGCGAGTATAACGCCTGATCCATGAAATTGCAGTCGGAATGTGCAAATTTTAACCAGAGCCGGGGCAGGTGGAAAGCCAGTGACGCCCCGGGAGCGGCTAAACCGGCCGGAAATGCGGGGGTGCTTGCGTAGTGGAATACCGAAATTCTCAATTTTTCAAACGCTTGTAAGGGTCTTCTCACAAAAGTTTTCAAGACAGTTATCCACATCCCGGGGTACCGGTTAACCAGCCCTGAATTACATATAACGTTTTGTTTTTATTTATTTTTAAAATATATGTCCAGAGCTTATCCGAAGGTTGTCCAATAAATTATCCACAGATTTCACCACTCTTTTCCCGGCCAGCGGGCGCAGACTCCCACAGGCACTGACGGTGTCACCCTGACGCAACCTGTTTTAGGGCGTGCGGGCGTCGAACACCCAGGGATGCGCACCCTTTTTGTGCAGTCGTTTAATTCCCGGCCCGGTTTCAGACCCTTTGTCTCACGTGTTTGCTGCTCTCACCGGCTTTGGCACGGATTTCGCGAGTCGTTACCATCCTATTGATGTTAATCCATGGCCAGGACGGCTCCAACAACAGCAAGGTCCGAGGGTGCTGACCATGAGCAGCGTAGTCCGGCTTTCACGCCGTAGCCATGCCGGGATCGGGGTGACCCCCGATTCCAACGTTATCCACAGTCACGAATTCCAGTCCGTGTACCAGCCGATTCTGAGTCCAACCCATCAGAAACTCGTCGGTTACGAGGCGCTGGTACGCGTGAGCCGGCGCAGTCAGCCGGTGTCACCGGTGAGCCTGTTCGAGCAAGCGCAGGCACGGGGTCAGACCGCAGAACTGGACAAACACCTGCTGCACCTGCATCTGGCCAATTACTCGGCCCAATCCAGTCCGGTCTGGCTGTTCCTGAACATCAACCCCGACACCTGTGTCCACCCCGAGGCCTCCCTGGAACGCCTGGCTGCCCAATGCAAACGCCACGGCATCCACCCGGAAAAAGTAGTGTTGGAACTGGTGGAAACCGCGTCGGAAGACCCCGGCGCATTGATGGCATTTATCCACAATGCCAAAACCCTGGGTTTTCAGATTGCGATCGATGATTTCGGCATGGGCGATTCCAATTTCGAGCGCCTGTGGCAAATCAACCCGCTGATCGTAAAGCTGGACCGCAGCCTGTTGGTCAACGCGGAGACCAACAATCGGGCCCGACTGTTGCTGGAGAGTCTGGTACGGATGATCCGAGAGAGCGGCAGCATGGTGTTGCTCGAAGGCATCGAAAATGGTGCTCAGGCCAGAATCGCCCTGGCTACTGAAGCCGACCTGTTGCAGGGGTTCCTGTTTGCCCGGCCTGGGATCATTGCCGACGCCACTGTGGATAAATCGGAATCCCGGCTGCGAACGGTGGTGACCGACGCCAGCGAGTGGACGCTGCAGGACCATCGGGACCAGGAAAATTACCTGCGCCTGTTACGCTTCGAGATCATGGATGCCTGCCACGGTCTGGCGCGCGGCAACGATTTCCGCCTCGCTTGCCAGCGCCTGCTGGAACTGGACGGGGTAAAGCGCTGCTTCGTACTGGACGGCAATGGTGTACAGCAGGGCAACCTGGCTCACGCCAGCCAGGATCTCAATCGGGGCAAATTCAACCCCCTGTACCATTCGGCTGGTGCACGCTGGGGCCATCGGGAATACTTCCGTAACGCCCTGGAGCGACCGCAACATATCAACAGCTCCCGGCCCTACGTCGCCCTGCCCGACGCCAAACGCACCATCACCTTGTCGACCAGCCTTCCGACCCGGTCCGGTGTCCAGGTGCTCTGCGTAGACGTGCACCCGGACGAAGTCTTTCACGGCCAGATGGCGTTTCCCTCCACACTCTGAACGGCGGTCCCGACCTCAGAAGTCGTCCGCCCGTTTCCGGGGCGCCGCGGCCATGCCGGAGCCCCCGGCCGAACCGGTAGCCTGGCGTTCCAGCTCCATCTCCACGGCGTTGGTGGACTTGGCAAAACGCGCCAGCAGGTTATACAGCACCGGGATGATGAACAGCGTCAGGGTGGTGGCAAACACCAACCCGCCCAGAATCACCATGCCGATGGCGGCCCGACTCTCTGCGCCGGCGCCGGTGGCAATCACCAGCGGGACCGCGCCGAACACCGTCGAGATGGTGGTCATCAATACCGGCCGGAAACGCAGACCGGCCCCTTCCAGAATCGCGTCTTTAACCGCATACCCCTTGTCCCGCAGCTGGTTGGCAAACTCGACAATCAGGATCCCGTTCTTGGCCATCAACCCCAGCAGCATGATGATGCCGATCTGGCTGTAGATGTTCAGGCTGATGCCGGACCACCACAGGGCCAGCAAGGCACCGGTCCCGGCCAGCGGCACCGGGAGCATGATGATGAGGGGGTGAATCCAGCTTTCGAACTGTGCGGCCAGCACCAGGAAGACGATCACGAATGCCAGCCCGAAGGTCAGATAAATGGCCGCGGACGATTCCTCGAACTCCCGGGACAGGCCCTTGTAACTGACCCGGGCTTCCGGCGGCAGGTTATCCACAGCCAGGTTGTTCAGGTAAGTCAGGGCCGACCCGAGATCGTACCCATCTGCCAGCGACGCACTGATGACCACAGCCGGCAGCCGGTCGATGCGGCGCAGGTCCGGATTGGCACCGGTCTCCCTGACCGATACCAGGGCCTGCAGGGGAATCAGGCTGCCACCGTCCCGGGGGCGCAGGAATATCTGGCCCAGATCCGCCGGTGTTGCCCGATCGGCGTCCGACGCCTGGACAATGACGTCATACTCCCGCCCCCGGTCCAGATAGGTGGTGACCTGACGGGAGGCCAGCATGGTCTGCAGGGTCAGGCCGACATCCTGGACGGTAATATCCAGATCCGCTGCCCGTTCCCGGTCAATGGACACGCGCAGCTCAGGGCGGGTCAGCTCGAAATCGGTTTCCAGATTCAGCAGATTGGGGTTTTCCTTTGCCCGTTCCACGAGTTCATCGCTCCAGGCCTGCACCGATTCGTAATCCGGCCCGGCGATGACAAACTCCACCGGCTGGTTAAAGCCACGCTGCCCCAATCCCGCAGGGTTTACCGCCACGGTCCGGATCCCCGAGATCTGGCTGAGCTTGCCCCGCAACTCACTGGTAATCTGCTGCTGTTTGGTGTCCCGCTCCTCCCAGGGCACCAGCCCCATGATCATGAAGGCGTTGTCTTCCTCGTTGCGGAATCCGACGATGGACAACAGCCGGTCAGCGACACCGGATTCCAGGTAGGGCAGCAGCTGCTCCTCGGCCTGACGAACATAGTGATCGGTATACTCCACCGTCGATCCCCGGGGCGCGCTGGTGGGCATGATGATGATGCCACGATCCTCGGTCGGCGCCAGTTCCTGGGGCAGCTTCGGGTAGATAACCGCAGCGGCAATCAGGCCCGCGATTCCGAGACCGAGCAGCAGGCCCGGCTGGTTCAGGGAGAACTTCAACAACCGCTGGTACCCGCTGGTCAGGCCATCAAGAACCTTCTCACTGGCGGCCCACAAGCGGTGACCCTCGGCCGACTCCGGACTGTGCCGGAGCCATTTCGAGCACAACATGGGCGCCAGGGTGAGCGCCACCAGACTGGAGACCACCACCGCGGCGGCGAGGGTAAAGCCGAACTCGGCGAACAGGCGACCGATGTTGCCGCCCATGAACGAGATGGGCACGAACACGGCCACCAGGGTCAACGTGGTCGCGATGACTGCAAACGCGACCTGCTTTGCGCCCCGGTAGGACGCCAGCAGCGCCGGTTCACCATCGTCGATCCGGCGCTGGATGTTCTCCAGCATCACGATGGCATCATCCACCACCAGGCCAATGGCGAGAATGACGGCCAACAGGGTCAGTACGTTGATGGAAAACCCCAGGAAGCCCAGTCCGATAAAGGCGCCGATCACCGCCACCGGGATGGTCACCGCCGGAATCAATGTCGCACGCCAGGAGCGCAGGAACAGGAAGATCACCAAAATCACCAGGGATACGGCAATCGCCAGGGTGATGAGCACTTCCTTGATCGACGCCCGGATAAAGATGGATTCGTCGTAGCTTTCGGCGATGGTCACTTCCGGTGGCAGGGTTTCCCGGATTTTTTCCAGTTCCGCCTGAACCGCATCGGAGACCGCCACGGTGTTGGCTTTGGACTGGCGGATGATGCCCATGCCGATGGCAGTCTGGCCATTGGCGCGTAACCGGCTGACGTCCGACTCCACGCCCATCTGTACATTCGCGACCTCGCCGAGGCGCAGCAGGTCGTTACCGTCGCGACGGATGACCAGCCGCCGGAATTCGTCGACGGTGGATAACCGGCCCTCGGCCCGGACGGTGAAGTTACGGGTGGAGGAATCCACCGAACCGGCGGGCAACTCCACGTTGTTGCGGCGCAGGGCCGCTTCCACCTCGGCCACGGTAATGTTCCGGGCCGCCAGACGCTCCCGATCCAGCCACACCCGGATGGCGTAACGGCGCTCACCACCAATGGAGACGTCGGCCACGCCATCAAGCACGGACAGCCGATCGGCCAGTGCCCGATCGGCGAAATCACTCAGTTCGGCGCTGTCCCAGACATCGCTGCGCAGCGTCACCCACATCATCGGGCGAGCGTCGGAGTCGGCCTTGCGAACCACCGGAGACTCGGCTTCATCCGGCAACTGATCGGCGACCCGGGACACAGCATCCCGGACATCGTTGGCGGCGATATCCACATCCCTGGCTGTGGAAAACTCGATGCTGGTGCGGGATTCCCCCTGCTCGGTGGACGACTCGATGGATCGGATGCCCTCAATACCGCTGATTGCACCCTCCACAACCTGGGTAATCTGGGTGTCCACCACTTCCGCTGCAGCGCCGATATAGTTCGTGGAAATGGACACCACCGGCGGATCGATGTCCGGATACTCCCGCACCGGCAACCCCAGCAACGCGGCCAGGCCAAACACCACAATCAGGAGACTGAGAACGGTCGCGAATACCGGTCGCTTGATGGAGACATCGGAGAGAATCAAGGTCAGGTCTCCAGGGACTGGCTAAAGCGGTTATCGGGAATGGCATTTTCGCCATCCACCACTTCGATGCGGTCACCGCTGCTGATGCGGTCCTGGCCGGTGACAATCACCGCATCCTCGAGGGTCAGTCCCTCGGCCACTTCCACCCTGCCCGGCATCCGCGATCCCAGGGTGACGGAGATCCGTCGGGCAATGCCATCCTCGGCAACAAACACATACTGTTCATCGCCCCGAATCATCACCGCCTGTTCCGGAATCACCAGGGCCTCTCGCTCCCTGAGCGTCAGGGTCGCCGACATGAACTGCCCCGGACGCAACATACCGTTCGGATTATCAATCAGGGCCCGCACCGGCAGGGTCCGGCTGAGTTCATTGATGCGGGTGCCCAGCTCGGCGAGCTGGCCTGTAAACCGGATCTCGGGAAAAGCGGGCGAACGCCCGGTGACTGGCTGTCCCAGCCCGACCTGACCCAGGAACCGCTCCGGGATGGCAAAATTCAGTTCCATGCGGTCGGTGGAATCCAGGGTGGTTACCGGCGTTCCAGCACTCACATAGGCGCCAACGGCAATGTCGCTGAGCCCAACCACGCCATCAAAGGGTGCTTCAATCCGGTGATTTTCCAACCGAACCCGGGCAGCGTCCAGCTGGGCCTCGGCGACGATCACGGTGGTCCTCAGTGCGTCCACCTGAGCCTGGGATACGCTGTTGTTCGAGCGCAGCCGCTGGGCCCGATCCAACTGTCGGCGGCTGTCCGCCAACTGGGATTCGATCACTTGGAGATCGGCCCGGGCCTGACGGTCGTCCAGTCGCAACAGAACATCCCCTTCACTGACCCGGTCGCCCGGCCGAAGGTTCAGGGCAATCACCCGGCCACTGACCTCGGTGGTCAGCGCCACCGCGTTCATGGCCCGGAGGTTACCCACCGATTTGACCACATCCCGAACGGTATCCTGTTCCGGCAACCGGGTGTTCACCACGCTGGCCGGGCGCTCGCGACCGGCCTTTGCCGCATCCTCGACGCCCAGATTCTGATACCCCACCGCAGCGCCCGCCGCCACTACAACCAAAACCAGTGCCACCAGCCATTGCTTCCACATAAGAGATTCCAGCGTCTGTAAATCGTCAGGTGAGTCTATTTCTTCCGGATGACCAGGACGATCTCCCCGACCTCAATGCCCCACTTACTCATGGTGGTCTGATTGATCAGGGTGTCCGGCGTCACCAGGTACATCCAGTCGTCCATGCGCACGTCCAGGGTGCCGTCACCGTACGCCACCCGCAGGACATAGTTCATGTGAATGGCATTGCCCTGCCACTCCATCATGCCGGGCTCGACCACATCCCCGGCCGTGGCGCGATACCCCTGTTCGACGGGAGCCAGCGTCCAGACCCGGGTCTGGACCTCGCCGTCGTCGAACCGAAAGACCTCGTCCAGAGTGCCAGTGCCATCGTCATCCCAGGAGGCGGAGATATCCGCGTCGAAGGTACGGATCACTTCACCGGAATAGTCCTTCACCACACCCCGGGCCGACAGTTCGCCGGTGAAGAACTGGTCCGGGATCAGCGCGGGCGCGCGCTCACTGTAATCCTCCAGTGAGGGGCCCGCGCATCCGGCGAGTAGCCCCACCCCGAACAATACCCAGAGAACCCGGACCAGACCAGAGACAGCAACGCTAACAGAGGGGATTTGCATGACTTTTACACTCGCGCAACAGAACATGGATGAAACAACTGTGCCCAAGAATACGCAGTACCCGGGCACTCCGATCAGCCTGCGTCAAGGCCTCTCGGCGGTTTCGTCATTTCAGCCAATTGTCTTTCCTGACAGGAGCGCGAGTGCTTTTCGTCAATGGCAGCGCACGGGTAATACCGTAAAACAGAGAGCAATGGAGGCCAAACTGACCTCTCAAACCTGACATCAAGAGAACACGAGGAACCGTTATGCCGGTTTACAAGGCGCCATTGCGCGACATGAAATTCCTGCTCAATGAAGTGTTCGATTACCCCCGACACTACCAGGGCCTTGCCAGCGGTGGTAACGCCACCCCGGACATTGTTGACGCCATCCTCACCGAGTGTGGCCGGTTCTGCGAAGAGGTGCTGAGCCCGCTGTACCAGACCGGGGATGAGGAAGGCTGCACGCTGGAAGACGGCGTCGTCACCACCCCGACGGGCTACAAGGAGGCCTACGAGCAGTACGCCATGGGCGGCTGGCAGGGACTGTCCGCGCCCGAGGAATTCGGTGGCCAGGGCCTGCCCGCGTCCATGGGCCTGCTCAAGCAGGAGATGATGGGCACCGCAAACTGGTCGTTCTCCATGTACCCGGGCCTGTCCCTCGGTGCCATGAACACCATTTTCCTGCATGGCAGTGAGGCGCAGCAGCACACTTACCTCGCCCCGCTGACCGAGGGTCGCTGGGCGGGCACCATGTGCCTGACCGAACCCCAATGCGGTACCGATCTCGGCCAGGTAAAAACCAAAGCCGAGCCCCAGGCCAATGGCAGCTACCGACTGACCGGTACCAAGATTTTCATCTCCTCGGGCGACCATGACCTGACCGAGAACATTGTCCACATCGTGCTGGCCCGCCTGCCGGACGCACCCAAGGGCACCCGGGGAATCAGCCTGTTCATCGTGCCCAAGTTCCTGCCGACCGACGATGGCGGTGTTGGCAAACGCAATGCCGTGACCTGCGGCAGCCTGGAAAAGAAAATGGGCATCAAGGCGTCCGCCACCTGCGTGATGAACTTTGACGGTGCCACCGGATACCTGATCGGGCCGGAGAACGAGGGCCTGAACTGCATGTTCACCTTTATGAACACCGCCCGCATCGGTACCGCCATCCAGGGTGTGGGTCCGGCAGAGCTGTCCTATCAGTGGGCGCTGGCTTATGCCCGGGAGCGCCGCTCCATGCGGGCTCTGTCCGGCAAAAAGGAACCGGAACAGGTCGCCGACGCGCTGATTCACCATGCCGATGTGCGCCGGATGTTACTGACCCAGAAGGCCATCGCCGAAGGTGGTCGGGCCATGCTCTACTACGCTGCCCGACTGGCGGACCACATGGTGGAGGGCCACACCACGGGCGATCAGAAGAAAGCCGACAGGTACGACGACAAACTCGGCTTCCTAACGCCGATCCTGAAGGGCTTCCTCACCGAACTGGGGTGTGAGGCCGCCAATCTTGGCATGCAGGTATTTGGTGGCCACGGGTACATCCGTGAGCACGGGATGGAACAGATTGTCCGGGACACCCGGATCGCCACGCTCTACGAGGGGACCACCGGCATCCAGGCCCTGGACCTTCTGGGGCGCAAGGTGCTGTTGATGACCCAGGGTGGGGCCGTGCGGGACTTTACCCTGAAAGTAGCCAACTTCGCCCGCAAGCACCTGACCGACAAGCGTTTGCGTCCGTATGCCGTGGAACTGCTGAAACTGACCGCCCAATGGAACCTGCTGACCGTCCGCGTAATGCTGGCAGCCCGCAAGGACCGGGACGTGGTGAGTGCGGCGGCAAACGATTTCCTGATGTACAGCGGCTACGTCACCATGGCCTACATCTGGGCCCGCCAGGCGGCCGTGGCCGCAGACCGGCTGAGCAAGGGCGGTGAGGAATCCGCGGCGTTCTACAAGGCCAAGCTGGCCACCGCCGAGTTCTACTACGAACGGCTGCTGCCACGGGCGCAGGCCCACGCCACCAGCATGCTGAGCCCCACCAACAACCTGATGCAACTGGACGCCGAGGACATGGCCTTCACCGGCTGACCGGACCCGCCGTTATCGGGTCATCGCCGGGACTCCACAATCCCGGCGAGCAACCAATCCGAACCTCAGAGACCGTACTTGGTCTCGATGGCCTCAAACATGCCGGAGTCGTGGACCTGCTCCAGGGCCTCGTTCAACTTATCCACAACCTCGTCCGGGGTTCTGGGATTGATCGCCAGGAACAGTTCGGTGTCGTTGAACGAGTAAACCGGGACCAGGCCCTCCACGTTCTGCTGCGAGGCGAAGTAAGGGCCCGCGAGGCGATCGGCGATCCAGAGGTCGATCTGGCCCAGCTCCAGACGCTTGGGGTTCAGGTCGTCGCTGTCCAGGGCCGATACCTCGTAGCCTCGGGCCAGCAGGTATTCGGTCATGACATCGTTGCGGTAGCCACCAAAAACCTTGTCCTCGGCATCGTCGAGGCTGTCCATCTCGAACTCCGAGTCCGCCGGGGCAAAGATGGTCCACAGGTTCTTGGTCAGCGGCCCCACCCACTTGAAGCGCGGTGCCCGCTCCTCGGTGTAAGTGGTGCAAAAGATACCGTGATTGGGCTTATTCAGGGCCCGGTTGTAGCCATAGTCCCAGTTACGGAGCTTGATCACGTAATCGAGATCGGTGTTTTTCAGAATCGCCTTGACCATTTCCGTGCACAGGCCATCAACGTTCGACCCGTTGTGCTCAAACGCGCGGCCGGTGGCGCTCATGTTGTAGGGAGGGAAGTTCTCAGTGTAGAAGTAGAGCTTGTCAGAAGCCTGACTGTTCGGGGTGATGGCGAGGAAAGCCACCAGGGTTGCCAGCAGGGACAGATGCCGCACGTTTTCTCTCCTTTAATTTTTTACCACAACAAACGGTGGCGTCGCTCTTGATGCGGGCGGCAGTCTAGCTCAGCTGGTATCAGGGGTTTACCGAATATGTGTTTAATTTCGTAATTAAATCAATGGAAAACGCCCCCGCCGATCCGGTAACCAGGGAGGTCACGCACCGGGTCGGGGACCGTTCAGGCTGTGGAAAACTCGTTCAGAGACCGTATTTGGTCTGAATGGCCTCGAACATGCCGGATTCCCGGATGGATTGCAGGCCGGCGTTCAGGCTATCGACGATCTCATCCGAGGTCTCCGGATTCAAGGCCAGGAACAGTTCCGTGTCGTTGAACGAGAACACCGGTACCAGCCCCTCGACGTTTTGCTGGGAGGCGAGGTAAGGTCCGCCAAGGCGATCAGCCAGCCAGAGATCGATCTGGCCCAGCTCCAGGCGCTTGGGGTTGAGGTCGTCGCTGTCCAGGGCCGAAACCTCATAACCCCGCTTGATCAGATACTCCGATTTGACGTCGTTGCGATAGCCGCCAAAGACCTTGTCCCGGGCATCGTCGAGGCTGTCCATCTCGAACTCCGAGCCCGCCGGGGCAAAGATGGTCCACAGGTTCTTGGTCAACGGGCCGACCCATCGGAACTGAGGCGCCCGCTCTTCAGTGTAGGTGGTACAGAAGATGCCATGATTCGGTTTACTCAGTGCCCGGTTATAGCCGTAATCCCAGTTACGCAGCTTGATGCGGTACTCAAGATTGGTCTGTTTCAGGGCGGCGGTTACCAATTCGGTGCACAAGCCGTCGATGTCTCCGACGTTGTGCTCGAAGGCCCGACCGGAGGCACTCATGTTGTAAGGGGGGAAATTCTCGGTGTACAGGTACAGCCGTTCGGCCGCCTGCGCGCAGGACCCCGCCATAACCAGGCCAACCAACGCAGAACCCAGGACTGTTTTAACCACGACTTGTTACTCCCAATTGAAAACGACACGAATAGGTCGTTGTCAGAACGCAAGATTCACGCCCTGACCCGGGCCATTACCCGGGAAAAACGTTTCAATTGGTAACCAGTCGGTTTTATCCGGGTTACTTGCCGATGCAGAAGCTCGAGAAGATTTTGCCCAGCAGCTCGTCCGGGCTCAGGTGGCCGGTGATTTCCCCGAGTGCGTCCTGGGCGGCCCGCAGGTCTTCAGCGAGCAACTCTCCGGCGCCGTAGCCTTCGAGCTGGCCTTGCCCCTGCAACAGGAACTCCCTGGCCCGTTCAAGCGCATCCAGATGCCGGCGACGGGCCAGAAATCCGCCCTCGGTGGTGCTCGCAAAGCCCATGCACTGTTTCAGGTGGTCACGGAGAGTCTCCAGTCCCGCCGACGACTTCGCCGCGAGCCGGATCACCGGGGCGCTGTGGCCATCACCCTCGGTAATGCCAACGGCTTCATCGGAAAGATCCACCTTGTTACGGATCACCGAGACCGGCGCATTGGCGGGTAACTGGTCGATGAAGTCGGGCCAGATCTCGTGCGGCTCGGTCTCGGAGGTGGTGGTGGCATCGACCATCAGCAGGATACGGTCGGCCTGACGGATTTCCTCCCAGGCCCGAGCAATGCCGATCTGTTCCACCTCATCGGGACTGTCCCGCAAACCGGCGGTGTCGATGATGTGCAGGGGCATGCCATCAATGTGGATATGTTCCCGGAGTACGTCCCGGGTGGTGCCCTCAATGGCGGTGACGATGGCGGCTTCGCGCCCGGCGAGGGCATTGAGCAGGCTGGACTTGCCGGCGTTGGGACGGCCGGCGATGACCACTTTCATGCCATCCCGCAGGATGGTGCCCTGCTGAGCCCCCGCCAGGATGGTTTCCAGCCGCTCGAGCAGTTGCTGCAGATCGCCGGCGACCTTGCCATCGGCCAGGAAATCGATTTCCTCCTCAGGAAAATCAATGGCGGCCTCGACGTAGATACGCAGGTGAGTCACTGCATCCACCAGGTCATCCACCCGTCGGGAGAATACCCCCTGCATGGAGCGCACGGCACAGCGGGCGGCCTGTTCCGAGCTGCTTTCGATCAGATCGGCTATGGCCTCGGCCTGAGCGAGATCCAGCTTGTCGTTCAGGAAGGCGCGCTCGGAAAACTCACCCGGCCGAGCCAGGCGGGCACCGCGGCTGCAAACCTCCCGAAGCAGGAGATCCAGGATGACGGTACCGCCATGGCCCTGAAGCTCAAAAACATCCTCACCCGTGAAGGAGTGGGGATTGGGGAAGAATAACCCGATGCCCTCGTCGATCAGACCTCCGTCCTGGTCCAGAAACGGGCCGTAATGGGCGTACCGGGGTTTCGGGGCAAACCCGAGCATCTGCTGGGCGATCTCCGCCGCCGCCGGGCCCGAAACCCGCACGATGCCAACACCGGCCTGACCGGGAGCGGTGGCGATGGCGGCAATGGTGTCTGAAGTCTGGCTCATCTGAAATTCCTTGGGCACACAACCAACAGAGGCTCCATGAAGGAGCCTCTGTCTGGTTCAGTTCAGTCGCACTGGTCAGTGCTTCTTGGCTGCCGTTTCTGCTTCAATCTTGCGGGTAATGTACCACTGCTGACTGATTGACAGAATGTTGTTCACCAGCCAGTACAGTACCAGACCGGCCGGGAACCACAGGAAGAACACGGTGAAGATCAACGGCATCATCTTCATGATCTTGGCCTGCATTGGATCCGGTGGTGTCGGGTTCAGGTGCATCTGCAGGAACATGCTGGCACCCATCAGGATCGGCAGGATGAAGTACGGATCCATCTGGGACAGATCCTGAATCCAGAGCATGAACGGTGCGTGCCGCAACTGAACACTCTCGAACAGTACCCAGTACAGGGAGATAAACACCGGCATCTGCACCAGGATCGGCAGGCAGCCACCAAGCGGGTTGATCTTTTCACGCTTGTACAGAGCCATCATTTCCTGGGACATGCGCTGCCGATCGTCGCCGTACAGTTCTTTCAGGCGGGTCAGTTGCGGTGCAACTGCCCGCATCTTGGCCATCGATTTGTAACTGGTGGCGGAGAGATGGAAGAACACCGCCTTGACCAGGACCGTCAACAGGATGATAGCCACACCCCAGTTGCCGACCAGGCCGTAGAACCATTCCATGATGATGAAAAGCGGCAGAGAGATGAAGAACAACCAGCCGAAATCGACGGTGCGATCCAGGTTCGGTGCCACGTTTTCCAAACGGTCGATGATCTTCGGGCCGACGTAGGCACGGGCCCCGACTTCCACGGTTTCCCCGGGCGCCACGGTGGTGGCTGGATAGACAAAGCCCATCACGTAAAGTGGCCCGCGGCGGGTGGTCTGGAACTGTGCCGGCTGGTCACGTTCCGGTACCCAGGCGGCCAGGAAATAGTGCTGCAGGAAAGCCAGCCAGCCGTTGGTCACAGACTGGTTAATGGGCGTTTCCGACAAGTCGCTGAAATCAAACTTTTCGTACGGATCTTCCGGTGAGCTCATCACCATGCCTAGGAACGCCTTGATCCCCATGCTGGTCTGGGCGGTCGGATCGGGGGCCTGGTCACGAACGATCTTGCCAGTGAAGTTACCTTTCCAGGGCTGACCGGACTCGTTGTTGATCAGATACCGGACATCGATCTCATAGCTGTCCCGCTCGAACTGGTACCGCTTGGTAATTGTCACTCCGGCGTCGGTCGTGAACGTGAGATCAACCGTGAGCTGATCCTGACCTTCATCCAAGGTGTAGCTGTTGGCCGTTGTCTGGTAAACCGGCGCGGTGCCATTGGCCCGGCTGTCCGGACCGTCGCGACCGATCAGCCCGCTTTCCATGACGTAGGTGCGGGATTCGGTGTTGGTCAGCAGTTTCAGCGGTTCTGTGCTGTTCAGGGACTTGTCGTAGTCGGTCAGGGAGCTCTGGACCAGATTGCCGCTGACCCGATCGATGGTGAGGTCCAGGACATCGGTTTGCACAGTGACGAACTGGCCTTCGACCGTCACGTCGGCGTCGGTGGAGCTGGCAATCTGTTCGCCCGACTCCGGGGTGGTGAACTCTTCACCGCTCTGAGCGCCTTGCTCCTGCTCGGGAAGCACCATGCTATCGGTCCCGGTAGACGCCTGGGAGGACGCTGCTTCCGCGACCTGCTCAGTGGGCGGCTGCTGGTGATAATCCTCATTCCAGGCAAGCACCATCAGATAACTGACAATAGCCAGGCCGGCAAATAATACGATGCGTTGAATATCCATAGAGTTACTGTCTGGTCTGGGTTGGGGTTTGAGAATGATCAGCCTGCCGGCAAGGTGCCAGTTCGGTGTTTGCGGGTTCTGCCAGGCCGGGCACAGGATCATAACCGCCTTCGGCCCAGGGATGACACCTCAATAACCGACGGATTGCGAGGTAAAGACCTTTTCCCGCGCCATGATGGCTAATGGCTTCAACAGCGAATTGCGAGCAGGTGGGGGTATGGCGGCAATGACTGGCCATCAGGGGGCTGATTGCATACTGGTACAAGCGAATGGGCAAGAGCAGGAGTTTGCGCATTAACCCGTTCCTCTACCGGCAGGCTTTGATGAGTTTGCCCGGGATGGCTGGGATTGCTGATGTTTTCGCTTCAGTCGTTGCCAAAGCTCAGTCAGCGAAGCCCGGATGGCGTGGTTATCGAGACTCGCCAGCCCCTGGCGCCCCAGTACCACGATGTCCAGACCCGGATAGTCGGGCTGGTGCCTGAAGGTCTCCCTGACCTGACGTTTTATCCGGTTTCGCTGAACCGCAAGCTTCAGGTTTTTCTTTGAAAAAATCAAACCGATCCTGGCGTGACCGAGGTTATTCGGTGTCGCCAGGATCAGAAAATTCCGATGCGGAACTTTCAGCTGTACGTCATCGAAGACTCTGCCGTAATCGGCCGGGCGCAGTAGCCGGTGCGATTTCGGGAAACTCAAAGCCTTCATGAGGCGAACTGGTTACGCGGACAGACGAGCGCGGCCCTTTGCACGGCGACGAGACAGTACCTTGCGACCGTTGGCAGTGGCCATACGGGCACGGAAACCGTGAACGCGCTTACGCTTCAGGACGCTTGGTTGAAACGTTCTTTTCATGGTGATGATCTCACAATTCGTAAGTTGGGAATTCCTAACTGGCTGGAAAATGTACAGCCAAAACAGGAGCGGCATTCTATGCAAATGCGGGGGGAAATTCAATGGTTATTGCTAGGGGCTTGTGCGGACCTGGTTATGCGTCCGGTTCGTCGGGCCAGTAATTAAATCTATAGGTCTTTTTAGAATTCTTTTAAAAGATTATTTATTACTGTTATTACTTAGGCTGTTTTCTGTGGATAAGGGAAAAAAAAAGCTGTTTCATAGGAAGTTAGGATATTGATAAGGGTTGTGACAAACCGCGATAAGGTCTGTGGACGGATGGCATACGAAATGTGAATAAGTCCGGCGATGAAATCGGAAGGCAGTTATCCACCGATCCGTACGGGGTTTCACACAGGGTTAATCGCAGGGTATACACACAGGGGTGTGAGTAAGTCGAACCCTAAAAAAATTCTGTACACAAGGCTGTAGGTAAGTCTGTAGTAAATTGAAAAATAAGTTATTTAATTTCCACAGGCTGTTCATGAAACCGGTTTTACCCTTTCACTGATCGGGCGGTCAGGTTAGAATCCGAAGTCACCTCTATGGATTGGATGTCTCCTCATTCTGATCTGAGACATTTCTGGGTTATCGGGAGCAGGCTGTCGTGCCGAACAGTATGTGGCATCAATGTCTTGAAGTACTCCGGGATGAGTTTCCCGCACAACAGTTCAATACCTGGCTCAGGCCCCTTCAGTCCGATCACCGCGAAGGGCAGCTGATGCTGTTCGCGCCAAACCGGTTCGTAATGGACTGGGTGAACGAAAAATATCTCAGGCGTATAGAAGAAGTTCTCAAGGACCTGAACGGTGGTCAGGCACCCAGGGTAAACATGAAGGTGGGCTCGGCACCCCGGGAAAGTGAGCCGGTGACCCGCTCGGAAGTTCCGGTCAAGGCCAAGGGCGGCATTCAGGAAGAGGCGGGCAGTCGGGTAACCGAGGAAGAGAAAGGGGTTGCGGTCAGTGTCGGTCACAACACGGCGGTGCGACCGAAATCGGCGAACGAGCGTCGCCCGGTGCAGGTGGAAGGTGATATCAAGCACCAGAGTTTCCTGAATGAGGGGTTTACCTTTGAAACCTTCGTGGAAGGTAAATCCAACCAACTGGCGCGCGCGGCATCCATGCAGGTCGCCGAAAATCCCGGTGGGGCCTACAACCCGTTGTTTCTCTACGGGGGTGTGGGTCTGGGTAAAACCCACCTGATGCACGCCATAGGCAACGAGATCGTGCGTCGGAATCCGAACGCCAAAGTGGCCTACCTGCGCTCTGAACGGTTTGTCGCGGATATGGTCAAGGCGCTGCAGTTGAACGCGATTAACGAGTTCAAACGCTACTATCGGTCGGTGGACGCGCTGTTGATTGATGATATCCAGTTCTTCGCCCGGAAGGAGCGTTCGCAGGAAGAGTTTTTCCACACCTTCAACGCGCTGTTGGAGGGGGGGCAACAGGTGATTGTGACCTGTGACCGGTTTCCGAAAGAGATCGTGGACATGGAGGAGCGACTCAAGTCCCGGTTTGGCTGGGGCCTGACGGTGATGGTGGAACCACCGGAACTGGAAACCCGGGTTGCGATTCTGATGAAGAAGGCGGATCAGGCGAACGTAAAGCTGAGCAGTGAGGCGGCGTTCTTTATTGCCCAGAAGATTCGGTCGAACGTGCGTGAGCTAGAAGGGGCGCTTCGTCTGGTGATAGCGAATGCTCACTTCACGGGCTCGGAGATTACTCCTCCGTTCATCCGTGAGAGTCTCAAGGATCTGCTGGCGCTGCACGAAAAGCAGGTCAGCATCGACAACATTCAGCGCACGGTGGCCGAGTACTACAAGATCAAGGTGGCGGATTTGTTGTCCAAGCGCCGGACCCGGACGGTGACGCGTCCGCGCCAGGTGGCCATGTCGCTGTCCAAGGAGCTGACCAACCACAGTCTCCCGGAGATAGGCGATGCGTTTGGAGGCCGGGACCACACCACCGTGCTGCACGCGTGCAAGAAAATCGTGGAACTGCAGGAGACTGATCCGGGTATCCGCGAGGATTATCAGAACTTTATGAGATTGCTGACCACCTGATACCGGGCGTTGGCGAATAACATTCACCCTTCCAACCTAAAAGAATGCTGAGTGCCATGAAACTGACGATCAGCCGTGAATCCCTGCTTACCCCGCTGCAAAGCATTGCCGGCGTGGTGGAAAAGAAACAGACCATGCCCGTGCTTTCCAACGTGTTGCTGGTGGCCGAAGACAATACCCTGACCCTGACCGGCACCAATATGGAGGTGGAACTGGTGGGCCGGGTAACGCCGGTGCACGTGGATCAACCGGGACAAATAACCGTACCCGCACGCAAGTTGGCGGATATCTGTCGGGCGCTGGGTGAAGAAGCACCCATTGAACTGGCGCTGGAGGGGGATCGGCTGCATCTGCGTTGTGGCAAGAGTCACTTTACGCTGTCGACCCTGCCGGCTGAGCATTTCCCGAACGTGGAAGACGAGGCGGAGAGTTTTCGGTTGGAGCTGCCGCAGAAGGAGCTCGGTCGGATGCTGGACGCAACGGCGTTTGCCATGGCCCAGCAGGACGTCCGCTACTACCTGAACGGTTTGCTGCTGGAAGTGGACCAGGGGCATGTGCGGACCGTGGCCACCGATGGCCATCGCCTGGCAATGGCCCATCTGGAGCTGCCAACGGGCTGCCCGGAGCCACGGCAGGTCATTGTTCCGCGCAAGGGCGTGCTGGAACTCGCCAGGTTGCTGGATGATGTGGAAACCCCGGTTACCCTGGTAATTGGTGACAACCACCTGCGGGCAACGGTTGGCGCCTATACCTTTACCTCCAAGCTGATCGAGGGCAAGTTCCCGGATTACAACCGGGTCATCCCCCGGGGCGGAGACAAGGTCGTGATGGCGGATCGGGCGACCCTGAAGAACACGTTGCAGCGGGCGGGGATTCTGTCCCATGAGAACATCCGGGGTGTGCGTCTGAATCTGGCGCCGAACGAGCTACAGGTATTTGCCAATAACCCGGATCAGGAACAGGCCGAAGACGCGCTGCCTGTGGACTATCAGGGCGAATCCCTTCAGATCGGGTTTAATGTAGGCTATCTGGTGGATGTCATGAACGCACTGGATGATGACCAGGTGAAGATTACCCTGTCGAACCCGAACAGCAGTGCCTTGATTGAGTCGCAGATTGATAACCGCTGCTTGTATGTGGTCATGCCGATGAGGCTATAGGAGGAAGAACATGGGCACCGTGACGAACGGAATCAAAGGCGCGTTCAGAATCGGGCAGACGCTGTCCGTACTGGGGCGCACGGGTGTCAATTGGGTCCGGGGCGAGCGGCCCCCGACTCCACAGTTGTTGCGCCAGACGTTTGAATCGCTGGGCGCAACCTACATCAAGCTCGGACAGTTCATTGCCAGTTCCCCAACGTTTTTTCCGAAAGAGTACGTTGAGGAATTTCAGTACTGTCTGGATAAAACCCCCAACCTGCCCTTCGGCGTGATCAAGAAGATCATTCGCGATGAACTGGGCCGGCCACTGGATCAGGTGTATTCGGACATCGATCCGGTTGCCCTTGCCTCGGCCTCCATTGCCCAGGTGCATGCGGCGCGTCTGGTCACCGGTGAGGACGTGGTGATCAAGGTGCAGAAACCGGGTGTGGAAAACATACTGCTGACCGACCTTAACTTCCTGTACCTGTCAGCCCGTATTCTCGAAACCCTGGCGCCGAAGCTGTCGTGGACCTCTCTGTCCGGCATCGTCGAGGAAATCCAACGCACCATGATGGAGGAATGCGACTTCATCAAGGAAGCCAACAACCTGAAGGTCTTCCGGACGTTTCTTCACGAATCCCACAACGACGACGCCACGGTACCGCTCGTGTACGAGCATTGCAGCACCCGCCGGGTTCTGACCATGGAACGTTTTCACGGTGTCCCGCTGACCGATCTGGAAAGCATTCGCGGCTACGCCCGGGATCCGGAACGAACCCTGATCACCGCCATGAACACCTGGTTTGCCAGTCTTACCCAATGCGAATTTTTCCACGCGGATGTGCACGCCGGCAATCTGATGGTGTTGAAGGACGGTCGGGTCGGCTTTATTGATTTCGGCATTGTCGGACGGATCAAGCCGGATACCTGGCAGGCGGTGAGTGATTTCATCTCGGCGGTGATGGTGGGCAACTTCGAAGGGATGGCGGATGCCATGATTCGGATCGGCGTCACCCATCAGACCGTTCGGGTCGATGAACTTGCCGGGGACCTTCGTCGTTTGTATCAGCAGATGGACAAGATGGTTCCCGACCAGGTGCCCTACGAAGCGGATCAGGCGGAAGACGACGTAAACCATATCCTGATGGATATGGTGAAGATTGGGGAGAGTCACGGACTGCACTTCCCGAGAGAATTCGCGTTGCTGCTGAAACAGTTCCTGTACTTCGACCGTTATGTACACATCCTGGCGCCGGAGATGGACGTGTTCATGGACGAGCGGTTGAATATGTTGCACTGAGGCATGTCTCGCCTAAACGGGCGTGCTTTTGTACACTAGGGCGGCGTTGCACCAAGTGGCGCTGCCTTTTTTGTGGGCGTTTTGAACTTCCCCACCATCCTCTCTCGAGTTCCCGTTTTTATGGCGCTAGTGAAACTCCAGACCCAGAACTTCCGTAATCTGTCGTCTGCGCCAGTGACCTTTTCTCCCTCTTTCAATCTGCTGTACGGCGAAAACGGCAGCGGCAAAACCAGTGTCCTCGAGGCCATCGGTTATCTGGGGCTGGGTCGGTCATTTCGGGTCAGTCGGCATCAGGCGGTGGTGAGCCATGGCGAACGGCAGTTCACGGTATTCGGTGGGCTGGATCGCGGCCCGGATGGTGAGGCGGAAACGAACGCCAACGGCATTGCCCATCGTGTGGGTATTTCCCGGGATGTGGTCCAAAAAGAAACTGTTCTTAGGGTGGATGGCGAAGGCGTTCGCAGTCTTTCTGCGCTGGCGATGCACCTGCCCGTGTCGGTCATTGATCCCGGCGTTTTCGATATCGTGGCGGGTGGGCCGGGGAAGCGACGCCAGTTTCTGGATTGGGCGGTGTTCCACGTGGAACCCTCGTTTGCCTCGGTATGGCAACAATGCCAGAGGGTCACATCACAGCGGAATCAAACGCTGAGAAATGGTAGACTAGACGAGGGCCTGTTACGGGTCTGGGATACCCAGTATGCCGCCCTCAGTGAGCGGATTAGCGCCGCACGACGAAAGACCTTTGATCAATTCAAGGCCGCGTTCGAAAAGCTGGTCCACGAAGTGGACGTGGGGTGGACCCAGGGGCTGAAGTTGGAGTTTTATCCAGGCTGGGATATCGGCCAATCGCTGGTGGATGTCCTGGCTAGCCACCGGGAACAGGAACGGCGGATGGGGCATACGTTGTACGGCCCGAATCGCGCCGACATCCGGTTAAAATTTCAAGGCCGGCCAGTATCGGAAACGTTTTCGAGGGGCCAGCAGAAAACCCTTGTTATCTTGATGAAAATTGCCCAGGGCATGGTGTTGAGTGACCTGGGCAAGCAGGTGACCTTTTTGCTCGATGATATCAACGCCGAGCTGGATGTGGGCCACCGGGCCATGTTGGCCAGGAAGTTACAGGCGTTACGTTGTCAGGTGTTCATCACGTCCATCGAACATCCCGAACCGGATGTGTTGTGGCCGACCGATCATGCGCCGGAGTACAGAATGTTCCACGTGGAACATGGAAAATTGACGGTAGAATAAAACCGGCCCGGCCGGACCTGAAATCGCCCCGAAGCGACGGCCAGGCCCGCTACCGGTACACCCCTTCAGGAGTCTCTAATGAGCGAATCGAACTACAATTCCTCCAGTATCAAAGTCTTGAAAGGACTGGATGCGGTGCGGAAGCGGCCTGGCATGTACATCGGGGATACCGACGATGGTACGGGCTTGCACCACATGGTTTTTGAGTTGGTGGACAACTCCATCGATGAAGCTCTGGCTGGCCACTGCTCCGAAATCGGTGTCATCATTCACCCTGACGAATCCATTACGGTGAAGGATAATGGCCGGGGCATTCCGGTTGATATCCATGAGGAGGAAGGGGTATCCGCAGCCGAAGTCATTATGACCGTTCTGCACGCTGGCGGAAAATTCGATGACAACTCCTACAAGGTCTCCGGTGGTCTGCACGGTGTCGGGGTGTCAGTAGTAAACGCCCTGTCCTCCACACTGACCCTGACAATCCGTCGGGACAACAAGGTCTACGAACAGACCTACACCCACGGTGTCCCCAATGCGCCGCTGGCCGCCGTCGGTGAAACCGATGCCTCCGGCACCAAGGTTCATTTCATTCCCTCGCCGGAAACCTTTACCCACATCGAATTCCACTACGACATCCTCGCCAAGCGACTGCGGGAACTGGCTTTCCTGAACAGTGGCGTACGCATTCGTCTGACCGACGAGCGCAGCGGCAAGGAAGAGGTGTTCGAGTTTGAAGGCGGGCTGCGGGCTTTTGTTGAGCATCTGAACACCAACAAGACACCGATCAACCGGGTTTTCCACTTCAACCGTGAGCGCGAAGACGGGATCGCCGTTGAAGTCTCCATGCAGTGGAACGATGCGTTCCAGGAGAACATCTTCTGTTTTACCAACAACATCCCCCAGCGGGATGGGGGTACACACCTCGCCGGCTTCCGGGCCGCCCTCACCCGCTCCCTGAACAACTACATTGAGCACGAAGGCCTGGGCAAGAAGGCGAAGGTCAGCACCTCGGGCGATGATGCCCGCGAGGGACTGACCGCGATCATCAGCGTCAAGGTGCCGGATCCGAAGTTCTCTTCCCAGACCAAGGACAAACTGGTTTCCTCCGAGGTGAAAACCGCAGTGGAGCAGGAGCTGTACCAGAGCTTCGCCGACTACCTGCAGGAGCAGCCCAACGAAGCCAAGTTGATCGTCAACAAGATGATCGAGGCCGCGCGGGCCCGAGAGGCCGCACGCAAGGCTCGGGACATGACCCGCAGGAAAGGCGCCCTGGATATTGCCGGCCTGCCCGGCAAACTGGCCGACTGCCAGGAAAAGGACCCCGCCCTGTCCGAACTGTTCATCGTGGAGGGTGATTCGGCCGGTGGCAGTGCGAAGCAGGGCCGGGATCGTAAGACCCAGGCCATCCTGCCCCTGAAAGGCAAGATTCTGAACGTCGAAAAAGCGCGCTTCGACAAGATGCTGTCATCAGTCGAAGTCGGCACCCTGATCACCGCCCTCGGCTGCGGCATCGGCCGGGAGGAATTCAATCCCGACAAGCTGCGCTACCATTCCATCGTCATCATGACCGACGCCGACGTCGACGGTTCCCACATCCGGACCCTGCTGCTGACCTTCCTGTTCCGACAGATGCGGGAAATCATCGAGCGCGGCCACGTCTTTATTGCCATGCCACCGCTCTACAAGGTCAAGCGTGGCAAACAGGAGCAATACCTGAAGGATGAAAAGGCCAAGGAGGCCTACCTGACGCAGACCGCTCTGGAGGGCGCTCAGCTGTTCGTCAATCCGGATGCGCCGGCTATCAAAGACTCGGCCCTGGAAACCATGGTCAAGGACTACCAGGCAGTCATGGCGATGATTGATCGGCTGTCACGGGCCTATCCGGCCAAGGTCCTGGAACAGATGCTGGACAATGTCACCCTCAAGTCCGAACACTTGAAGGACGAAGAGGCCGTGGCTCGATGGGTGGCACGGTTGGGCGAAGGCCTGACCCTGGATACTCGTACCGGCACCAAGTACACCTTCTCGGTAACCAAGGACCCGGAACGGGACCTGTTCCTGCCCAAGGTCACCATCTATGTTCATGGTATTCCCCATGAGCACGTCTTCAATCATGAATTCTTCGAGTCCTCCTCCTACACGGCCATTGCCCGTATGGGTGAGACCCTGGAAGGCCTGGTGGAAGACGGCGCGTACGTTCAGCGCGGTGAGCGCAAGCAGGCCGTACTGTCCTTCGAGGGCGCACTGGCGTGGCTGATGAAGGAAGCCCAGCGTGGCCTGAATATCCAGCGCTACAAGGGGCTGGGCGAAATGAACCCGGAACAGCTGTGGGAAACCACCATGGATCCGGAAACCCGGCGGATGATGAAGGTGACCATCGAAGACGCCTTCGCGGCCGACCAGATCTTCACCACGCTGATGGGGGACGATGTTGAGCCACGTCGGGACTTTATCCAGACCAATGCCCTGGAAGTGACCAACCTGGACGTGTAATTCCCCGGCCGATCCAGCCATAAAAAAAGCGGCGAGGATAGAAATCCTGCGCCGCTTTTTTTTGCCCGGATTCCCTGAGGACGACCGAGGGATCTGGGACTATTAACCGCCGGATTGATTACCCGAGTTCCGCTTCTGCTTTTCCTTTTCCGCCAGATGAGGCGCCATGACCTCCTCCAGGGTATAGCCGGTCAACCGGCGGATGGTGCGCCAGAGGTAGTAAAAGATCAGCATCATCATGATCATCGAGGGAATCGCGATCATCGGGTAGCTCACCAGGGTCATCCGGCCCAGTTCCTCGTTGAAGGCCTCGGTGCCGGACGGGCTGGTGACAATCCAGCGGGCAATCACGTAGTTCATGATCGACGAGAACAAAAAGGTACCGGCGAAGAAATAGCTGGCCTTGAGCAGCCTCGCCTCAAACTCGGCCACGCTGCCCTGCTCCTCCAGGGACCGATGGATCTTGTCCACGTCCAGAACGTTCGGGTTGTAGAGCAGGGTTCGCACCAGCGGGAACTTGGTGCGCGTCGAGATCAGCACCGCCAGTCCAATGATGGCTGGCACCGCGGCTTCCTTGATGGCGAGCCAGCCGGCGTCGAGTTCCAGCAGGCCAATGCCCCCGGTCAGGCCAACGCTGATCAGACCGAGCACTGCGATGAAGTTTTTCTTGCGGTAGCGGACTAGTTCGAACAGTCCCCAGCCAAGTGGAAACGCCAGTCCGATGATCAGGGCATTGACGCTGCCCAGATGTTCGTCGCCGCTGAATTTCATCAGGATCACGGAGGGAATCACAATGCTGACCAGCAAATCGACCCAGGGACGGGGCTTGTGGTCTGGATGCGTCGAGGTCGTCGGTGAAGTCATAAATCAGCCTGGTTGATGAACTGCCGCAGGTTCGGAAGTGCTGGTTGAAATGGGGTATGCCGGCAGTATACGACAATTTGGAGGGCTTCCGAAGGCATAAAAAAACCGGACCCAACGGGTCCGGTTTTGATCAGCGCTTAGGGGCAACGCCTCGTTTAGGCGCCTACTTCCTTCAGGCTTTCCTCGACAATCGCCAGGCCTTCCTCCAGTACCGCGTCCTCGATGGTGACCGGCATCAGGAAGCGCAGGGTGTTGCCGTACATGCCACAGCTGAGCAGGATCAGACCCTTTTCCTTGGCTTTTTTGGTCACCGCCGCCGCCAATTCGGGTTTCGGGATCCGGCTGTCCTTGTTCTCAACCAGCTCGAACGCAGCCATGGGGCCGAGGTTACGGGCGTTGTCGACATGCTCGAACTGCTCCTGCCACTGGCTGAAGCGCTGCTGGAGCTTGTCACCGAGACGCTGGGCTTTACCCAGGATGTCCTCTTCCTTGAACACGTCGAACACCGCCAGTGCCGCCGCGCAGGCGGTGGGGCTGCCGGTATAGGTGCCGCCCAGGGAGTTGGGGCCGGAGGCATCCATGTGCTTGTCGGTGCCAACAATCGCGGAGATCGGCATGCCGTCCGCCATGCTCTTGGCCATGGTCATCATGTCCGGCTCGACACCGCTGTGTTCGATGGCAAACATCTTACCGGTTCTGCCGAAGCCGCTCTGGACCTCATCCACGATCATCAGAATGCCGTTCTCGTCGCAGATCTTGCGAATCTCCTTCAGGAAGCTGGTGGGTGCGGCGTAGAAGCCACCCTCGCCCAGCACCGGCTCAATCACGATGGCGGCGGTGTCCTTGGCCGGCGAGTCCGCTTTCATGGCCATCTTCAGGCCACGGAGCGCTTCGTCTTCACTGACTCCGTGGTACGGCACCGGATAGGGCGCGCGGTACACCGTTCCCGGCATCGGGCCGAAATCGGTCTGATAGGGCGCGGCCTTGCCGTTCATCGCCATGGTGTAAAAGGTCCGGCCGTGGTAGCCGCCATCGAAACAGATCACATTGGTGCGGCCGGTCGCGGCCCGGGCAATCTTGATCGCGTTTTCCAGGGCTTCGGCACCGGAGTTGGCGAGCATCACCTTGGCGTGTCCCCGCACCGGCACCACGCCGCTCAGTTTTTCGGCCAATTTGACGTAGCCCTCGTAGGGCATGACCGTCTGGCAGGTGTGCATCAGCTTGTCCAGCTGCGCCTTAACCGCTTCCACCACCTTTGGATGACGGTGACCAATGTTGAGAACACCGATGCCGCCGGCAAAATCGATCATCCGCTTGCCGTCCGCATCCCAGAGTTCTGCGTTGGTTGCGTGATCGGCAAATTGTTCATTGGGACTTGCCGCGCCCGCTGCAACGTAGCGTTCTTTGAGTGCCTGCAATTCTTTATTGCTCACTTTGCCTTCTCCCTGAGTTCAGGTTCGAATCGTTCACTAGTCAGTGTAAGGAGTACGGGCAGGAACCACAAACCGACCATCGTGGTGTTTGCCCGAACTCAGGTGGTCTCGTCACGGAATTGCAGCCGGGCCAGACGCCGGTACAGCTCGTTGCTGCGCATCAATTCCTCGTGGCTGCCGACGGCCAGCAAGCGGCCCTGGTCCAGGACGGCAATCCGATCGGCGTCCCGCACGGTTGCCAGCCGGTGAGCAATGACCAGCGTGGTCCGGCCCTCCGTCAACGCCGGCATGGCCTCTTGAATCAGGTGTTCACTCTCGGCGTCCAGGGCACTGGTGGCCTCATCCAATAACAGTATAGGCGCATTGGCCAGCAGCGCCCTGGCAATGGCCAGACGTTGTTTCTGGCCTCCGGACAGGCCCAGCCCGGCGTCGCCCAGTCGGGTATCGTAGCCCTGCGGAAGATCCTCAATGAACTCATGGGCGTGGGCGACCCGGGCGGCCTCAATCACATCCTCGAGGCTGGCATCGGGCCGGGCGTAACGGACGTTGTCCGCCACTGTGCCATGAAACAGCGCCGGATTCTGCGGCACCAGGGCGAAGCACCGGCGCAGGTCGGCCAGCCACAGTGTGTTGGCGTCCAGGCCATCAATCAGAATGCGGCCCTGATCGGGTTGGTAGAAATGCAACAGCAGGTCGAACAGGGTCGATTTTCCGGCCCCGGACGGTCCTACGAGGGCCAGGGTCTCCCCGGCCTGAATCGCCAGCGAGAACTCCGCGAGCGCCGGTAGCGCTTGGCGCCCGGGATAATAAAAGGTGAGGGATTGGATCTTGATGGCACCCTCTACCCGGGGCGGCAGGGCTTGGCTTCCGGTACCTTCAGCCGCCTGAACAAAGGCGGCCGGGGTCCGGAGCAACTCGAACAGCCTTGCCGCCGACCCGGCGGCCCGCTGCAGTTCACCAATCACCTCACTGATCGCCCCGGCGGCGACCCCGACCAGCAGGCTGTAGAACACGAATGCGGCCAGTTCGCCCGGTGAAATCCGGCCGTGAATCACATCCAGGCCTCCGATCCAGATCACCACGCCAACGGCACCCATGACCAGTGAGATGGCCAGCGTGGTCAGCCAGGCACGCTGACGGATCCGTTCCCGGGCGATCGCGAAGGCTTTCTCCGCCACTTCGGCGAAAAACCGACGGTCGTGGGGCTGATGATTGAACGCCTGAACGGTTTTTATCTGGGTCAGGTTCTCACCGACATAACTGCCGACATCGGCAACCCGATCCTGGCTCAGACGTGCCAGCTGTCGGACCCGCCGGCCAAAAAACAGGATTGGAGCAATCACCAGGGGGAATCCCAGCAGGATGATGCTGGCGAGCTTGGCATTGGTGACGAACAGCAGGATCAGGCCGCCAACCAGCATCAGCGCATTGCGCAGGGCAATGGAGACGGTAGAGCCGATCACCGACTGCAGCACCGTGGTGTCGGCGGTGAACCGGGACTGGATTTCCAGGGCCCGGTTCTGCTCGAAGAAGCCCGGGTGCAGGTCGATCAGGTGGTTAAACACCTTCTTGCGGATGTCCGCCACCACCCGTTCGCCGATCCAGGACACCAGGTAAAACCGGGCGAAGGAGCCGAAGGCGAGCCCAAGCACGAGCACAAAAAAAAGGCCGATGGCGCGGGCCAGCATGGCGGGCGATTCGGTTGCCAGGCCCTGGTCCACCAGGATGCGCAGTCCCTGCCCCAGCCCCAGCGTGATGCCCGCGGTGACCACCAGGGCCACCAGCGCTCCGACTACGGCCTTCCGATACGGCCGGATAAACTCGATAACCAGTCTCAGGGCCTGACGATGTCGGGTGTTGATGATCTGCCTCCTGGGTTCAACGTACATTCGGCCGGCGTTAACGCAACCGGGATTGCGGTACACTCTAACGCCGGGTCCGGTCGGTTCCATCGCCCGGGCTTCATCATCATACGGTTCCTGCCGTTGCTTTGCCCTGTCAGACAAGGAATTTTCTGTGCGCGCCTACGCCGACAACGATTATCCCGCCCATCACAAACCGGACTGGAAAGTCATTGCCGGGCTCTGGCCCTACCTCGCGGAATTCCGCGGACGGGTGATCCTCGCCCTTGTACTGCTGGTTCTGGCGAAGGTCGCGACGGTGGCAACGCCGGTGGCACTCAAGTACATCGTCGACTATCTGGATCAGAACCGAAGCGGCGAGCTGCTGCTGTGGATCCCGGTATTGCTGGTGGTCGCCTATGGCCTGCTGCGTTTCGGCGCCACCCTGTTCAGTGAGCTCAGGGATGCGGTGTTTGCCCGGGTTGCCGAGCGCGCCATGCGCCAGGTATCCCTGCGGGTCTTCCGGCACCTGCACAACCGGGAGCTGGCGTTTCATCTGGATCGCAAGACCGGTGGTCTGGCCCGGGATATTGAGCGCGGCACCAACGGCATCAGTTTCCTGTTGCGCTTCACGCTGTTCAACATCGTCCCTACCCTGCTGGAAATCCTGATGGTCGCTGGCATCCTGCTGGTGGTGTTCAACGTCGGGTACGTCCTGGCGATTCTGGTGGCGGTCGTGGTGTACGTGCTGTTTTCCATCCGGGTTACCGAATGGCGAACCCGGTTTGTGCGCGAGGCCAATGCCCGGGACAACCAGTCCAATTCCCGGGCGGTGGACAGTCTGCTCAACTATGAAACCGTCAAATACTTCAACAACGAAGCCTTCGAAGCCGAGCTGTACGACCGCGACCTGCAGGACTGGGAGCAGGCTCGCCTGAAAAACCGCCTGTCACTGGCGGTGCTGAATACGGGGCAGGCCCTGATTATCGGCGTGGCCCTGATTGTGATCATGGCGATGGCGGTACGCGAGGTCGCCAGCGGCGCGATTACCCTCGGGGATTTCACCATGATCAACGCGTACCTGCTCCAGCTGTTCATCCCTCTCAATGCCCTCGGCTTTGTCTATCGCGAGATCCGCCAGGCCCTGGTCAATGTCGAACGCCTGTTCGGTCTGCTCGGTGACCAGCCGGGCATCGAGGATGCCCCGGACGCGACACCCCTGGCCGTTGCCAAGGGGGAGGTGGAGTTTGACCATGTCCACTTCGCCTACCGGGCCGACCGACCGATCCTGAACGATGTGTATTTCCGCATCCCCGCCGGCCACACGGTTGCCGTTGTTGGCGCCAGTGGCGCGGGCAAGTCCACCCTGGCGCGCTTGTTCTTCCGGTTTTTCGACGTCGATGCCGGCGCCATCCGTATCGACGGCCAGGATATCCGGCGCGTCACCCAGGACAGCCTGCGCGCGGCCATTGGCGTGGTGCCCCAGGATACCGTCCTGTTCAACGACACCCTCTATCGCAACCTGGCCTACGGCCGGCCCGGGGCCACCGAAGCGGAGGTCCATCAGGCCGCCCGCATGGCCCACCTGGAAACCTTTATCCACAGCCTGCCGGAAGGTTATGAAACCCGGGTTGGCGAACGGGGTCTGAAGCTGTCCGGGGGCGAAAAACAGAGGGTCGCCATCGCCCGGGTCATCCTGAAGAATCCGCCACTGTTGATATTGGACGAAGCCACTTCCTCGCTGGATTCGCTCTCGGAACAGGCCATTCTCGGGGCGCTACGGGAAGTCAGCCGGCAGCGTACGACCCTGGTGATCGCCCACCGGCTGTCCACCATCCGCGATGCCGACACCATTCTGGTGATGGATGGTGGCCGTATCGTCGAGAGCGGGCACCACAACGATCTGCTGGCCCGGCAGGGCCACTACGCCCGGCTCTGGGAGCAACAACACGACGGCGGTGATGAGGCCGGGCCGGACGCTAGCGCCCGATGAGTCCCCGGGCCAGGCCCGAGGCCCGCACCACCTGCTGTTTGGCGCTGTCCTGGAAGACCCCGGCGTCGCCGGTGATCAGGCTGAACCAGTTGCGGGCCCGGGTAATCCCGGTGTAGATCAGTTCCCGGGTCATCACCGGACTGATCCGGTCCGGTAGCACCAGGCAGGTGTGGTTGAACTCCGATCCCTGGGACTTGTGCACCGTCATCGCGTACACGGTTTCCAGCTGCTGCAGCCGGCTAGGGGAGATCCAGCGGATGTCATCGCTGCCATCGGCGGCGGGAAAGGCCACGCGCAGCGTATGCTTCGGTTGGCCGTTGTCGTCCCGGTCCCAGGGCACCGACAGGGTAATGCCGATATCCCCGTTCATCAGTCCCAGGTTGTAATCGTTGCCGGTGACGAGCACCGGCCGGCCCGGATACCAGCCTTCGGCCTTTGGAATCAGCTTGTGGGCCAGCAACTGGCGCGCCACCAGGTTGTTGATGCCGTCCACACCCCAGGGGCCCTTGCGCAGCGCACAGAGTACCTGGAAATCCGAGAACGCCTTGAGCGTCTGCCGCGCCAGTTCATCCCAGGCCTCCCGTCCACTCTCTTCGGTGAGCGCGTGGGTGTTCAGCAATGACAGGTAATGGCCATAACCCACCGGCGGCGGCAGAGGCTGAGCGTTCACCTGGCGTCCCTCGCCCCCGTTGCGGAAGGCCACGGGGCTGCCCGAGATGGCATGGTCGGCGATCCGGGCCAGGGTCTCGTCCGTGGCCGGTGTCGGGGTGTCGCCGTTGAGCCAGATCACATCGTCGAAACTCCCGTTGCGACAGGCCGCGAGCATGGGCGCATCCAGGGCGTTGGTGTTGACCGCTTCCGCGAGTTTGCCAATGCCACTGCCCTCACCGAACCGGTAACTGGTGCGCAGCATGGCAACCGCCTGGTCCAGCCTTTGACCCTCAGAGTCCAGCAGCGCATCCGGTAGCGTCGCGCCGATGACCGCGTTCAGCCAGCCGGCGGTATCCGGGGTGTAATGGGCGGCTGTTGCGCGCTGACAGAGCTCGCCCAGAACCGCGCCCGCGTCTACCGAGGCCAGCTGGTCCTTGTCACCCAGCAGGATCAACTGCGCACTCGCCGGCAATGCCTCGAACACAGAAGCCATCAGGTCGACGTCGACCATGGACGCCTCGTCGATCACCAGGATGTCCACCAGCAGGGGGTTGTCCCGGTTATGGCGGAACCGACGGGTATCGGGGCGGCTGCCGAGCAATCGATGCAGGGTGGTCACCCGAGTCGGGATATCGTCGAGGCTGACCTGTCCGGGCAGCCGATCCAGCGGCAGTCGGTTGGTGGCGCCGCCGATGGATTCGTTCAGGCGGGCGGCGGCCTTTCCTGTGGGGGCGGCCAGCCGGATCCGGTATTTCCGCCCGTCCCGCTGAGCTGACTGGCTGGCGACCGACTGCAGGGCGGCCAGCAGGTTGACCACGGTCGTGGTCTTGCCGGTGCCGGGCCCACCGGTGATCACCGCAAACCGGTTCCGGGCGGCCAGCGCACAGGCGAGCTTCTGGTAATCGACTCCGGGGTGTCTGCCAAACAGGGTTTCCAAGGCCTCAGCCAGGGTCGCTGCCATTTCGGAGCTGGGGTCTGCCAGCGGGGACGTCAGCGCCAGCCGGGCCCGGATGCCGTCGGCGATCTGCCGCTCGTAATGCCAGAGCCGACGCAGGTACAGGCGAGTGTCGTTCAGCACCAACGGCGTCGTGAGTGAACCCTCACTTACCGCTGAGGATCCAGCCAACGCCTCAAGGCAGTCATTCAGGCTGATCCTGGCGAGGACGTTACCGGGCGCCGGGGTCGCTCCGGTGGCTGCCTCCTCGTCGGTGCCAACGGGCTTGGCATCGTCAGGTGGCAGGGCCAGTGTGGCGTCGGCATCCTGCAGCAGGTTGGTGAGATCCACGCAGACATGGCCCCGCCCCACCTGATGGGACACCAGCGCGGCGAGCAGCACCACCAACGGCGAGGATGATTCGCCCTGCTCTTCCGACAGTGTGCGGATCAGCCGGGCAAAGCCGACGTCCAGTGGCCGTAGCCAGTCCCGTTGCTGCCAGTGATCCAGCAGCTCGTCCATGGTATCGGCACAGGTAAACAGCTGCCGGGTATCGATCGCCGGCACGGATCCAGTTGGCCCCTGGGTTTCGGTATCCAGGTCCAGCGCGAACTGCTGGTCGGAATGGCGGGTTCTGCTCATGCGGCGGCCTCCCCGGGTCCGTGTTGGCCATCGAACAGGGCGTCCAGCCGTTCGATCAGGTGTCTGGGCGGCTTGTCGGTAAACGCACCGGCATTGGCGGCCCGATAGCCGCGCAGGAACAGGTAGACCGCGCCACCGACGTGACGGTCGTAATCGTAATCCGGCAACCGCGCCTTCAGCAGCCGGTGCAACGCGAGCAGGTAGAGCACGTACTGAAGGTCGTAACGCTTGTCCAGAATGGCTTCGCCCATGGCCTGATCGGTGTAGGCGTGGTCGTCTTCGCCCAGGGTATTGGACTTGTAGTCGAGCACGTAATACTGCCCCTGGTACTCGAACACCAGGTCGATAAAGCCCTTGAGCATGCCGTTGAAGCGGCCGGGTTCGGCCTGGGGTCGGTCGGCCCGGTTTAGGGTATGATCCTTGACCAGGCTGTCCAGGGTTCGGGTGCTGACGTTGCGGCTCTCGAACCAGAATTCGAGTTCCGGTCGCAGCTGGGTCAGGTCGGCGAGACTCGCCCGCTCGGATGAGCCGCGCTGCAGCGGCAGTGGCTGGCGAATAAGGCCCAGCAACCACCGCTCAAGAGGCGCCACCCAGTCGCCCCAGCCGCGGGTGCTGCAACGTCGGGAGAGATAGTCCCGCAGCAGCGACGGGTTATCCACAATGGTCCGGAATCCTTGCTGGCTGCACCATTCCAGCACGTCATGCAGGAAGGTGCCGGGGCCGGCCCCGCGGGGAAACTGGTGATGATCGCCGGTGGCCGGGGTTTCCGGGAAAGCGTCGTCCGTGGCCTGGGCGCTCTCCTCCAGCAGGTTCTGGGTTTCGGCGTCTTCGACTTCCCCGGTAAAGACAATGCCGGTCCCGCTCATGCCGGTGTACTCGATCGACGAGTAACTGGCAATCCACCAGTCTTCCCTCGCCTCCCGACTGGAAATCAGCGCCGGACCCAGGGCTTCCGGCTCGGGCTGGTGGTAGCAGGTATCGGTCGATTCCGGCATCGGGGTCACGGCGATGGCCGCCTCGCCCCGGGCCAGCGGTTCCAGGCAGCCGGTCACGACCGGCTGGCCAGCGCTGTCAGCCCCGCTCTGGCCTGCCACCAGATAGCCGAGCCCGCTCCGGGACCACTGATCAATGGCTGCCACCCCGACCCAGGTGGCGAACCGGGCCCGGGTCAGGGCCACGTAAAGCTTGCGGATATCCTCACCCAGACGTTCCCGATCGGCCTGGGCGATGTCGGCCGCGGTCGGGTCGAAAACCGTGACCAGCTGGCCACTGGCATCGTGGTAGCGCACCCAGGCCTGGTTTTCACTCTGGGCGCGGAACGAGGTGCCGAAGGGCAGGAACACCAGCGGGTATTCCAGGCCCTTGGATTTGTGCACGGTAATGACCTGCACCAGTCCGGCGTCGCTTTCCAGCCGCAGGGTGCGATGTTCGTCCTCGTCGTCCGCGGCGCGCAGGATCTGGGTGAAGTGGTGAACCAGGGCGTGTTCGCCGTCCAGTTGCAGACTGTCCTGCTGCAGCAGTTCGGCAATGTGCAGGATGTCGGTCAGGCGCCGTTCGCCGTCCGGCCGTTGCAACAATCGCCCGGGCACGTCGAAGTCCATCAGGAAGCTGCGCAGCATGGGCAGTACGCCCTGGCTTTGCCACTGCTGGTGGTAGCCCATGAAGCGTTCAATCTCCCGTTCGAGGGCGATCTCGTCGGTCAGCAGGCGGTTCAGGGATTGCCAGGATTGGGCCAGCGTCGGGGTGGCCAGGGCCGCCCGAGCCAGGCCCAGCTGGCGAGGTTCGGCAAAGGCCCGGAGCCAGCACAGCACCTCGGCGGCTTCGGGTGAGGTCAGCACCGAGTCCCGGTCGGACAGGTACACGCTCTTGATCCGTCGCTCACCCAGGGCCTGGCGGACGGCGCTGGCTTCATTGCGGTTGTTGACCAGAATGGCGATGTCGCTGGGCCTGACCGGCTGCACATCGGCCGGATCAGCGGTCAGCGCAAAGCCGGCCCGGCCCTCTTGGCCCAGGGCCAGCAGGTGGGCAATCTCGCTGGCGCAGGTCTCGGCCAGATCCGCCGTCGCCGCGCCCTTGGCCAGGCCCCGCGATTTGCCGCCGGGGGCGTCTTCGCTGTCCAAGGTCCAGAACGTCAGGCTGGGCCGCACCGCGCCGTCAACCGCCCAAAGCCGCTTGGTGCCGTTGGCGTTCACACCCTGGAACGGCAACGGCGAGGTATCACCCTGACCGAACAGAAAGGCGCCGTCGCGACTGGTCTGGTCCGCGTAGGTGAAAATCCGGTTAACGGCCCGGACCATGGGCTCGGCCGAGCGGAAATTGCGGCCCAGGGTGTAGGTGCGTTCACGGGCGCCCTCGCGGGCTTCCAGGTAGGTGTAGATATCGGCACCCCGGAAGCCGTAGATGGCCTGCTTGGGATCCCCGATCATCAGCAGGCAGGTGTGCGGGTGGTTGTCCGCTACCCGGTAGATGCGATTGAAGATGCGGTACTGGACCGGATCGGTATCCTGGAATTCGTCGATCAGCGCCACCGGGAACTGCCGGCGAATGGTGGCCGCGAGCTGGTCCCCGCGGGGGCCGTTCAGGGCCTCGTCCAGCCGGGTGAGCAGATCGTCAAAGCCCATTTCCGAGCGCTGTTGCTTTTCGGCTTCCAGGCGCTGGGCAACCCAGCCGGTGGCGTGCCTGAGAATGTCGGCCTCGGCGCTGGGCAGATTCTGGCTGAACGCAATCAGCTCGGCGATGGCGTCGAAGGCCGGGTGCTCCGGCGCCGGCTCGTCGCCCTTGAGTTTGGTGGGCAACACCGCCGGTGTCTGGTTCTGGAAGCCCGCCTTGTCCAGGCCGTTTGGGTAGAGGTCGTCCGAGGCTGCCCAGGCCAGTAGGGTGTCCCAGGCCGCGACCATGGTTTTCTTGCTGCCCCCGTGGAGGCGCTTGCTCTGGTGCAGTGTGTCCAGGAGTTCCAGTACCTCGTCTTTCCAACTGGCCCAGGGGTAGCCCTTCAGTTCCCGTGCGCGGTCAAGCCGCCGGCGCTGGACGGCCTCAATGGCCGCGGTCACGTCGCCGTCCGGCGTCGCCAGGCTCCGGGCCTCGGGAATCAGGTTGCGCACGGCCTGGCGCAATTCGATCGGCGTGCGCCAGTGACCCAGGGCTTCCTCCATCAGTTGGCTCGGGAGGGGGTAGATGAACGTGCGCCAGTAATCCCGGACCACGTCGTCCAGCAGATCGCTCTGGTCGGTTTCCAGGGTCAGCTTGAACAGGCTGCCGCTGTCGAAGGCGTGCTCGCTGAGCATGCGGTTGCACCAGGCGTGGATGGTGGAGACCGCCGCCTCGTCCATCCATTCGGCCGCCAGCAGCAATTTCTTTCGGCACTCGGGCCAGCTCGCCGGGTCCGGGTAACTGTCATCCCGTAACTGGTAAATCAGCGCGGTTTCCGGTGACGCCGCCGCGTGATCCGAGGTGTCGGAAAACACGTCCGCGGCCTGGGTCAGCCGGGTCCGGATACGGTCCCGCAGCTCCTTGGTGGCGGCATCGGTAAAGGTCACCACCAGCAGGTTTGGCGGCAACATTCCCTGGGCCAGTGGGCTGTCTTCCGGTTGCCGGTGGCCCAGTACCAGGCGTACGTACAGGATGGCAATGGTGAAGGTCTTGCCGGTCCCGGCGCTGGCTTCGATCAGGGTGCTGCCGTTCAGGGGCAGGGTCAGCGGATCCAGGTTGGGGTTGCGATTGGTCATCTCGTTACTCATACCAGTGCCTCGATGGCGGCCGCCGCGGTGGTGTCCTGTTCGGCCTCCCAGAGGGGGACATACAGTGCGTGCAGCAGTGCTTCGAATTCGTCGCCGGCGAGCAGATCGGCCGGGGATTCGAAGCCACCGCGCAGGTAGCCGGTGTCCCGGTCGAGGGCATTGGAGTACGCCTGCCCGGCATCGGCGATGGCCCGATCATGGTCACCGCGGTATTTCTTGCTCTGGTAGAAACTGTAGATCCAGGCGAAGCCCGCGTCGCATTGCAGGGGCAGGACGCGGGTGGTGGCTTCCATCCAGCGGGCCAGAATGGCGTCCAGGTGGGCTCGGGCCACCTCCGGTGACAGCGGCGCGAAACGGAATTTCCTGCCCTCCTCCTTGGCCAGCACCAGGGTTTCGAACGATTGGCCGGTGAGCTGGCCGGCCAGGTGCCGGACCCAGTCCGGCAACAGGTTGGCGTAGCGCACCCGTCGTCCACCGGCAGAGCCCGATAGCAAGCTCGACGTTGCAATGACCAGGCGGCACAGGTCGCCCTGGTGATTGGTGCGCAGCCCGTCGATCAGGTCCACCAGCTCGACGGTCCCGGTGTCGTTGCTGAACCGGTAGTCGAGGACCCGGGGTTCCGCCAGGACCTCCGGCCAGTCGGCCAGCGTGGCCCGGTAGCGTTCGAACAGGTCCGGCACCCGGCCCGACAGCTCGGAGCGCAGCCGGTGTTCGGTGACCCCCATGCCCAGATCCCCGCGCCGGGCCATCCGGTCCAGAGTGTGTTCCAGTCGGTCGAACAGTTCATCTTCCGAGGCGGCCTTCAGCACGCTCGCCTGGATCAGTTCGTTATCCAGACGCCAGCGATCCAGTCCGTTCAGGTCGAAGTTCTCGTTGTCCGTGTCCTCGTCCTCCACCGCCTCGAAACGCACCTGCAGTCGGCGCTGGTAAAAGGTGTCGATGGGCTTTTTCAGGAACTGAGCGAGGTCATTGAGGGTGATGGGCTCTTCCGGGGCCTGGTACGGCAGGGGCGATTGCGCCGCTGCGATTGCCTCCTCGGCATGGGCGGTTCGCCACTCGCGCTCGTAGGTGAACAGGTTGCCTGCCCGGAGCACCTCCGGCACCGGATTTGGCGCCCCATCGTCCCCGCCCTGCCCGCCGTTGGCGGGGGGAAAATAGGCCCGGCTGAACGGTTGCAGCGGGTGTTCGGTGGTCAGTGCCTGGGAGACAGGGGTCCGGGCGTCGTCTGGTAGCTGCCAGAGGTTGTCGAGATGATCCCGAAGTTGCCCGACCAGCACCGAGGGCGGCCGCTCGGAGTCGTCGCGGATGCTGCGGCCGACCCAACTGATGTACAGCTGCTCCCGAGCCGACAGCAACGCCTCGAGGAACAGGTAGCGGTCGTCCTCCCGGCGGTAACGGTCGCCCGGGCGGTAATCCTCGGCCATCAGGTCAAAATCCACCGGGGGCCTCGACCGGGGGTAATCGCCGTCGTTCATACCCAGCAGGCACACCCGCCGAAAGGGAATTGCGCGCATAGGCATCAGGGTGGCGAAGTTCACCTTGCCGGCGAGGAACCGCTGGTTCAGGCCGCCCTCATCCAGACCCTGCAGCAGCACGTCCCTGACGATGTTCAGGGGCAGACGCTGCTGCTCCAGGCCGGCAGCCAGGGCATCGTCCAGCCATTGCTCCAGTTGCCGGCGGAACCGGTTCAGCAGCAACAGGTCGGTGCCTTCCAGCTGGTCGAAAAACTGGCCCAGCATCGCCGAAAACAGGGCTTCCCATCCGCTCGGCGAACGTGGTTCCTGGAGCTCCTGCCAGAGTTTCTCGAGCTGGTGCACGAAGTCGTTCAGCCGGCCGGCCAGGCTCGCCTGAAGGCCACCGATCTCGCCATAGGGCTGGACCCCGGCCCAGGGCTCATCCTCACCCATACCGTAACCGAGCAACATCGCGCGGAGCCCCGCCTGCCAGGTGTTGCGGTCCAGATTGCCGGGCAATGCCAGGCTTTCCCGGTGTGCGCCGTGCAGGCCCCAGCGGATGTTGGCACCCTCGACCCAGCGTCGGGCCAGGGGAATCTCATCCTCGGTGATGCCGAAACGGTCACGGATACCGGGTACTTCCAGCAGGCTGATGATTTCACTCACGGCGAACCGGCTGCGTGGCAGGGACATCAGGGTTTCGAGGGCAATCAGCACCGGTTCATGATGGCGCTGGCCCTGATCCGAGATGGTGAAGGGAATGTGGCGTTTGCGACCAGCCGGGTAGCGCCCGAACACGGCCTGAATGTGTGGCGCATAGATGTTGATGTCCGGCACCATGACGATAATGTCCCGCGGACGCAGGTCCGGGTCGGCGTTGAAAGCAGCCAGCAGCTGGTCATGCAGGATCTCCACTTCCCTCTGGGGGCTGTGGGCGTCGTGGAAGACCAGGGTGTGATCCTCGGCCAGATCCACCTGCCGCTGCTCGTTGCGAATGTCCTGAAGCGGGGTCAAGTGGTAGATGTCGTTCTGGAGCTGGTGCAGCAGGCGGGGACAGGACGCCTCACCATGTTCGGAAAAGATATCGATTTTCTGGTCTGGAGTCCGGAACCGGTCACGGTACTCCTCGGGATTGTCGAATTCATCCAGCAGCCGGATGTAATCCCGGCCCTGTTTGCCCCAGGCGGCCAGCAGCGGATTGGCGTGCTGGTGCAGCTGGTCCGGATCACCGATCTGCGAGAGGGCCGGGTGGGCGATCCCGCGCTTGCGTTCGGCCTTGAGCAGTTCCCGGTCACTGATGATGTCGGCCCAGTAGAACTGACAGGGGTTATGCACACACAACACCACCTGACTGAACCGGCTGAGCACGTACAGCGCTTCCAGGGCTTGGCGTGGCAGGGAGGAGACCCCGAACACCACGATACGTCTGGGCAGTCGATCCGGGTTGGCCGGGGCCGTTGCTGATTGTCCGAGCGCCATGAACCGGGTGTGGATCTGTGACCGGCTGGTGTGGGCCTCGGCACCGATATCCTCAACCAGACGCCGCCACAGCACGGGCTGCCAGCGTCGCTCTTCGTCCAGCGGTTTTTCCTCGTTGCGGGCAGTGATCACCACATCCCGGCCCTGCTCCCAGGCACTGAGCCAGTCCGCCCGGAACACCTGATACTGGTCGAACAGGTCGGCCACTTTCTCGGCCAGCTGGAAATCCCGCAAGTCCGGATCGGTGCCCTCGAGAAAGCGAGCCAGAGGGGTGAAGACGGCATCCTCGCCCACCAGTTCCGGCAACAGTCGGTACAGGCGCCAGACCAGTCGGCGCTTGTCGAACGGCGATTGCTCCGGTACCTCTCCCGCTGGCAGGACCGCCCGGTAGGCCTGCCAGATAAAACGGGCGGGAAACAGGAAGTCCATGCCGGCGGCAATGCCCAATCCCCCGCCACTGCCGTCCTCCGACCGTTTCTCGGCCAGCGCCAGCTTCAGCCACTGGGCAATGCCATTGCTCTGAACCAGGAAGGTTTCGCTTTCCAGCGGTGGCAATGGCGTTTGTTGGCAGATAAACACCACGGCCCGTCGCAGGTCTTCGAGGTGATTGGCGTGAATGGCGTGAAAGCCGGGTTCAATGGCGGAGCGATCGGCCATGGGGATCCTTGTCGGGTAGTCAGTACAATCCTGATGCCACAGGTTACCGCATGTGGCGTTGGATTCAGACTGCGATTTAGGTCGCCTGTTTTTTGATCAAAAAAAGCATCTGTCCCCCCAGAATAGGCGTAAGCTGTAGAAGGGTTCATTGAGGAGGATTCCTCTCATGAAAACCAGTGCATCTGCCACCTTGATCCGATGGCCGATATGGTTCCTGACATTGGTGATTGCGGTCACGTCATCGGTACTTCGGGCAGAGGATAAGGATACCGCTATCCGTAACGTCATCCTCCTGCAGATCGAAGCGTTTGCCAACGACGATGAGGAGGCGGCCTGGACGATTGCGTCCGAAGGCATCAAACGCCGTTTTGGCTCTTCCGACGTATTTCTCAGCATGGTCCGGGAGGCCTACCCGGCCGTTCACCGGGCCACTGCCATCGAGTTTGCGGAACGGGTGCCCCACGGTCCGTTCGAGATCCAGGTGGTCCGGTTGCAAGGTCCCGAGGGCAAGCGCTGGGATGCCTACTACCGGATGATACTGATCGAAGGCGAATGGAAAGTGGCGGGCGTGCGAGTGCAGCCTGCCGAACTGGGGATTTGAGCCACCGGGCCGGTCGTCGTAGAGTTGGGGGCCGGATAACCCTCAGCGTCAAGGTCACCCAGATCCCCTATGAACACACAGCCCCAGGACTCACGGCCCCAGACCGCGGATCTTGACAATCCCCTGTACTACCTGGAAAACATGGAAACGGTGCTGCGCTGGGTTGCGACGCACCACCGAGACCTGTTGCTGACGACCGAATACGCCCGCCTGAACGCCTTTTTCGATCTGTCCCGGTCCGCGCGCGCATTGCTTACCCGGATGGTGATGCGCACCGGAGAGCTGTTCCGGGCTGACAAACTCAACTACCCGGAACTGACCGTACCCGAAGCCGAGGCCCTGGTGGAACTGGTGAACCAGGGCTGGCTGGATGCCGAGCCGATGCTGGGCCTGGATGATCTCTTCCGGCTTTATACCCTGGCGGAACTAAGACCGGTGTTTGCCGACGAGCTGACTCGTCAGGGTCTCCCGAAGACCCTGGCCAAGGCCCGGTTGCGTGAGGTCCTGCGACCCCGGTACGCCCATGCCCTGCCAGTGCCGGACTGGCTTGGCCCCGATCAGGCACCGGTGGTCCGGGTGCAGCACATGGCCCTGTTCGACCGGATCCGATTGATGTTCTTTGGGAACCTGCGCCAGAGCTGGTCCGATTTCGTGCTGGTGGAGCTCGGTCACCAACGCTATGAGCGGGTAACCCTGTCGCCGGACTCCCGGGCCTTCCATCAGCGCGAGGACGTGGACTGCTACCTGGCCATGCACGATTGCCGGGAACGGCTGGATGCCGGTGTTCCGGCCGATGCCGTGTGGGCGGATGTGCCCGCGGCTTCGGAGAATCCCTGGCTCTCCAGCCGCCGGGACCGGTTGTTGCTGGAGCTGGGCCGACAGGCCGAACGCCAGGGTGACCGGACCCTGGCCCTCGAAGCCCTCACCGCCAGTGGCCACCGCGAAGCCCGGCTGAAGCGACTGCGGCTGCTGGAACGCATGAAGCGCTTTGACGAGGCCTGGGACCTGGCCCGGAGCTGGCAGACCGAGGACCTGAGTGATGCCGAGGCCCAGGGGCTGGGCCGACTCCTGAAACGCCTGGCATCCCGAATGGGGGCACCGTCGCCCCGGGTCACCCGGGAACCTCCGATCGAGACGCTCACCCTTACCCTGCCACCACCGCCGTCGGGGTCGGTGGAGCTGGCGGCGCGGGATGCCCTGAGCCGGGACGACGCTCCGGTTTTCTACGTGGAGAACACCCTGATCAACGGCCTGTTCGGGCTGCTATGCTGGCAGACCATTTTCACCGCCATCCCCGGCGCCTTTTTCCATCCGTTTCACACCGGTCCGGCCGACCTCACCCGCGAGGATTTTGTCGCCCGCCGCCAGTCGTCGTTCGATCGGTGTTTTGCCTTGCTGGAGGATGGCGGCTATCGCCGGGTCATCCTGGACAATTATGCGGCCAAGCAGGGCGTCGCCAACCCGTTCGTGATCTGGCCGGTGCTGACTGGGGAGCTGGTAACTCTGGCGCTGGAATGCATTCCGGCCCGAGACCTGCGGATTCTGTTCGAGCGTCTGCTGTTGAACATCCGGGAACACCGCAGCGGGTTCCCGGATCTGATCCAGTTCTACCCGGCGTCCCGGCCCACCGAGGCTCGCTACCGGATGATCGAGGTGAAAGGCCCGGGGGATCGACTGCAGGACCACCAGGTTCGGTGGCTGGCGTTTTTCGCCGGTAACGGCATTGCCGCCAGCGTCTGTTATGTACGCTGGCAAAGCGACGGAGAGTCTGGGTGAAGGTTGCCGTCCGTACCCTGTGTGAATTTGCCGCTCGCCGTGGCGATCTGGATTTCCGCTATACCCCGGCGCCCAGTTCCGAGGAGGGCATAGCCGGCCACCAGTCGATCCAGGCCCGGCGCGGGTATGGTTATGAGAGCGAGTATTTACTCACCGGGGAATGCCTGGGTTTGAAGCTTTCGGGTCGAGCGGATGGCTATCATCCGCATCGCGGCCGGCTGGAGGAGATCAAGACCCACCGGGGCGACCTGTCCCGTATCCGGGAACACCAGCGGGCCCTGCACCGGGCTCAGTTACGCGCCTACGGGGCATTGCTCTGTCGTCAGGAGAACCTGAAGAAACTGGAACTGACCCTGGTGTATTACGACACCGGCAAGGACAAAGAGACGCCGATCACCGAAACCGCCACGGCGGTCGAACTCTGGCAGGAACTGGAAGCCTTGTGTGATCAGTTCCGGACCTGGGCGGCGCAGGAGGAGCATCATCGGGAACGGCGGGACGCCCGACTGACGGGCCTGCGGTTTCCCTTTCCGGCGTTCCGGCCGCGCCAGCGCCAGCTGGCGGAAACCGTCTATAAGAATTCGATGCAGGCGGGCACCCTGTTGCTGGAAGCGCCCACGGGCCTCGGCAAAACCCTGGGTACCCTGTTTCCAGCACTGATGGCAATGCCGGCCGCGGGCCAGGACCGGCTGTACTACCTCACCTGTCGCAACACCGCGCGCCAGCTGGCGGTTGATGCCATCGAGCGCCTGCGTACTGCCCAGGACAACCCGCAATACTGGCCGTTGCGGACTCTGGAACTGGTGTCCAAGGACGACGCCTGTGAGCATCCGGACAAGGCCTGCCACGGAGATTCCTGCCCATTGGCGAAGGGGTTCTTTGACCGGTTACCGGACGCCCGGGCGGAAGCGGTTCAGACCGGGACTACCCTGACCCGGGCGGTGCTGGCGCGAATCGCTGCCGGGCACGGAATCTGTCCCTACTTCCTGGCACAGGAGATGGCGCGCTGGAGCGATGTGGTGGTCGGCGACGTCAACCGGATGTTTGACCAGTCTGCCCTGCTCCACGGTCTGATCCGTCAGAACCAGTGGCACGCCACCGTACTGCTGGATGAGGCCCATAATCTGGTGGACCGCGCCCGGGGCATGTACTCGGTGCGCCTGGACCAGCAGCGTCTGTTGCGGATCCGGAAAACCGCGCCGAGGGTACTTAAGTCGCACCTGGACCGGACGGCCCGGGCCTGGCAGGGCGTTATCCGGGATCATGGCGACGCCGGCGACACCCCGGTGTTCCTCGACAGCCTGCCGTCGGCGCTGGTCGGCAGCCTGCTTGGACTGGTCTCCGCGCTGACCGACTTTCTGGCTGACAACCCGCCGGACCTGGCCTTGCAGGAACTGCTGTTCGAATCCGTGGCGTTCATGAAGCTGGCCGATACCTTCGGCGATCATTCCCTGTGCGAGTTCCGCCGTACCGGCCGGGGTCGCGCCAGCGTGACCATCCAGAACCTGGTGCCGGCGGACTTTCTGCGGGAACGGTTTGCGGCGGCCCGCTCGGTGCTGCTGTTTTCCGCGACCCTCAGCCCCGGGGTCTATTACCGGGATCTTTTGGGTCTGCCCGACGACAGCCGGTTTACCTCCCTGCCCAGCCCGTTCACCGCGGATCAGCTTCAGGTGCACTTCACGCCCCACATCAGTACCCGTCAGGCGGACCGGCAGGCGTCGGCCCAACCCATCGCGCAGCTGATTGCCGGGCAGTTCCGGGAGCGGCCGGGACACTACCTGGCGTTCTTCAGCAGCTTCAGTTACCTCAATACCGTCAGTGACGCGCTGACCCGGGAAGCGCCGGAGGTTCCGCAACGGTCCCAGCAGCCAGGCATGAGTCCGCAGCAACGCGCGGCCTTCCTGGACGGGTTCCGGGAACCCGGTGGCAGTGTTGCGTTTGCGGTACTCGGAGGTGTGTTCAGCGAGGGCATTGACCTGCCCGGTGACCAATTGATCGGAGCCTTTGTCGCCACCCTGGGCCTGCCGCCCTTTGATGCCTGGCACGAGATTCTCAAGGCGCGTCTGCAGCAGCGCTTCGGGGCCGGCTATGACTACACTTACCTGATCCCCGGTCTGCAGAAAGTGGCCCAGGCCGCGGGCCGGGTGATTCGTACCCCTGAGGACGAGGGTGTGATCTGGCTGATCGACGACCGGTTTCTCAAACCACCAGCCCGGAATCTGTTACCTGGCTGGTGGTTTGAGACCTGACGGCGATGCGGCGTTACCCGAAGTGGAAAAACGCCAGCTTGTTGCCGTCCGGGTCCTTTACGTAAGCACCATAGAACTGGTCGGGGATCCGCTGTCCCGGCTCGCCGTCGCAGCTGGCTCCGAGTTCGATGGCTTTGTGGTAATGGGCATCCACCGCCTCTTTGGAGCCGGGATGGATCGCCACCATATTGCCGTTGCCCGGGTGATTGGGCTCTTTGTTGAAGGGTTCGCAGACCGCCAGCATGGGTGAACCCATGCTCTTGCCGATGAAGGCAATGCGGCCCATGTCCAGCAGGACCTTGGCGCCCAGATCGGCGAGCAGTTCCGCGTAAAACGCCTTCGCCTTGTCCATGTCACTGACACCGATGGTGACGTATCCGATCATGTTGTTTGCTCCGCTTTGGGTTTTGGTATTGGTATACATACGGGCAGTTTCCTGCCGGGATTAATGGGTGTGGGTTCAGTCGCCTTTGGCACCACTGACCACCACCCGGTTCCGTCCGGCCCGCTTGGCCTGGTAAAGCGACTGGTCGCACATGGCGAGCAGATCGCGCACGGACGGGACATCCGTTGACCAGCTGACGACACCGGCACTGAGGGTGACGCTGAAGGGCTGGCCCTCGTCGCTGACGAACGCCAGGGTTTCCAGGCTCGTGCGCAGGGATTCGGCCACATGCCGGGCATCGCCCAAGGTGGTGCCGGGCATCAGCACAATGAACTCCTCGCCTCCGGTCCGGGCCACGATGTCGGCCTTGCGGGTTCGGGATTCGATCAACCGGGCAATGGTCTGAAGCACGGCGTCGCCCATGGGGTGGCCCCAAGAGTCGTTGATTGCCTTGAAGAAATCAATGTCCAGAGAGATGAGCGAGAAGGTGTGGCCGTAGCGCTCGTTCTCGGCCGCCAGTTCTTCCAGTTTCCGGAGCATGTACCGGCGGTTATACAGACCCGTAAGCTCATCGGTGATGGATAACTGCTCCAGTTCCAGCTCCAGAAGCTTACGGTCGTCGATGTCCGTGATCACGCCGTGCCAGGTGATGCTGCCATCGATATCCCGCTCCGGTCGGGACACGCCCCGAAGCCAGCGCACCCGGTCACCGAGCACAATCCGGAAATCACACACCCATTGGCAAAGGGTCCGGGCCGATTCGTCAATGGTCGCCTGGACCCGCGGCAGGTCGTCCGGGTGGATCGGGTCGAACATCAGGTCGGGATTGGCCCTGGCGTCTTCTGCCGACACGCCATAGAAATCTTCGGTCTTCTGGCTCAGGTAGGGGAAGTGAAACCGGCCGTCCGGATCCATCACGAAGCTGTAGATGACGCCCGGCAGGGACTCGGCCAGCTTCTGGAGCTGATGCTGGCTGACCTTCTCGTCGGTAACATCGAGATGGGTGCCCATCAGCCACCGGTGACTGCTTTCGTAGCGGTCGGTGAGCAGCGTGCCTCGGGTATGGATGTACCGCCACTGGCCATTCTTGTGCAACATCCGGACCACGCACTCGTATTGCGGATTCTCGCCATTCAGGTACTGGGCCAGGGCCTGGTGGGCGGCCTGCACATCGTCGGCATGACTCAGCCGTTCCCAGGTCTGGAAGGACACCGGTGACAGTTCGTCGAGGCTGTACCCCAGCATGGACGCCCATCGGTCGTTGAAGATGATCTCGCCGGTGTCCAGATTGAATTCCCAGGTGCCTGCTCCGGTACCTTCGAGGATGGCCTTCAACCGGGTTTCCGCAGATAGCTGCATGGGGTCCCTTACCTAATATGTTCGTGCCTGGCTAGTTAAGCACATGTCGGTGGTCCCAGTGAAACCGACGTGCCCATTCCAGCGCCTCTTTCAACGGCAGCGGCGGACTGTACAAAAATCCCTGTCCGTTTTCGCAACCCAGTTCAATGAGTCGTTGCTCGACCTCGACGGTTTCGATCCCTTCCGCAACGGTACGACGGTTGAAGCTGTGAGACAGGCCCAGGATCGCCTGGACGATCATGCCGTCGTTCGGATCGGTGATCATGTCCTGGACGAACGAGCGGTCGATCTTGATTTCCCGGGCGGGCAGATCGCGGAAATAAGTCAGTGACGAGCAGCCGGTGCCAAAGTCATCAAGCGAGATATCTATGCCCAGGTCCCGGCAAATTCCGAGGTTTGCCAGTGCCGTGTGGGCATCGTCCAGGGCGGTGGTTTCGAGAATTTCGATAATCAGCCGGGACCTGACCTCAGACCGACAAGGGCCGAGGACGGTGCTGATATCGTCCGGAAACTGGTCACTCAGGAAATGGCAGGGGCTGAGATTGACACTGATCGTGTAAGGAAGCCCCTGTTCGACAAACTCTTCGAGCACCTGAATGGCAGAGCGGATGACGAACAAGCCAACCAGGCGGGCGTGTTCGGTGTACTCGATGTGATCCAGAAATCGTCCAGGGCTTAACAGGCCTTCGTCCGGGTGGTTCCAGCGTATCAGGGCTTCAAAACCCTCAAGCGACCGGTTTTGGAGGTTGAGCTTGGGTTGGTAATAGAGTTCCAGTTCCCGGTTGTTCAGGGCTCCGCCAATCTGTTCCAGCACGCGCACCCGCTCCTTGCGGGTCAGGTGACTGTCCAGATCGAAGACCTTATAGCCGTTCTTGCCGGATTCCTTGGCCGCGTACATGGCCTGGTCCGCATGCCGGAGCAGCATATCGGTATCGACATTGTCGTCCGGGTAGACGGTGACGCCCATGCTGGCCGACAGGTGCAGTACGAACCGTTGATAAATGATGGGCTGGCGGATGGTTTCCAGCATCCGGGCGTAGACTTTCGGGTGGTCGACCTCCCTGAGAATGGCGACGAATTCGTCCCCCCCCAGCCGGGCCACGACGTCGTGTTCACGAACGGCGGTCTGAAGCCGCTGCGCGACGCTCTTGAGAACCGCATCGCCAACGGCGTGTCCATGCTCGTCGTTGATTTCCTTGAATCCGTCCAGATCGATAAAGCAGACGGCGACCTTGCCATTGCGCTGATCGGCCTCGTGCAACTCCTCTTCGAACAGTTCGGTCAGGCGTCTGCGGTTGGGCAGTCCGGTCAGGGCGTCGTAATTGGCTGCCTGCTCGAGGTGTTTCTGGTGCTCACGTCGTTCCTGGTACAGGCGCTTTCGCTCGATCAGGTTGCCAACGGTTTGCAGCAGGGGGTCGAGTTCGTCCGCCAGTTGTTTTCGGTAGCCACCCAGGCGGTTGGCGAGGCCGACCAGACCGATCTGCACGTCTTCGGAAAAGATCGGAATCCCGATGTAGCTGTCAATGACCGGATGGCCGGGGGGCAAGCCACCGCGCCGGGGATCGGTGCCAACGTCATCCGAGATGATGACTTCGCCGGTCACCATCGGTTTGCCAAGGAGGTTGTCCAGGCGCTCGAAGATCAGGCCCCGCCGTTCCACCTGTTGATAGAGTGCCTGGGTTTCCGGGCTCCAGGCGATGTTGGTGATGGCGCCGATCTTCAGAAAGGGCGCGCCGCCCTCCGAATGCAGTACTTCTCCGATAAATCCGAACTGGCTTCCGGTCAAGGACAGCAGATCGTTCAGCATCTGCTCGAAAGCGGCCCGCTCATTGTCGCTGGTCAGGAATACATTCTGGGCCCGGTGGATCGCCCGGCTTAGATGAGAAACCTCGACGTAGTCGCTTTCGTCGCTCGCCAGATACGAGCGTTCCAATTCGTCTTCAATCAGGCTGGCCAGCGTGCGCAGGACATCCAGGTCAATTTCGGTGTACGTGCGGGGTTGGTCGTCGATGATACAGAGCGTCCCAAGCTTGAAGCCGCTCGGTTCGCGGACCGGCATGCCGGCGTAGAAGCGAATGTGGGGCTCGTCCGTCACCAGCGGATTGTTGCGAAACCGGGGATCCTGGGCGGCATCCTCGACCACAAACAGTTTGTCCTGTCGGATGGCATGATCACAGAAGGCGACGGAACGCGGCGTTTCCTGCAGGTCCGTGCCCTGGCTCGACTTGAACCACTGCCGTTCGACGTCAAGGATGGTGAACAGGGCTATTTTCACCCCGTAGTACTGGCGCGCGATCCGGGTCAGCCGCTCGAAGCGCTCTTCTGGCGGGGTATCGAGAATGCCGAGCCGTTCGAGGGCGGCCAATCGTCGTTTTTCAACGCTGCTAGGAGTCATACAGCTGCCTTGGATGGGAGGGGCGCTCTGTGTCATGACAAGTTTTGTGCCATGACAAATAGCACAGCAATGGCTACCTTGAAAATAACAGCTTGAGCATAACACTACTCCGGACGAAGTGGCCGGGTCTGTTTGGTTCACCAGAAAGGAATTGTGGTGTCCGAAAACTCAATTATACGGCTACCAGGGATCGCAATCCTCGCCATGGTGATGGTGAGTCTCGTCGGTTGTGCTCTGCCGGCAATGACCGAACGCACGGAGAGTGTGTCGCTCCCGATCCAGCAAACCGAAGATACCCGACTGGGACGGGCCATCGCCCCGGCGCTGGCCGAGCACGGTGACAACAGCGGCATTCTTACCCTGGCGGATCCCTTCGACGCCTTTGCTGCCCGTGTCTTGTTGGCGGAAGGGGCCGATGCCTCACTGGATGTCCAGTACTATATCTGGCGGTATGACACCAGCGGCCGATTGCTGCTCAACGCGCTCTACCGGGCGGCGGAGCGCGGAGTCCGGGTCCGGTTGTTGCTCGACGACAATGGCATCTCCGGTATGGATGAGCCCCTGGCGGCACTGGACGTTCACCCCAACATCGAGGTGCGGTTGTTCAACCCTTTCCCGACGCGAAGCGCCAAGTGGTTGGGTTATCTCGGCGACTTTTCCCGTCTGAATCACCGCATGCACAACAAATCCTTCACCGCGGATAACCAGGCCGCGATCATCGGCGGCCGCAACATTGCCGATGAGTATTTTGGTGCCGGCTACGGGGCGCTGTTCGCGGATCTGGACATCCTGGCCATCGGACCCATCGTCGACGAGCTGTCCAATGACTTCGATCGTTACTGGGCCAGTGCGTCAGCCTACCCGGCGGAGCTGTTGTTGCCCGAGATGGGGCTTGAGGAACTCATCACCCTGATGCGGTCGGCGCAGGCGCTGGAACAGAGCCCCGAGGCGGCCGAATACGTACGTTCGGTGGCGGATTCCACGTTTATGACCGCCCTGCTGAAAGGCGAGCTACGCTTCACCTGGGCGCCGGTCAGCATGGTGAGTGATGACCCGGCCAAGGCGCTGGGCGAAAGCGATGGTGACGACCTGATGAGCCGGCAACTGGCTCGGGCCCTGGGGGAACCCACCTCTTCCGTGGATCTGGTGTCGCCCTACTTCATACCCGGCAAGCCCGGCCTGGCGCTGTTTCGGGAACTCGAAAGCAAGGGGGTTGAGGTCCGGGTACTGACCAATTCCCTCGAGGCCAACGACGTGGCGCTGGTTCATGCCGGCTACGCGAAATACCGAAAGCCGCTGCTGGAAGCGGGCGTGGAGTTGTTCGAGCTGCGCAAGCTGGACGAGGGCAAATCCGTGGAGAGAGGATTGCAGACCGGCCTGTCAGGCAGCTCCTCTTCCAGTCTGCACGCCAAGACCTTTGCCGTGGATGGCGACACTCTGTTCGTTGGCTCCTTCAACTTTGATCCCCGTTCCACGCACCTCAATACCGAGCTGGGCTTTATCATTGAGGATCGTGAGCTGGCGGCCATGCTGGAAACCCTGTTTGAAGAGCGGCTGGCTTCGGTTGCCTACGAAGTGGTGCTGGATGACGACGGCGATCTGCAGTGGATTGAGCGTAACGGCGATGAAGTCATCCGCCACAGTCATGATCCTGAGGCCGGGGCGTTCAAACGGGGGATGGTGTTTGTGTTCTCTCTCTTGCCTATCGAGGGGCTTCTGTAAAAAAGAAGTGTAGGCAAAACGGGAAAGTGGTCGGCGTGGCAGGATTCGAACCTGCGACCCCTTCGTCCCGAACGAAGTGCGCTACCAAGCTGCGCCACACGCCGATCAACGGCCGGTATTATACGGATTCACTCTGGTTTTACCAGCCCTCGGCCGACAAAAGCGCATCCGTAAAAGCGCTGAGATTGTCGTAGGTCGTGACCCGGGCGCCGGGTATAGGCCGGGCGTCCAGGTGCCGCTCCGTCTCCATTCCATTGCCGGTGCGCACCAGTACCGGTTGGCAACCCGCGGCGAACCCCGCCTCCAGATCCTTGCGACTGTCCCCCACCATGATGGCACCCTGCAGGGATGCCAGGTGAAAATGCGCCCGGATCTGCTCCAGCAGGCCGGTCAGGGGCTTGCGACAGCGACAGTGATCGTCCGGGTGATGGGGGCAATAGGCGATGAAATCGATGCAGCCACCCGCCGCCTCCACCAGACGCTCAAGCTTGTCGTGCATGGCATCCAGCTCGTCGGTGTTGTAATACCCGCGGCCAATCCCTGACTGGTTGGTGGCGATGGCGACCCGGTGACCGGTGTTACACAGCCGGGCCACCGCGTCGATGCTACCGGGAATGGGATGCCAGTCATCCGCAGAGCAGATGTAGTTGCCATCGTACTCGTTGATGACCCCGTCCCGGTCGAGGATGATCAGCATCGTGTCCTGCTCGCCCCTGCCTCTCTGACTGTCAGCCGGCGGTCGGCAGCAGCGAAATGTCCGCGACCCGGAGGAACAGGTTGCGGAGCCGGTTCAGCAGGGCCAGGCGGTTGTCCCGGATGGCCTCATCCTCGGCCATCACCATGACCTCGTCGAAGAAGGTATCCACCGGCTCCCGAAGGCTGGCCAGCGAGCGCAGCGCGCTGGCGTAATCGCCCTGCTCGAACAGTGGCAGCACCTTCTCGGCCTGCTGGTCGACCTGGTTGGCCAGCGTCTGCTCGGCGGGATCCTGCAGCAGGTCGGAATTCACGGTTTCACCGACCTGATCGCCACCCTGTTTGGTCAGGATGTTGGACACCCGCTTGTTGGCGCCGGCCAGGGCCTGGGCCTCGGGTAGCTGGCGGAAGGCCTCTACGGCTTTGACACGACGGTCGAAGTCGAGCGGACGGGTCGGACGGCGGGCATGCACGGCCAGATAAACTTCGGCGCCGATGCCCAGCTCGTCATAGTGGGCGCGGAAACGCTCTAGCATGTAATCGACCACGGTCGAAGCGGTGTTCTGCTCGGTCAGCACCGTGAAGTTCTCCTCGGCCCACTGGCAGCATGTCTGCAGGTCCAGTGGCAACTCCCGCTCAATGATGATGCGCAATACACCCAGGGAGGCACGGCGCAGGGCGAACGGGTCGCGGGTTCCGGACGGCGGCTGGTTGATACCGAACAGGCCAACCAGCGAATCCAGGCGATCAGCGATGGCAATGGCACAGCCGGTCAGTGTGGTCGGCAGGTCGTCGCCGGCAAACCGTGGCATGTACTGCTCGTTCAGGGCCTTGGCAACGTCCTCGGCTTCGCCGTCGTTGGCGGCGTAGTACTGACCCATGATGCCTTGCAGGTCGGTGAACTCCAGCACCATCTCGGTGACCAGATCGGTCTTGGCCAGCATGGCAGCGCGCTCGGCCAGGGCCGGATCGCTGCCGATGGCATCTGCGATTTTCTTCGCCAGGGCCGCCACCCGGACCGACTTGTCGTAGATGCTGCCCAGCTTTTCCTGGAACACGATCGGTTTGAGCAGGTCGATACGGTCTTCCAGCCGGGTCTTGCGGTCGGTTTCGTAGAAAAAGGCAGCGTCGGACAGGCGTGGACGAATCACCTTTTCGTTACCGGAGATAACCTGGGCCGGGTCCTTGCTCTGGATGTTGGCCACGGTAATAAACAGGGGCATCATCTCGCCGTCGGCAGCAACCACGTGGAAGTACTTCTGATGTTCCTTCATGGAGGAAATCAGTGCTTCCGCGGGAACCTCCAGGAAGCGTTCCTCGAAGCGTCCCATCAATGGCACGGGCCATTCGTTCAGGGCGGTGACTTCGTCGAGCAGGTCGTCATCGATGACCGCCTTGCCGCCGGCTTCGCGCTCGGCGAGCTCGGCCACCCCGGCCCGGATCAGCTCGCGGCGCTCGGCGAAATCGGCAATGACAAAGCCTTCCTGTTTCAGCACCACTTCGTAATCGCCGGGCGTCGGCACGATCAGGGCTTTCGGGCAGTGGAAGCGATGGCCCCGGGTCTTGTTGCCGGGTGTCAGGCCCATGATCGGGGCATCAATGACCTTGTTGCCGAACAGCAGAACGACCCAGTGGACGGGGCGGACGAATTCGGTCCGGTGTGCACCCCAGCGCATGCGCTTGGGGATGGGCAGTGCCGCCAGTGACTGCTCGACCAGTTCCGGCATCAGCTCCACGGTGGGTTTGCCCTTTTCGACGGTCCGGTAGACCACCCAGGCGCCCTTGTCGGTTTCCAGGGTGTCGAGCTGGTCCGGGGTGACGCCCAGCGAAGTGGCAAAGCCGGTCAGTGCGCGGGTCGGGTTGCCGGCGTCATCAAACGCGGCCTTCACCGCCGGGCCGCGCTTCTCAACAGGCTTGTCCGGCTGGGCGTCGGACAGGTCCCGAACCCGGACGGCCAGACGGCGAGGGGCGGCGAACGCCTCAACCTTGCCAAACTCAATGCCGGCGTCTTCCAGACCCCGGGTGATGCCCTGGGTGAACGCATCAGACAGAGGCTTGAGTGCTTTCGGGGGCAGCTCTTCGGTGCCCAGTTCGACCAGAAAATCCTGTGTTGCCATGGTTATGCCTTCCCCTGTTCCTGCTGTGCCTTCTTCGCTTTTTTGCCTTTCTTGCCGTTGGCCTTGTCATCGGCGGCGTCCGCCGCGGCCAGTACTTCCTCACGCAGGGCATCGGGCGCCAGCGGGAAGCGGAGTTTGCGGCGACTGTCGAAGTAGGCCTGGGCCACGGCCCGTGCCAGGGTACGTACCCGCAGGATGAATCGCTGGCGCTCGGTCACCGAGATGGCGTGGCGGGCGTCCAGCAGGTTAAACGTATGGGAGGCCTTGAGCACTTGCTCGTAGGCCGGCAGGGCGAGGCCAGCGTCGATAAGCCGGGCGCTCTCGCGCTCGTGGACGTCGAAGCTGTGGAACAGGAAGTCGGTGTCCGCGTGCTCAAAGTTGTAGGTGGACATCTCTACTTCCTGCTGATGGAAGACATCGCCGTAGGTGACCACGCCGTCCGGACCTTCGGTCCAGATCAGGTCGTAGACACTGTCCACGCCCTGCAGGTACATGGCGATCCGCTCAAGACCGTAGGTGAGCTCGCCGGTTACCGGATAGCATTCGATCCCGCCGACCTGCTGGAAGTAGGTGAACTGGGTCACTTCCATGCCGTTCAGCCAGATCTCCCAGCCCAGACCCCAGGCGCCCAGGGTCGGGGATTCCCAGTTGTCTTCCACAAACCGGATGTCGTGGACCAGCGGGTCCAGGCCCAGGGCCTTCAGCGACTCGAGGTAGAGTTCCTGGATATTGTCCGGGGATGGCTTCAGCACCACCTGGAACTGGTAATAATGCTGGAGGCGGTTCGGGTTCTCGCCGTAGCGGCCGTCAGTGGGGCGACGACTGGGCTGGACGTACGCGGCATTCCAGGTTTCCGGCCCGATGGCACGCAGGAAGGTCGCCGGGTGGAACGTACCGGCACCCACTTCCATATCGAGCGGCTGGAGTACCACGCAGCCGTGCTGCGCCCAGAAATTCTGCAGAGCCAGGATCAGACCCTGAAAGGTCCTGATGTCCGGAGCGGTAGTTTTCGTTGCCTTGTCTGTCACGACGTTTGCCTACTGATCGGTCTGAGTGTGGCGCCCCGATTCCGCCGGGGCACTCTGAAAAAAGGCGCATTATACGCTTGCCAAAGCGGTATTTCTAAGAGGAGTTCACTGCCTTGATTTTGAACTAGAAGAACGTCAGCCCCACCTGGAACAGTTTTTCCACATCCCGGATCCGGGATTTGTCCACCAGGAAGAGGATAACGTGGTCATCGGGCTGGACCCGGAGGTGATCGTGAGCGATCAGGACTTCGTTGTGCCGGACAATGGCACCGATCGTGGTTCCCTCCGGCAGGTTGATTTCATCCAGCCGCTTGCCGACCACCTTGGAGGAGCGGTGATCGCCATGGGCGATGGCTTCAATGGCCTCCGCGGCACCCCGGCGCAGGGAGTGCACGTTCACCACATCGCCCCGGCGCACGTGGGTCAGGAGGCTGCCGATGGTGGTTTGCTGGGGTGAAATGGCGACGTCAATGTCGCCGCCCTGGATCAGGTCCACGTAATCCGGATTGTTGATCAGCGTGAGCACCTTGCGCGCGCCGAGCCGCTTGGCCAGCAGCGAGGCCATGATGTTGGCCTCGTCATCGTTGGTGACGGCGCAGAACACATCGGTGTTCTCGATGTTCTCTTCCAGCAGGATGTCCTTGTTGGCGGCGTTGCCTTCCAGCACGACAGTCTTGCGCAGGTTTTCCGACAGCATCACGCAACGGTCGTGGTTCCGCTCAAGCAGTTTGACCTGGTAGCGGTTCTCCAGGGTATGCGCCAGGCGCTGGCCGATGTTGCCACCCCCGCAGATGAAAATGCGCTTGTAGTTCTTGACCAGGGGCTGAAGCTCGCTCATGACCGACCGGATGTGGTCCGACGCGGCGATGAAGAACACCTCGTCGCCATCCTCGATCACGGTGTCGCCCTGGGGCATGATCGCCCGGTCCTTCCGGAAGATGGCCGCCACCCGGGTATCGATGCGGGGCATGTGGGTGCGCAGGTAGGACAGCTCATGGCCGACCAGCGGCCCTCCCTCCATCGCGCGGATGGCCACGAGCCGGGTCAGCCCCTTGGAGAACTCCAGTACCTGCAGGGCGCCCGGGTTTTCGATCAGTCGGGTAATGTGCTTGGTCACCAGATGTTCGGGGCTGATGAGGACATCGATGGGAAAACCGCGCAGGCTGTCGAGGTCTTTCTTCCGGTCCTTCTGGTAAAACAGGTCCGATTTTGCCAGATAGGCGTTGGCCCGGACCCGACAGATGGTGGTCGGGGTCTTGTACAGAAGCTTGGTGACCTGGCAGGCCACCATGTTGGTTTCGTCACTGCTGGTGACGGCGATCAGCATGTCGGCGTCTTCGGCCCCGGCCTGCCGGAGTGACGTTGGGTAAGACGCTTCGCCCTGGACCGTGCGGATGTCGAGTCGGTCCTGCAGCTCCCGTAGCCGGGCACCGTCGCTGTCGATAATGGTGATATCGTTGGCTTCGTTCGCCAGGTTCTCGGCCAGTGTGCCACCCACCTGGCCGGCACCGAGGATCAGGATCTTCATGCTTCGGGTTTCTCCAGTACGGCGTAGAAGAAGCCGTCATGGCTGTTTGCATCGGGGAGCAACTGCCGCCCCGCGCCCATGTCCCGTCCCCATGAAACCTCCGGTTCCACGAGTACGGCGGTGTCCTGCTGTTTACGGAATCGCTGGATTATACGGTGGTTTTCCTGGGGGAACACCGAACAGGTCGCATACACCAGTCGTCCGCCGGGTTTGAGGATAGACCACATGGCTTCCAACAGCCCAAGCTGAATGCCCGCCAGGGGCACGATGTCCGTTTCCCGGCGCAGCAGCTTGATGTCCGGGTGGCGCCGAATGACGCCACTGGCACTGCAGGGTACGTCCAGCAGAATCCGGTCGAAGCCTTCGCCATCCCACCACTGGTCCGTGTCCGCAGCGTCGGCCTGGGTCAGGGTGGCCTTGAGATCCAGCCGGTCGAGGTTCTCCTGTACCCGTGGCAGGCGCGCGGGCGATTCGTCGATCGCGACCACTTCGGCCAGGTCGCCGCAGGCCTCCAGAATGGCGCAGGTCTTGCCGCCGGGGGCGGCGCAGGCATCCAGCACCCGCTGGTCCGGGGCCAGGTCCAGCAGCGTGGTGCACAGCTGGGCGGCTTCGTCCTGAACGCTGACGGCGCCATCGGCAAACCAGGGCAGCTGCTCCACGGGCACCGGTCGGTCCAGTTGGATACCGCAGGGCGCAAAGCGGGTGGCCCTGGCCCCAATACCGGCTTCGGCCAACAGGACCAGGTATTCCTCCCGGGTGAAACGGAGGGCGTTGACCCGAAGCGTCATCGGCGCCTGGGCGTTGTTGGCGTCTAGAATCCGCTGCCAGTCATCCGGCCAGTTGTGGCGCAGTTTCTCCACCATCCAGGCGGGATGACTGAACCGGTCCGCGTCATTTGCTGGCTCCGGCGCGCCGTCCCGCTCGGCGGCGCGCAGCACACCATTGACCAGGCCGGTGAGGTGCGGTTTGTCCAGTGCCCGGCAAGCTTCAACGGTCTCATTGAGAATGGCGTAGGTGGCCTGTTGGCTGAACCGGAGCTGAAACAGGGCGACCAGCATCAGGTGATGAACGATGCGATCGGGCGTGCGCAGCGGCTTTTTCAAGCGGCCGCGGAGCTCGCCGTCGAGACGATGAAACCAGCGGCAAGTGCCGTAACACAGTGCCTGCAGCACCGGACGCTCGTTCATGGGCAGCCGCGCCAAAGCCGGGGGCAGGCACTGGGACAGCGACTGACCGGATTCCACCGCCAGCAACACCTCCGCGGCAACCGCCCGCATGGGCTGGCCCTGGCCCGGCATATCAGCGAAGCTCCTGGCCGGGCAGCAGCAACTGTTTGCCGCCGTTGATCAGATCTCCGGCGCTCTGGGCCCGGGCGCCGGGCAATTGCAGCCGGGTGATGCGCAGAGTGCCGCTGCCGCAGGCTACGTCGATACCTTCCCGTTCCCGGCGGAGGACGGTGCCGGCGGGCTTCTGGCTGTCGTCCGGGAGCGCCGTGGCAGCGTGAATCCGGACTCGTTGCTCGCCCAGGTCGGTGAAGGTGCCCGGCCAGGGATTGAACGCCCGAACCAGGCGCTCGATGGTCGCCGCACTGTCGGCCCAGTCGATGCGGCCTTCGTCCTTGGTCAGCTTGTGGGCATAGCAGGCGACGTCATCATTCTGGGCCTCGCCTTTCAGTTCGCCTTTTTCCAGCAGCTGCAGGGCTTCAACAATGGCATCGCCGCCGAGCGTGGCCAGGCGGTCGTGAAGACTGCCGCCGGTGTCGCCGGCTTCGATGGCGGTCAGGGATTTCAGCAGCATGGCGCCGGTGTCGAGGCCCTCGTCCATCTGCATGATGGTGATGCCGGTTTCGGTGTCGCCGGCGGCAATCGCCCGGTGAATCGGGGCGGCGCCGCGCCAGCGCGGCAGCAGGGAAGCGTGAATGTTCAGGCAGCCGTGGGCAGGAATGTCGAGCACGGCTTTGGGCAGGATGAGGCCGTAGGCAGCCACGATCATCACGTCCGGTTCCAGCGCAGCCAGTTCCTGTTGTGCCGCCTCCGTCTTAAGGCTTTCCGGTTGAAACACCGGAACGCCGGCGTCGAGAGCCACCTGTTTGACCGGGCTGGGCATCAGTTTGCGGCCGCGGCCGGCCGGACGGTCGGGCTGGGAATAGACGCCGACCAGAGTATGGTGGGTGCCCAGCAGGGCTCTCAGAGCAGTGGCTGCAAAATCCGGGGTGCCGGCAAAAACGAGTCGCACGGTGCTGAAGTCTCTGTTCCGTTGAATACGAAAAGACCGGGTCGCAACCCGGTCCGAAATCTGTCTGTGTTTCCTGGCAGCGCTCTGGTCTCCGCCCGCCGGGTCAGGCGCTCTGTTTGTGCAGTTTCTCCAGCTTCTTGCGAATCCGGTTACGCTTCAGAGTGCTGAGGTAATCCACGAACAGCTTGCCATTCAGATGATCCATTTCGTGCTGGATGCAGACAGCCAGCAGTCCCCGGGCTTCCAGTTCGTAAGGCTGACCGTCACGGTCAATGGCCCGGATCATGCAATGTTCGATGCGGCTGACGTCCTCGTAGAAACCGGGTACCGACAGACAGCCTTCCTGCATGTCCTCCAGTTCACCGTCGAGCACTTCGACTTCGGGGTTGATGAACACCCGCGGCTCGCTCTTGTCCTCGGACAGGTCCATCACGATGATCTGCTTGTGGACATTCACCTGGGTTGCCGCCAGGCCAATGCCGGGCGCATCGTACATGGTCTCGAACATGTCGTCGATCAGCTTGCGGATGTCGTCCGTCACCTCGTCTACCGGTTTGGCGATGGTGCGCAGACGGGGATCCGGGTATTCGAGAATATCTAGTATCATGACGCTCGTATCTTGACCTGTGTAACTGAGTGCAGTGTTAACGTTTGTATCCCGTGTAAAGTTCTGCAAGCGAGTGCAACTGATCGCCAAAATGCGACAGCGTACTGCGCAAAAAATCACCCTCTATTTAAGATGATCGGGTCGGAACCGCAGTATTCAACGGCTGCCCGCAGCGTTAACGCGATTCCCCTATTATCCAACAATTCGTCGATTGAGTACAAACTGATCAGTTAATAGTTAAAATCTTTCGCCGGAAGGATAGAATTTACTGGAAGAACAAAAGATAACATCACAAATTCCGGGACTTCTTCTATAGTATCAGGAATAACAACGTAATAAGCTGCGGATAACTGGCTGCATCCAAAAAGAATGCAAAGACTCAAGGCACGCGATCAAGGACTTACACAATGAGGAAACTGCTGTACGCTCTGGCAGCATTTACGCTGCTGTTCACCTCCTGGGCCCAGGCTGCACCGGAGCTGCGATCCGATCATCCCGAGCGTTACACTGTCGTGAAGGGTGACACCCTGTGGGATATATCGGGCCGTTTTCTGAATAACCCATGGTACTGGCCTGAAATCTGGCACGTGAACCCTCAGGTTGCGAATCCTCATCTGATCTACCCCGGCGATCGCCTGGCCCTGGTCTATATCGATGGTGAGCCCCGCGTAACCAAGGTCGCCTCCAGCGATGTCGTTAAGCTGTCGCCCAAGGTCCGCTCCGAGCCGATTGATACGCCCATTCCCGCGATTCCGCTGGATGCCATCAGCAGCTTCCTGACCGACACCCGCATCGTGACGCCGGAAGAACTTAACGGCGCGCCCTATGTGCTCGAGGGTGAAGATGGCCGGATCATCACCGGCGCCGGCGACCGCGTCTATGCCCGGGGCCAGAAACCCGCGGACAAGGTCGGTATCTTCCGCCGCACCAAGGAATTTGTGGATCCGGAAACCGGCGAGTTTCTGGGGCTTGAGGCCCGTAGTGTCGGTGCCGGTAACGTGACCGCGGAAAACGGCGATGTGCTGACCCTGAGGCTGACCAAGTCCAATCAGGAAATCCGCATTGGCGACCGGCTGTTGACCAACATCAACCGACCGATTTCCACCAGTTTTGTCCCCAGCGCGCCCGAGCAGGACGTTGAGGGTGTGATGATCGCCGTTGACGGCGGTGTTACCCAGATCGGCCAGTTCGACGTGGTGGCGATTAACCGGGGTGAACGCGAGGGCCTCGAAGCGGGTAATGTCCTGGCGGTATTGAAGAGCGGCAACATGGTTCGTGATCCCCTGACCGGCGAAACCATCGAGCTGCCATCGGAACGGGCGGGCCTGATGATGGTTTTCCGTACGGATGAGAAGATGAGCTATGGTCTGATGCTGCAGGCCACACGTGCGCTGGCGGTGGGTGACAAGGTGACCAACCCCTGATGAGCTAGCCCTTCAGGCGCAGATAATGGCCGGGCCAGGATGGTCCGGCTTTTTTTGTTTTCAAGGATGACAATGTGACCGACCTACCCCCCGAGGCCCGGAATCCGGGCACCGATCCCGAAGACACCGAACACTGGCTGGCGCTGGTGAACCTGCCCGGTTTTGGCCTGCGCCGCCGACGCAAGCTGGCGTCGGCGTATCCCCGTCTAACCGACCTGCTCACCCAGAACCCGGCCACGCTCCGGGCCAACGGCCTCCCGGCTGAAACCCGGGACGCGATCCGGGCCTGGCAACAGGGTGATCCTGATCATCCGGTGGTGGCGAAGGTGGCGCGGATCCGGCAGGACTGTGAGCGTCTGGGGATCGCCATCGTGACCTGGCCGGACGTTCGGTATCCCGAGGCCTTGCGTCACATTCACGACGCGCCGCTGGTGTTATTTGCCCGGGGCGACATCAACCTGCTGGCCCGGGACCAGATCGGCATTGTTGGCAGCCGCCACGCCACTCGGGCCGGCCTTGACCACGCCCGACGCTTTTCGGCCGAACTCAGTGCCCGGCACCTGCTGGTGACCAGCGGGCTGGCGCTTGGCGTCGACGGCGCCGCCCACGCCGGTGCCCTGGACCAGGGCTTTCCCACCCTTGCCGTCATCGGCTGTGGGCTCGACCGGATCTATCCGAGTCAGCATCGGCGGCTCGGGCAGCGGGTGATCGAGCACGGCCTGATGCTTTCGGAATACCCGCCGGGCACGCCTGCCAGGGCGGCGCACTTTCCCCAGCGCAACCGGATCATCAGTGGCCTCAGCCGGGGCGTTCTGGTGGTGGAGGCCGGTCTGAAGAGCGGCTCTCTGATCACCGCCCGGCTGGCGCTGGAACAGGGTCGTGAGGTCTTTGCCATTCCGGGCTCGGTGCACAGCCCGGTCGCGCGTGGTTGTCATCATTTGATCAAGCAGGGTGCCCGGCTGGTGGAAACCGTGGACGATGTGCTCGAGGAACTCGGCACCTGGTGGTCCTTTTCCGAGCCCGTTTGCACGGATTCACCGGCGGCTGGGCAACGGGTTGGCGAGCGTCCGGGACTGGCCGGCCTGGAGCGGCGGGAAATCGCGGTGTTTGAGGCTTTAGGGTATGATCCGCAGTCAACAGATGCACTGAGTTCAGCGACCGGTCTGCCGGCGGACCAGCTCATGCAGTCCCTGCTGCTTCTGGAGCTGCAGGGACTGGTGGGTTCGGCGCCCGGTGGATTCCAGCGGATCGCCTGAGCCCGGTGCGAGAGTCAATTCGACAGCGACCCAAGACACCGACATGACAGTTCCCTCCCCCCTCAGCGACTGGCAGCTTCACTGTGCGCGCAGAACCCTGCTGGACGGCGGCGTGATTGCCTACCCGACCGAAGCGGTCTGGGGCCTTGGCTGCGATCCCTGGGACATCCAGGCGGTCGAGCGTATCCTTGAACTGAAAAACCGGCCCATGAACAAGGGCATGATTCTGGTGGCCAGCTCCCTGGAACAGGTGCGTTTCCTGCTGGACCCTCTGCCCCCTGAGCTCCAGCGGGCAGCTGAGCGGCATTGGCCGGGGCCGGTAACCTGTCTGTTGCCGGACGTGAAACGGCAGATTCCGCAGTGGGTCCGGGGCCACCACAGCGCCATTGCCGTGCGGGTCAGCAGCCATCCGGTGGTCCGGGCCCTGTGCGACGCCGCCGGCATGCCCCTGGTTTCCACTTCCTGCAATCCGGCCGGGCGCCAGCCCGCGCGGTATTCCTGGCAGGTACGCCGGTATTTTGGCCACCAGCTCGACTGGCTGGTCCCGGGTGAGCTTGGCGGGCGTCGCAACCCGAGCCGCATTATTGATATTGTCAGTGGTCAGCAGCTTCGTTAGGAGAGTTCATGCCTCAGCAACCGGATATCCAGGCCGTGAAAGATTACCTTCTGGGCCTTCAGGAGCGTATTTGCACCCGCCTGCAAGCCCTGGAAGGGGATGCCGTTTTCGCGCGCGACGCCTGGGACCGTCCCGAGGGCGGCGGCGGTGTCAGCCGGGTCATCGCCGATGGCAGCGTTTTTGAAAAAGGCGGCGTGAATTTCTCCCACGTCATGGGCGAGACCATGCCGGCCTCGGCCACCGCGCACCGGCCTCATCTGGCAGGCGCTCCCTGGCAGGCCATGGGCGTGTCACTGGTGATTCATCCGAACAATCCGTATGTCCCCACGTCCCACGCCAATGTCCGGTTTTTCGTCGCGTCCCCCAAAGACGCGGAGCCGGTGTACTGGTTCGGCGGTGGCTACGATCTGACGCCCTACTACGGATTCGAGGAAGACTGCGTGCATTGGCACCGGACCGCCAGGGCCGCCTGCGAGCCGTTTGGCGACGGCCTCTACCCTCGCTTCAAACACTGGTGTGACGACTACTTCTACCTGAAGCACCGGGACGAACCCCGTGGTGTCGGCGGCCTGTTTTTCGATGACCACAACACCGGTGATTTCGCCCGGGATTTCGGTCTGATGCAAGCGGTTGGCGACAGCTATATCGAGGCCTATGAACCGATCGTTCGGCGCCGGATGGCGCATCCGTTCGGTGATCGCGAACGGGATTTCCAGCTCTACCGACGCGGACGGTATGTCGAATTCAACCTCGTGTACGACCGGGGTACGTTGTTCGGGCTGCAATCCGGCGGTCGCACCGAATCCATCCTGATGTCCCTGCCACCGCTGGTGCGCTGGGATTACAGTCGGGTGCCGGAACCCGGTACCGAGGAAGCACGCCTGACCGAGTTCTTCCTGACCGGACGGGACTGGCTGGAGGCAGACCATGAACAATGATCTTTACGCCGTGGTCGGTCATCCCATCAGCCACAGCAAGTCGCCGAGAATTCACAGCCTGTTTGCCAGCCAGACCGGCGAGGCTCTGGAGTACACCGCCATTCAGGCGCCCCTGGATGATTTCGCCGGCACCGTTCACGGGTTCTTTGCCCGTGGCGGCAAAGGCCTGAACATCACGGTTCCGTTCAAAGAGCAGGCCTGGGATCTGGCCGATCGGCGAACGGATCGGGCGGCGAAGGCCGGGGCGTCCAACACACTGTATCGGGACGCTGACGGCACGCTGATCGCTGACAATACCGATGGCCACGGTCTGGTACAGGATCTGGACAACCACGGTGTCACCCTTGCGAACGCCCGGATTCTTGTCCTGGGCGCCGGCGGTGCGGTTCGCGGTGTGATCGCCCCACTTCTGGCCCGGCATCCTGCCTCACTGACCATTGCCAACCGCACCTTGGCCAAGGCCGAGGCGCTGGTGCAACTGTTTACCCCGGATGCCCAGGGTACCGAGCTGAATGCCTGCGGGTTCGAGCAGCCCGACCGGCCGTTCGACCTGATCATCAATGGCACCAGCGCCAGTCTGCAGGGTGACTTGCCGCCGGTGTCGGCAAATGTGATCGGGGCCGACACGGTCGTCTACGACATGATGTACTCTCTTCAGACCACCACCTTCAACCAGTGGGCATTGGATCGGGGCGCCCGGCACGTTTTCGACGGTCTGGGTATGCTGGTGGAACAGGCTGCAGAATCGTTCCGGATCTGGCGCGGGGTCCGTCCCGAGACTGCCCCGGTGATCGAGGAACTGCGTAACGACTGAGCCGGTGGCAGGGGTTTGGGCTACGCTCTGGGTCAACTTTATTAAGGGTTCTCAATGGATATTCTTACCCTCGTCGGGCTTGTCGCAGGTGTGTTGATTGTGGGCATGGCGATGCTGGCCAATGCCTCGCTGCTGACCTTCCTCAATCTGCCCGGTCTCGCCATCGTTCTGGGCGGCACGTTTGCCGTCACCCTGATCAAGTTCCGGCTGCCCTCGGTCATGGGTGCCTTCCGGCTCGCCTTCAGTGCGGCCTTCACCGATCGGATGGCACGACCGGCCGGGTTGATCCGGGAGGTCGGCGCGCTGGCGATGGTCGTGCGCAAGGAGGGTATTCTGGGGCTGGAAAACCACAACACCGACAACGTGTTCCTGCGCAAGGCCATCAACCTGTGTGTTGACGGCCACCCGCCGGAGCTGGTGGAGGAGGCGCTGGCCCAGGAAGCGCAGCAGACGGCCGAACGCTACGAAGTGGCCGAGCGGGTGTTCCGGGGGATCGGTGAATCCGCCCCGGCCATCGGCATGCTGGGCACCCTCGTGGGGCTGGTGCAAATGTTGAACACCCTGGACGATCCTTCCTCCATTGGTCCGGCCATGGCCATTGCCCTGTTGACCACCCTTTACGGCGCGTTCATCGCCCAGCTGATCGCCCTGCCCCTGGCGGACAAACTGCAGCTCAAGGCGGAAGACGAAACCCGCAATCAGATGCTGATCATCACCTCGATCAAGAACATCATGCGGGGCGAGAACCCTCGGGTCATGACCGAGTTGTTGTCGTCCTTCGTGCACCCGGACCAGCGCACCGGCCTGGCGCCGGAGCGGGAGGCCTGACCCTTTGGAAGTTGTTCAGCAGAAGAACCGCAACCGGCTGAAGACCTCGACGCCGGCCTGGATTGTAACCTTTGCCGATCTGGCGACGCTGCTGCTGACGTTCTTCATCCTGTTGCTGTCCTTCGCCGAGATGGACGTGGACAAGTATCGCGCCATGGCCAATTCCATGTCGGTGGCTCTGGGATCCAGCAATGTGGTGGGGCAGGACGTCGGGGGCTCCCCCATCACCCTGATCGAATCGGATACCGTGTCCTTGCCCGAGCCCACCGAAAGCCAGACCCGGGAACCGGAATTCATCGACGAACGCGATGACTCGGTGGCGGAGACCAAAATCCCCGGCGGGGTGATTGATCTGGCCAGTCGACTGATCCGCGAGCTGGAGCCGGAGGTGGCGTCGGAAGCCCTGAACGTCAACTATGACGACCAGCAGGTGGTGATCCGGTTTTCCGAGGAGGCCACCTTTCGCTCGGGCGAAGCCGATATCAAGCCGGAGATGATTCCGATCATCGAACGGGTGGTGAATGTGCTGTCCGAATGCACGGGGAATGTCTTCGTGTCCGGCTATACCGATGACCGGCCGATTTCCAGCAGCCGTTTCCGCTCCAACTGGGACCTGTCGGCGGCCCGGGCGGTCTCGGTGGTGCACGAGCTGGTGCTCAATCGTCAGGTGCCGGCGGAACGGGTGGTGGCGGCCGGGCGGGCCGAAACCAACGCCCTGGTGCCCAACGATTCCCCGGAAAACCGCGCCCTGAACCGGCGAGTGGAGATCGCCATCCGTGACCCGAAATGTACCGACTCAACCGGGACCGGTGAGGCACCGGTGGAAATCCTGCCCTGATCGGCGGAATGCCCGGGTTTACTGCTTCAGCCAGGTTTGAAACCACTGTTCGCGCAGCTCCAGGGTCTTCGAATACCAGCGGTGGTCCCTGAAGATGGCATTGTCCATGTGCGCTGGTGCGGTTGGCATGTGGGGCTGCATGGATACGCCGGTATCGGTATGCAGCCCGATTCGCCTTTGTGCCGACTTCCGCGTTGGGCCATAACTGATCAGGTTCGCCTGATCGGCCATCCGCTCGGTGCGGGTGGCAAAGGCAATAAAGGCCCGGGCCTGGTCGGCCTGATGGGTTCCGCGAGGAATGGCCCAGCTGTTGTACCCGATCAGTTGGCCATCCCAGATCACCGAGATGGGCAAGCCTTCCATCACCCGGGCATGAAAAAACCGGCCGTTGTAACCGGTTGCCATTGAAGCCTGGCCACTGGCCAGCAGCGCCGCCGGTTCCTCGCCGCTGCGCCACCAGAGGATGGCATCGCGGATGCTGTCCAGTCGCCGGGAAGCCAGTTCCAGGCCCCGGTGAGTGCTCAGCAGGTCGTAGAGCTGCTCCCGGGGCACCGACAGCGACAGCAGCGCCCACTCAAACAGCCCCACCGGTGACCGGCGCAGGGCCCGTTTCCCCGGAAAGGTTTCCAGATCGAAGAAATCCTCGACGCTATCCGGTTTTTCCCCGGGGAACGCCCGGTCGTTGTAGGCAATGACGGTAGAGAACACGATCTGGGTGATGAAGCAGGGCTGGATCGCGCCCTCCATGAAATCTTCCTCCGCTGGCGTGCCGTCAGGCGCGGGGACCAGAATCCCCGGGTCGACAGGCTCCAGAAGTCCGAGATCGCAGGCCACGCTGGCGTCAGACTGGATCATATCGATCACATCCCACTGTACCTCCGTCCCGGCAAGGTGGTTCTTCAGATCCTTGATGCCCCCGTCGTAATGCACCGTCTCAATCACGACACCGGTTGCCTTGGTGAAGGGTTCGAAATAGGCGCGCCGCTGGCTTTCCTCGTAGGCGCCACCCCAGGTCGCGACCGTGAGTACCTCGCGCGGCGTTTCCTCCGGCGGTTGGGACCCGGCGAAGGCCGGTGCCAATAGCCACGCCACCAGCAACAGGTGCACCACCACTCCCTCAGGCCGCTTCATTTTCCTCCTCCCGCAGCTCATGGACGATCTCCAGGTAGGCACGAATCACCGCTTCCTCGGGAACCACGCCCTGCAATTTTCCCTCCTCGGACACCAGCGGCACGGCCTCACCCAGAAAGCCCCGCAAAAGCTCCATGGATTGCCAGACCGAGGTACTGTCGTCGAACACGGTGTACGCCCGGATCGCCAGCTGCTCTATGGGAATCTCCCCAGGGCTGTCGAGGATGCCCTGTAATCTCACGATGCCCCGCAGTTTGCCGCCGTCGTCCACGATCATCGCTTCCGAGCGCTGATCGTGGACCAGTCGCTGGCGCACGGCCTCGACGGTATCGCTGGTGTGAGCGGCGGTGTAAGTGGTGGACAGGTAATCCCGGATCAGGCGTGCCCCGAGAATGGCCTTGTCCCGTCCCAGTGACAGGTCAAAGCCGCGGGCACGAAGTTCCAGGTCGAACACGGATCGGCCGATCGCCCGGTAGGAGAGGACATTGGCAAAGACCACCGACACCATGGCGGCAATGGTCAGATCGTAGTTACGGGTCAGCTCGAACACGATCAGAATGGTGGTCAGTGGCGCACCGATCACCGAACTGGCCATCGCCATCATCCCGCAGATGGCGTACACCACCAGACCGGAGTAAGGCACGGGTATCAGGTACGGCAGGACCATACCGTAGAGGGCGCCGAAAAGAATGCCGATCAGCAGGGCGGGACTGAAAACACCGCCGACAAACCCGAAGCCAATGCACAGTGCCGTCAGCGCAAGTTTGGCGGCTACGACCAGTGCCAGTTCGGCAATTCCGAAGGCACCCTCGATGGTGGCGAAGCGCAGGGTTTCCTGCCCGATTCCCAGGATTTCCGGTATCCAGAGGGCAACGATGCCCACAACCAGTCCGGCGACGGCGGGCCGCGCCCAGCTCGCCGGGATGCAGCGCCGGCCGGCTCGGGCACTGTATTTCAGCAACACCACAAACAACCACGCCAGACCGGCACATAGTACCCCTTCCACCGCAAACAGCAGGAATTCATAGCTGTGTTCGACGCGGGTGAAATCCACCAGGAACAGCGCCGGGCGGTCGAAGATGACGTTGGCGATGATGTAGCCGGTGGCTGCGGCCACCGTTACCGGCGCAAAGGCCCGCAGCGAGTAGTGGCGCAGAATGACTTCATGGGCGAAGACCAGTCCCGCGATCGGGGCGTTGAAGGCCGTGGAGATCGCCGCGGCCACGCCACAGGCGATGGCAATGGAACGCTGGTGGCGGAGATTGAGCCGCACGCGGCCGGCGAGGTTGCCGAACATGGCGCCGAGGTACACGAGGGGACCGTACTGGCCGACGGACGCACCACTGCTCAGGGATATCAGTGCCGCCAGAGTGGAGGCGAGACCGCTTTTCAATCCCGGCGCAGGGCCGGGAGTCTGGGCCGCGAGGATCGCATCGGGTGGCGCAAGGCCACGGCGTTCCCGAATCAGAAATCGCACCACCAGACCCACCAGAAGACCGCCGATTGCCGGAACCCCCAAGGTGGCGGCGGTCACCAGTCCGGGCTGATTCCCGGCCTGAACCCTGGCGTAGGGTGAAATCAGAAGGCGATCGTTCAGGTACCCCACCGCCTCGACAAATCCGATCGCCGCCAGCGAGCCGGCCATACCCACGGCAATGGCCACCACCGTCACCATGCCTATCTGATACGCCATCTGTTGAACGCCGACCCTGTCCATACTGCAAGTAAAGTCCTGTTTGCTGAAACCCTCAATGCCTGGCCGCAATCCTGGACTCGGGTCTGATCGCCGGGCCCCGTTGCTCGGTGCCGTTTTTGGACGGCTTGATGTCGTATTGGATTCACCGCCGGGGGTGAATCGGAGCCACATTTAATCAAAGTGCGGTGCCCATGGCCGGGACGCACCGGCGGTGATTGAGGTAAAGGAGGGGCAGAGATGGCACAGCTACCGAAACGCGCGAAAGTCGTTATCATTGGCCAGGGCGGAATTGTTGGCTCCTCGGTCGCCCATCACCTGATTGAGCAGGGTTGGGATGATCTTGTGGGCCTGGAAAAATCGGCCATTCCCACCGACATCGGCTCCACCTCTCATGCGTCGGATTTCTGCTTTACCACCTCCCACGACAAACTGAACATCTACACCACCAAATACAGCCAGGCGTTCTACGAACGACGCGGCAATTACGTGAAGTGCGGCGGCATGGAAGTGGCAAGGGTGGACGACGATGAACGCATGGACGAACTGCGCCGCAAGGTCGGCTCGGGCAAGGCTTTTGGCACCAACGTCAGCATGATTTCACCGAGTCAGGCCAAGGAGCTGTTTCCACTGCTGGACGAAAGCCAGATTCAGGGCGCCATGTGGGATCCGGACGCGGGCCTGGTGGTTCCGCGCTCTCAGAAAGTGGCAGGCGACCTCGTTGAAGAAGCCGTGGCAACCGGCAAACTGAAGGTGTTCCCCTACACGCCCGCCACCCGCATCGACGTGCAGGATGGCGAAGTGCGTGGCGTCGGGACTGACAAGGGCTATATCGAGACCGAGTATGTGGTCCTGGCCATGGGCATCTGGGGGCCTCTCATGGCCTACACGGCGGGGGCGGCGCTGCCACTGATGCCGCTGGAGCACCCGCTGCTGTTCTTCGGTCCGTACGAGGCACTGGCCGGCACCGGCAAGCAGATCGTCTATCCCCTGTTCCGCGACCAGGGCAACTCCGCTTACGTGCGCGACACCGGTGACCCGACCACGACCGAGGGCGGCCGGATCGAGTGGGGCTATTACGAGGCGGAGAACCCTCGGCTGGTGTACCCCGGCGCAATCGCGGAACCCGGAGAAGCCCGGATGTCACCGTCCATGCGTGACCTGTCGCTGGACCAGGTCATGGAGGCCTACGAAAAAGCGATCGAAATGACGCCGATTCTGGGGGAGCTGGGCTGGGAGGAGAAACACTCGTTCAACGGCCTGCTGTCGGTGACACCCGACGGCGGTTCGCTGATGGGGGAATCGCCGGAGGTACGTAACCTCTGGTTCTGCGAGGCGGTCTGGGTCAAGGACGGGCCGGGCGCGGGCAAGGTGCTGGCGGACTGGATGACCCAGGGTACCCCCGAGATGGATCCGCACAGTGTCGATATTGCCCGCCACTACCCACTCCAGAAGACCCCGGCCTACGTCTACGGCCGCTGCTACGAAACCGCCAAAAAAATATACACCCCGGCGGTTCACCCGCGCGAACCCTATGAGACCGGCCGCCGGATGCGTACCAGTCCCTTCTATCCGAGAGAGGTGGAATTGGGTGGCTATTTCATGGAAGCCGCCGGCTGGGAACGGGCCCATGGCTACGCCGCCAATGAGGCCCGATTGTTGCCGAAGTTCCGGGACTACATTCCGGTGCGGGAGAACGAATGGGATGCCCGGCATTTCTGGGATGTCTCGAACGCGGAACAACTGGAGATGAGCGAATCGGTGGGCATGATCAACCTCTCCCACTTCGCCATCTTCGACGTTTCCGGTGCCGATGCCGAAGCGCTGCTGGAGTTCCTGTCCGTGGCCAAGGTTGGCGGCAGTACACCCCACGGCAAAGGCGTGTACACCCATTTCCTGGATGCCCGGGGCGGCGTCCGCTCCGATCTGACCATCATCCGGCGGGGAGACGATGACTACCGGGTAGTTTGTGGCGGCGATACCGGGCATCGGGATTATTGCTGGATCACGCGAATGGCCAGGAAGCATGGCTATAACAACGTTCGCATCGAAGACCGTACCGATCACCTGGCTACCCTCGGTCTCTGGGGCCCCCGGGCCCGGGCAACCCTGGCCGCACTGGTCAGCAACCCGGATGAGCTGGCCCATGAGCGCTTCCCTTTCGCCACCGCCCGGGAACTGGAGGTTCAGGGCGTCCCGGTCTGGGCCTTCCGGATTTCCTACGTTGGTGAACAGGGATGGGAACTCTACTTCCCGTTCAGCTACGGCCTGAAAATCTGGGATCTGCTGTACGACGCGGGCGTGACCCCGGTCGGCATTGAAACCTACGCCAACACCCGTCGGTTGGAAAAGAGTCTGCGCCTGCAGAACGTCGATCTGGAGGTGGACTACAACCTGTACGAAGCCGGACTGGCACGTCCGAAGGTCAAGGAAGCCGATTTTCACGGCAAGGAAGCCTACTTGCAGCAGCGGGCGCTGTCCCGACAGGCCGCCTATCTGTGCACCATGACCATGACCGAGCATCGCGACGCCGCCGGGGTATTGCGTTACCCCGTGGGCCAGTGGCCGATCCTGAATCCGCAAACCGATGAGGTGCTGGTGGACAGTCACGGACGGCGATCCTATTGCACCAGCGTTGTCTGGGGACCGTCGCTGGGCAAGAACATCCTGCTGGGGTATCTGCCCGATGAGTACGCCCAGGAGGGTCGGGAATTGGCCCTGGAATACTTCGGGCAGTCGTACCCGATCCGGGTCGAGGCCGTGGGCTATCGCGCCCTGCTTGATCCGGATAACGAGCGGGTGAAGTCCTGAGCCGGCGATGGCATCGCCGGGGAACTGTGGTCGCTTTGCCCGATCAAAAGGTGATAACTATATTGAGGGTTAGGCGGCCCTTTCGGGATGAACGCCAAGGGTCGCGACGAGATCCGCCAAGCTGCGGGGGAGGCACCGTGTCCACCAAAACAGACTCTTGTGAACCTCCGTCTGCCCGGACGCCGTATCAGGTGGGCTTTTTGCTCATCGATAAATTTACCCTCATTGCCCTGGCCACCGCGGTGGAGCCGCTGCGCGTGGCCAATCAGCTGGCCGGCTCGGAGCTCTACTCCTGGAAATTGCTGACGGTTGGCGGCGCCCCGGTGCGTGCCAGCGACGGCATGGTGGTGATGCCAGATGCCGGGCTTCGTGACGATGACCAGTTCGACCTGGTGATTGTGGTGGCCGGCCTGGATGTCGTCCACAGTTTCTCTACCGTGGAAGTCCGCTGGCTGAAACAGCAGGCCCGCCGACACGCCGTCCTGGCGTCGGTGTGCACCGGCGCCTATGTGTTGGCCAGTGCCGGTCTCCTGGATGGCTACGCCTGCAGCGCCCATTGGGAATGCCTTGAGGCGATACAGGAAAAATTCCCCCGGGTACAGACCAACAATCGCCTCTTTACCCTGCAAGAGGAGCGCATGACGTGCACGGGCGGCACCGTCCCCATGCACATGATGTTGCGCTTCCTTGGGCTCCGTCACGGCCGGGAACTCAGCAACGCGATCTCGTACATCTTTATCTGTGACCGGCTCCGTGAGGAGTCCGACCAACAGCCGGTGCCGATGTTGCCCCGTCTGGCCAGCGCGCAGCCCAAGCTCGCCGAGGTCGCGAAGCTGATGGAAGCAAACATCGAGGAGCCGCTCAGCCTGGGCGAGCTCGCCACTCTGGCCGGGACCTCCCGGCGGCAACTTGAACGGCTGTTTCTCAAGCACCTGGGCTGCACGCCCTCCCGGTATTATCTGGGGGTACGCCTCAATCGTGCCCGCCGGTTACTGAAACAGACTTCCTGCTCGATCGTCGAAATAGCGTCCATCTGCGGGTTCGTCTCGGCCACCCATTTCAGCCGCTGCTATCGCAGGACCATGGGCCGGGCCCCCCGCCAGGAACGGATGGATGCCTGGCCGCCGACGGATCCCCCGGCCGACGACGGCGGGCCGTCGCCGTCCTCGCGGGAGGCGCTCCGGCTCGCCAGTACCGAGTCGACCTACGGTACCTTCGGTAAACGTGCAGGCTCACGTTAGCCCCACCACCAGGCCGTCTTCGTCCAGGGCAATGTCCAGGGCTGCGGGCCGTCGCGGCAGTCCCGGCATGGTCATGACATCGCCGCACATTGCCACCACAAAGCCGGCACCGGCCGCCAGACGGACTTCCCGGACCGGCAGAGTGTGCCCGGACGGGGCACCCAGGGCAGTGGGATCGGCGGAAAAACTGTATTGGGTCTTGGCAATACAGACCGGCAGGTAGCCGAAGCCCATAGCCTCGTATTCGTTCAACTGGCGTTTTGCCAGCGCGGTAAATTCGACCCGGCCGGCATGATAGATCCGGGTGGCAATGGTTTCGATCTTGTCGGCCAGCGGCAGGCTGTCGTCATACAGAAACCGCACGCCGGGCTGGTCGGCATTGATCTGATCGAGCACCGCCTGGGCCAGTTCGGTGGCACCTTCGCCGCCGGTGGCCCAGTGATCCGCCGGTACCGCACGGACCCCCAAATGCTGGCTGATGGTCTGGATCAGGGTAATTTCTTCCTCGGTATCCCCCGGGAAGCGGTTGATGCAGACCACCGGGGTCAGCCCGAACTGCTTCAAATTCTGAATATGCCGTTCCAGGTTGACCGATCCCGCCCGCAGCCCGGCCAGGTCCGGCATGGACAGTCGACTCCGGGGCACGCCGCCCTGCATTTTCAGGGCCCGGACGGTGCACACCAGCACGGCGGCATCCGGCTGCAGGCCCGAATGCCGGCATTTGATGTCGATGAATTTCTCGGCGCCGAGATCTGCCCCGAAGCCCGCTTCGGTCACCACGATGTCGTTCAGTGCCAGCGCCGCCCGGGTCGCGGTAACCGAGTTGCAGCCATGGGCGATGTTGGCGAAGGGGCCGCCGTGGATGAACACCGGGTTGTGTTCCAGGCTCTGAACGAGGTTCGGCTGCAGGGCCTCTTTGAGCAAGACCGACAGCGCCCCTTCCATGCCCAGGTCACCCACCGTGACCGGGCTGTTATCTGACCGTCGGCCGATGATCATGTTGGCCAGTCGCCGGCGCAAATCCGCGCGCCCTTCGGCCAGGCAGAGAATGGCCATGATCTCGGAGGACACGGTGATGTCGAACCCGGTTTCCCGGGGCACGCCGTGGGCCTTGCCGCCGAGCCCGCAGACCAGGTTCCGGAGCGAGCGATCGGTCAGGTCCAGGACCCGGCGCCAGCTGACCAGTCGTGGGTCCAGGCCGGCTTCGTTGCCCCAGTGGATATGGTTGTCGATCAGCGAGGCCAGCAGGTTGTGGGCAGTGGTGATGGCGTGGAAGTCGCCGTTGAAATGCAGGTTGATGTCCTCCATCGGAATGACCTGGGACCAGCCGCCGCCGGCGGCACCACCCTTCATGCCGAAACAGGGCCCCAGGGAGGGCTCGCGCAGACAGACCGAGGAGCTCAGGCCGAGACGGTTGAGGCCGTCATTCAGGCCGACGCTGGTGGTGGTTTTGCCCTCCCCGGCCGGCGTCGGTGTAATCGCGGTAACCAGGACAAGCTTGCCGCGCGGCGCCGTCGCGGAGGTGTCGACATACGCCATGTCCAGCTTGGCTTTGTAGTGGCCGAAGGGCACCAGGCTCTCAGCGGGCAGACCGAAACGTTGCTGCGCCAGCAGCAGAATGGACTGGGGCTGAACCGAACGGGCGATTTCGATGTCCGGTTTCGGTGTCAGCGGACCGTTGTCCAGTACCGGTGTGTCGGAGGCTTTTTCATTATACCGGGGACGCATTGGTCTGACTCCTCTGGTCCTCTGCGGACCGACTGTGCTGTTGAATCCATTGTGCTGATTGCCGCAATCCGCCGAAGGGGAACAGGTGTATGCCCTTGAGCAGGGTTTCCGGATTGTCCAGGCGGTACTGGACCAGGGCCCGCACCATACTGTCGGGCGTCCAGGTTCTCAGCAGCCTGGCGCTGCCGGGACGCCGGAGCAGCATGCGGCTCGAGGCGCCAACACCACACTGGGCGGCGTAGCTGAGCAGGGTTTTCATGCTCGTGGGGCCGGCCAGGCCAATGTAGACGGGAATCTGTTCGAGCAGCGTGCCCAGGCTCTGTAGCCAATCGATGACGATCTGGGCCTCGAAGGTGAACTGGGTGACCACCCAAAGGCGTATGCCGGTGGTGCGGGCGTATTCCTGTTTGACCTCCAGCGCGCGGACCAGCGCTGCCTTGTCCGCCCGGGGATGGCCCTCGGGGTGGGCGGCAACACCGATGCCGTGGAACCGGAACCGCGCCAGGATGTGGGATTCGAGCACCGCCAGGGTGTCCGGAAACGGTCCCGCCACAGCATCGCGGTCGCCGGCAATCAGCAGCAGGCGGTTCACGCCGCTTTCCTGCAACTGGGCCAACCAGTCGTCCAGTTGCCCCTGGCTCTCCGCCATCCGCGCCGGGACGTGGGGCACTGCATGCATACCCAGAGCCAGCAGCCGCCGGCAGGCGGCGAGCGTGTCCGCAAAGTTGCCGTTGGGAAGAAAGGGCACGTAAACCGGAGTGCCGGCCGGCAGTAACTGTGGCAGGTCCTCGGTCATCAGGATCTGCCGGGGCGTCGCTTCAATCGACGCCGAAGCCACCAGTGCCTGCAGGCACTGGTCGGCTTCATCGCCCGGGGCGGTTTGAGCCGCCAGGGTGTGGGGTTGGTTCGCCAGAGTCATAACGCGTCTTCCTGTGGTAACCAGCGGTTCTCAGTCGGCAAAATCAATGCCCTTGGCGCGGGCGCGTTCTCTGGCATTCGGGTTTACTGACGGCCGGAAGGGCACCTCCACCACTTCGGCGTCGACGTCGGTCGAGCCGTCCGGGGCGGCATACTCCACGGGCAGGTGCACGGTGAGCCGGGTGCCGATGTCGCGCAGCGCCAGGGGCACGTAGGCCAGGGCGATGTTGGTTTCCAGTTCCGGTGAGTACCAGGGCGAGGTGACGTAGCCTTGGGGCGCGCCTCCATCGGCTCCGCTCACCAGCCAGAAGTCATTGGCATAGTCGGTGACCGCACCGCCGCCGAAGCGTATACCCACCAGAGTGTGGGTGAACGGGGCGTTCCCGGCCTCCAGCTGCTCGCGAACCTGCTCCAGTCGCTCTTTGCCGATGTAATCCGAGTCTTTGTTGCGGGGCACCTGATAGGCCAGATTGCACTGAAACGGCAGGGTCTCGGCGTCCAGGTCCTGGCCCCAGGACAGAATGCCGGCGGCAATCCGACGATGGTGGGCAGGAGCGATCACCCGGAGGTTATGGGTCTCGCCGGCGGCAAGCACGGCGTACCAGATGTCCTCGGCATATTTGGTGGCCTCCCTGAGATAGATCTCGTAACCCTTCTCACCGGTGAAACCGGTCTGGGACACGATCACATCGTGCTCCGCCAGCCGGGCCTCCATCAGGCCATAGTAAGGAAGGTCGCGCACCGCGTCACCGAACAGGTCGACCATCAGCGCCTCGGACTTCGGGCCCTGAATCTGCAGCGGTGCCACGTCGATCTCTGCGATGCTGACGTTGAACCCCATTCCGATGTTTACGCCTCGCAACCACAGCTCCAGATCGCTGTCTGACAGGGAGAACCAGAATTCGTCCTCTGCCACCCGAAACAGCACCGGGTCGTTGAGAATGCCGCCGTCCTCGTTGCAGAGGATGACGTACTTGCCCCGCATGGGTTTGATCTTGGTGGCGTCGCGGGTAATCACGTAATTGACGAAACGTTCGGCATCCGGGCCCTTGACCTGGATCTGGCGCTCAACCGCGACATTCCAGAGGGTGACGTCGTTGACCAGGGATTCGTACTCGACCATGGCGCCGCCCTGCTCGGGCGGTACGTACCCCCTCGGATGGTACATCCGGTTGTAGACGGTGGCGCGCCAGCAACCGGCCTCATAGGAGAGGTGCCAGAATGGTGACTTGCGCACCCGGGTGGAAATCAGCATCTCCACCGGTGTGGGCCCGGACTGTCGCAGGTTGATGGGGACCTTGCGGTCGCTCTGGTCGATTGAGTCCGGTTGCCGTGCGGCCCCGGCCCGTTGGTGTGGATCATTTTGGCGTGCTTGCTCAATGTTGACGGCCATGTCTGTCTCCCCCTTTGGCGGGTGTTGCTGATAGCCTCAATGTGACTGGCTTTGGCGTGGGCGGGTGGAACCATTACGACATGGAAGCGACCAAAAGCGTCAAGGTCATATAGCCCGGGCGAAGACTCTCATGCTGAATTCATATAACTGAGCCGGTTTCAGATCCTTATACTGTGTCGCCCCACATACCCGATAATGAGAGAGAGATTATGAGCGGACCCGACAAGCCCAAAGTCATCGGTGAGGAGTGGAGTGATGAGCGCGTGAAGAGCTTTCTTGCCATCGAGCCCTATGACACCGCCCAGAACCCGGACTTCAACGCCCTGCTGAAGGCCTATCAGGCCATGCGGGCCGGGGATTTCGAGCGGTTTATCGGGTTCTTTGTCGAGGCGGGACGGAATCTGAATGGTGTTAATGAAAACGGCGAGACCATTCTGGACATCATTTCCGAGCATCGCCGGAGTGTGGACTACGCCCGGGCCCTGGAACAGGCCGGCGCGAAACGGACAGCCGCGACCGGGAACTGACGTTCCCGGCGCAACGGGTCGGTTTCAGTTTCGAGTGGTTTACTGGACGTCGACCTGGATCGCCTTGGGCTCCTTCGGTTCGGCCTTCTGCAGGGTCAGGGTCAGCAAGCCGTCCTTGAAGTTGGCCTTGACGCTGTTTTCGTCGACATTCTCGGGCAAAGTGAACCGGCGCATGAAGCTGCCGTAGAAGCGTTCGACACGGTGGTGTTTCTTGTCCCCGGTCTCCTCTTCGTGTTTCCGTTCGCCCTCAATGCTGAGGACACCGTCGTGCACGGTCACCTTGACGTCGTCCTTGCTCATTCCCGGCAATTCGGCGTCGATGGTGAATGCCTCCGAGGTTTCCTTGATGTCGACGGCCGGAGCCCAGTCGCTGCGGCTGAACAGGTCTTTGCCCTCGCGCTCGTTGGGACGAGCCACGCCGAACATTCGGTTATAGCGGTTCATCAGGTCTTCGAATTCACTGACCGGATTCCAGCGGGTGATGTTGCTCATGGGAATACCCTCCTTTTCACGATAACGAATCTGTAAGTTGTCTCTCAGCTTCGCTCGCGGAACTGCCTAACACCGGTGGCACCAGCCGGATGGTTGTCCGTGAACATCTGCTATTACCGAATGTAGGCGCTAAAGGAGGTATTTCAAGGGTGGTTCTGGTCGAATTTTGATCAGCGTCAATCCGGGCTCAAGGACTGCCAAAGTGGCGGTGCAGGAACGGGCGGAACCGGTCCATGGGGGCGCCCGGAGTCCGCAGATCCGGCCGGGTGCCGGGCTGGAATCCCGGCAGATCGCCGGAAAGAAACGGGGCGATCAGTGCCGGGTCGCCGCTGATCACGTGGACGATGACATCCCGGCTGGCGTTTTCGCCCGTGATCAACGGGGCCGGCTGATGATCCCCGAGAAGGATCATGAGGGTATCGGCGTGCACGTACCGGGCAGCGAATTCACCGGCAACGGTAAGTGCATAGGCGATTGACTCGCTGTAGTGGGCCCGAACCCGGTCCGGGTCACGCCAGAGCGACGCGGGAGCCTCTCCCGTCCCCCGCCAGCGTTCGAACACCCGCCCGTTACCGATGGTGTCCCAGTCCTTGAGGACCGGCAGCACCGGAACCCAGGGGGCGTGGCTGCTGATAAGGGCCAGCTCGGCGAACAGTGGCTCGGTTGTCCGCTTGCGCAGTTCCTGGAACCACTGCCAGGTAAACTGGTCCGGCATGGTCACCCAGTTGAACGCCGGTCCCTGGTAATCCAGATCGTCGTGATCGTAGATCTGCTCATAACGAAGCTGTCGGCCTTCCGGCCAGGGTTGGGTGATGGCGGGCATGACCGCCAGGGTACGGTGGCCGGTTTGGCGAAAATCATCGATCAGGGTGGGATATCCGCTGCTCAGAAGCGTTTCGTAGGCAAGCTGGTTGTGGACCCAGTGGCCACTCAGCACCGAGAGGTGGCCAAGCCAGGACTGGCCCCCCTGGATCGGTGATTGCAGTCGCCCGGTGGCCACGGTCAGGCCGGCAGCGGCCAACCGGTCGGCCATAGCCCCCAGCCGTTGATCGATCAGGGCCCGGTACCGGTCGTCGGTCAGTGTGGAGATGCCATAGGATTCAAGAAATCCGAGAACCACGTCTTTACCCGCCAGCCGTGGCAGGGACCTGCGCTGGTTGCCGGGGCCTGGCTGCTGCTCCAGCCGCTGTGCCAGGGCTTCGCTCTCCTGGTGGGTATTCGTGATCAGGGAGGCCTGCTGGGCGACGAGGGCCAGTGCCGGTGTCCCAATGAGTGGGGTTACTGTTCCCGCAACCGCCAGACCGGTAACCAGCAACAGCGGTTTACCGAGGTGCGTCGGGGAGTGGTGACGGAGGCGCTCCAGGCTGAGACCAAAGAGCCAGCCGATACCTCCAAGCAAACCGAGAACCAGCGCGAGCGCCAGTACCGCAACAGTGGCACCCAGGTTGGTGTTCAGGAGATTCCAGCCGGCGTTGACCAGGCCCGCTTCCAGGTAGAGGTTCAGTCCACGTCCCAGGCTTTGGCGCACCAGGGCGTCCGCCAGAGCCAGCAACGCAATCGTGCTGTAGGTGAACGCCAGCACCACGGTAAGGCGGTTGCCGGCGTGTGGGCGGAGGCACGCCAGGGCCCACAGTGCGAGCGCCTCAACCGACAACCACGGAATGGGCCCGGGCAACGCCAGTGCCGGGATCAGGAACAGACCGTTGAGAATCAGTAACCAGAGCAGCATCAAACGTTTTTGCCCCCGGCTGGCGGTTAGAACCGTGGTCACGGCGACCCGTAACCACCAGATATACGCCGCCGTCGCGCTGCCCGGACCACCGGCTCAGCGCTCGCTCAGGTAGCTGTCCTTGAGCCTGACGTAATTGGCGGCGGTGTAGACAAAGAAGCCGCGTTCCTCCTCGGTCAACGCCCGGGCTTTCTTGCAGGGCGAGCCGACGTACAGGTGGCCGGATTCCAGGGTCTTGCCTGGCGGAACCAGGCAGCCGGCGGCAACGATGACCTCGTCCTCGACCACGGCGCCGTCCATGATGATGCAGCCCATGCCGACCAGAACCCGGCTGCCGACGGTGCAGCCATGCAGCAGCGCCTTGTGGCCGACGGTGACGTCATCGCCGATGGTGAGCGGGTACCCGCCCGGGTTGTAGTCGCTGGCGTGGGTGATGTGCAGCACCGAGCCGTCCTGGATGCTGCAGCGATCGCCAATGCGAATCCGATGCATGTCGCCGCGCACCACCGTCATCGGCCAGATCGAACAGTCGTCGCCGGTTTCCACGTCGCCGATGACCACAGCACTGGGGTCCACCCAGCTGCGTTCACCAAATTGTGGTGCTTTGCCCTTGTGTGAGCGTACATTCGTCATTACATATACCTTTCAGGTGTCCATTGCTTCGGAGTCTGGAGTCTTCGGGGCAGAACTTTCCAAAACCCGCTCAAGCACGTCCATGTGACGCTTGAGCTCCGCCATCCCTGGCTTCGCACAGTTTTGGAAAGTTCTGCCCCGAACACTCCCCCGGATCTTGGAGTAATTTGAAACTACCTTACACACGAACAGCTGAGAAGGGGACCTATGAATAACCCGCTACTGACTGACGATCTGCTGCCGAAGTTCGATCATGTCCGCACCGAGCACATGGAAACGGCCATTGACCAGATTCTCAGCGAAAATCGCGTGAAGATCGCGACGCTGGCCCAGCAGGAAGACCCCACCTGGGAGACCCTGGCCCAGCCGATGCAGGCCATGGAAGATCATCTCAGCAATGCCTGGTCGGTGATCTCGCACCTGAACGGTGTGATGAACAATGACGAGCTGCGCAAGGTCTACAAGAACTGCCTGGAAAAGCTGACCGAGTACAGCACCGAAGTCAGCCAGAACACCGCCCTGTGTGAGGCCTACAAGAAACTGGCTGCCCGGGATGACTTCAAGGACCTGAACGAGGCCCAGCGCAAGTCGGTGGACAACACCTTGAGGGATTTCCACCTCGGCGGCGTGGATCTGCCCGAGGAGCAGAAGCAGCGGTATGCGGCTCTGTCCCGGGAGCTGGCGGAATTGTCCAACCGCTTCAGCGACAACGTGCTGGACGCCACCCAGCACTGGTACAAGCACATCACCGACGTGGACGAGCTGGCGGGTGTGCCCGAGACTGCCATCGAAGGGGCGAAACAGGCCGCGCGCCAGAAAGAGCTGGATGGCTATGTGATTACCCTCGATTTCCCGAGCTTCTTCCCGGTCATGACCTACTGCGACAACCGCGACCTGCGCCGGGAAGTCTACGAGGCGTTTGTAACCCGGGCCTCGGATCAGGGGCCGGACGCCGGTACCTGGGACAACACGCCACTGATGGCGGAGATCCTCAAGCGTCGGCATGCCCTCGCCGAGCTGCTGGGCTTCAACAACTACGCGGAACGCTCCCTGGCTACCAAGATGGCCCGCAGTACCGACGAAGTGCTGGAGTTCCTGAACCAGCTGGCGGCGAAATCCAAGCCGGTGGCGGAGCAAGAATTTGCCGAACTCAAGGCATTTGCCAAAGACGAGTATGGTGTCGAGGACCTTCAGGCCTGGGACGTCGGCTATTACAGCGAAAAGTTGCGGCAGCAGCGCTATGACATCTCGCCGGAAACCCTGCGCCCCTGGTTCCCGGTCGACAAGGTGGTGCCGGGGCTGTTCCGGGTCGCGGAAAAACTGTTCGACGTTCAGATCGAGGCCAAGCCCGAGGTCGAGACCTGGCACGAAGACGCCACGGCCTATTGCATCAGTCGCAACGGCGAGCCGCTGGCCTGGTTCTACCTCGACCTGTTCGCCCGCCAGGGCAAACGTGGTGGCGCGTGGATGGCCGACTGCCGGGTTCGCTGGCGCAACCTGCGCGGCCAGTTGCAGTTGCCGGTGGCCTTCCTGACCTGTAACTTCACGCCGCCGGTGAACGGCAAGCCGTCGCTGCTGACCCACGACGAGGTCACCACCCTGTTCCACGAGTTCGGCCACGGGCTGCACCACATGCTGACCCAGGTGGACGTACTGGATGTCTCGGGTATCAACGGCGTGGCCTGGGACGCGGTCGAGTTGCCCAGCCAATTCCTGGAAAACTGGTGCTGGAACCCGGAGTCGCTGGCGCTGATTGCCTCCCATCATGAGACCGGCGAACCGCTGCCGGAGGACCTGCTGCAGAAACTGCTGGCGGCGAAGAATTTCCAGTCCGGCATGGGCATGGTGCGTCAGCTCGAGTTCTCGCTGTTCGACTTCCGCCTGCACGCGGAATTCAGTGATGAGGCGCCCACCAACCCGCTGGATATGCACCGCAAGGTTCGGGAGGAAATTGCCGTGGTGGAAACACCGGCGTTCAACCGCTTCCCGAACTCCTTCTCGCACATCTTTGCGGGCGGGTACGCGGCCGGCTACTACAGTTACAAGTGGGCGGAAGTACTGGCGGCGGATGCCTTCTCCCTGTTCGAGGAAAAGGGCATCTTCGACCCCGAGACCGGCAGGGCGTTCCTCCAGAATATCCTGGAAAAAGGCGGCTCCCAGGAGCCAATGGCGCTGTTCAAGGCCTTCCGCGGCCGGGAACCGCAAGTGGGCGCCCTGCTGAAACAAACCGGCATCACGGACGACGCCGCCTGAGCCAATGCGTACCGGCAGTCGTACAGACTGCCGGATACTTATTTCCGGAGTTTAGTTATGGCGAGCCCCAAACGTTTTATCGCCGGTGCTGTCTGTCCCCGCTGCGCGGAGATGGACAAGATCATGATGTTTACCACGGATGACGACGATCAGGTGCGTGAATGCGTGGCCTGCGGGTTTACCGATGCGGTGTCTGACACCGAACAGCCGAGTAATCCCGAGTTGGAGACGCGGGTGAACAAGCGGAACAACGAGGACGATCACACGGTTAAGCAGGTGGTGTTTTTTAAGGCTGGTCAGGACGACTGAGTTTTGTTCATCTGGCCTGATAGGTCTGGGGGCTGCGAGGGAGCAGGGGGATGTTTTTCCCTTGGAAATGGAACTCGCTGCGCTCAGATATCCATTTCTGGCGGGAAAAAATCCCCCTACCCCCTCACGTCAGAACGCTTCAGTTAGCTGCAGCTCCAAAGCTTTTCAGGTCTTGGCCGATGGTGTCCGCCCCACTCCAGCCTAAGCTCTTCAGGACATCACTGAGAGGTGCAAACAAGAGGGTGTGGGGGTGCTTTTCTGTCGGGAAAAAAATGTCTGAGCGAAGCGAGTTATTTTTCCCAGAAGAAAAGCATTCCCGCGACCTCGTAGCCCACCAAACCAGCAGGCTACTTCCAAGAGGGCCAACTCCCAAAGGTTAAAGAACCATAGCCGCCAACCAGCCAAAGCCAAGCAACGGCAGGTTGTAGTGCAGGAAGGTCGGCACCACGGTATCCCAGATGTGATTGTGCTGGCCGTCCACGTTCAGGCCCGCGGTGGGACCGAGGGTGGAATCGGAGGCCGGAGAACCGGCATCACCCAGAGCCCCGGCGGTGCCCACCAGGGCCACAATGGCCAGCGGGCTGAAGCCCATCTGCAGGGCCAGCGGTACGTACAGCGCGGCGATGATTGGGATGGTTGAGAAGGAGGAGCCAATCCCCATGGTGATCAGCAGGCCGACCACCAGCATCAGCAATGCCGCCAGGGGCTTGTTCTCGCCGATGGTGGCGACCGAACTCTGAACCAGGGTGGCGATCTCGCCGGTTTCCCGCATCACCTCGGCAAAGCCGGAGGCAGCGATCATGATGAAGCCGATCATGGCCAGCATTTTCATGCCCTCGGTGAACAGGTCATCCGCCTCTTTCCACTTGACCACCCCCGACAGGTTGAACAGCACGAAGCCGGCCAAAGCGCCCAGGATCATGGATCCCAGCCAGAGCTGGACGACGAAGGCGGTGACGATGGCAATCAGGGCCATGATCAGGGTGCTGGGGCTGTACTGAACGTCGACCCTTTCGGTGCGGGCAATGGCGTCCATGTTGTAGTGGCGTTCGCCCCGGTAGCTGAAGAACACCGCAACCAGCAGGCCGCAGAGCATACCGAGCGCCGGCAGGGCCATGGCCGACATGACGTTGAGACCGGAGGCGTCGACACCGTTTTCCGCCACGTTCGCCAGCAGGATCTCGTTCAGGTAGATACCGCCGAAGCCGATCGGCAGAAACATGTATGGGGTGATCAGGCCAAAGGTCAACACGCAGGCCACCAGGCGCCGGTCCATGTTCAGCTTCGCCATCACGTAGAGCAACGGCGGCACCACCAGCGGGATAAAGGCGATGTGGATCGGCAGGATGTTCTGGGAGGAGATGGCGATGGCCAGCAGCAGGCCGATAATCAGAAAGCGAATACCGGTGACGGCAGCGCCGTCGTCCTGTCGGCCCACCAGGGCCAGAGCCCGGTCGGCCAGGGCGTGGGCCAGCCCGGACTTGCCGATGGCAACGGCGAAAGCGCCGAGTGTGGCGTAGGACAGGGCCACCGTCGCGCCGCCCCCGAGGCCATTATTGAAGGCTTCGATGGTGGTTTCCAGGGACATGCCCGCGATCAAGCCACCGGAGATGGCTCCGATGATCAGGGCGACGACAACGTGGATGCGGCACAAACTCAGGACGAGCATGATGGCAACCGCGGCAACAACGGCATTCATGGCAGACTCCGGGTAGGATCAACTGGATTATCCGGCCCCTTGTGAGGGCCGGGTTCATGAAAAGCGCGCTAATGTGCAGGAAATGACCGCGACAGTCAAAACGGGCAAAGCGGAATAGGTGGAATCGGTGCGATCAGTCGTCGTCGATGCGGGAAAAGCGGGGTACCTGTTCGCCGGCGAGTTCCACGGTCTCCCGGAACATCGACAGTGGCCGGACCCAGAGGCTGTGGTCACCGTAGAGGCAGCGGTACACCACCATCCACTCCTCGGTTTCACTGTGCCGGGCCAGGTCGATAACCTGGTAATCCTTGCCTTTGTAGTGGCGGTAGCGTCCGGGTTTAACCGGATGTTTAATGTCGGTCATGTACTGCCTCTCTGCAAGCCGGTTAATACCCATGGCTACGGGACGTCGGGGATTCAACAGTCTAAACTTGGATGGTGGATTGCCAGACACAAACGATCTCCAATCACGGCTCCCGAAGTGTAGTCCAAGTCGCTTGGCCCGAAAACCGGAACCTGCTATGAGCCACCCCGCTATCAACGCGGCCCTGTCGTATCTGTTACTGGTCCTGTCCCTGGTCCTGTTCTCAGGCACGAGTCCGGTGTCCGCCGCCACGACGGACTATCTCTGGCTCGAGGATCCGGGGGACCAGTTGACCATCCGAGAGGCCATGGCGCTTGACGCCGGCCAGTGGCAGGCCTTCGATCCCGACCAGGTGCTCAATCTCGGCTTCAGTGACGGTGCCTTCTGGCTTCGGGTGGCGGTGCCGCCGGAGCCCCGGAACCGGGTCCTGGAAATCGCTTACCCGCTGCTGGATGTGGTCGACATCTTTTGGGTCCGGGACGGTGAGATCGTCCGTCGATATGCAACCGGCGACACACGGCCCTTTGCGAGCCGGCCCCTGTACCATCGCAATTTCGTGTTCCTGGTGCCGTCGAACACCGACACAGTTACCGCCTTTGTCCGGGTAAAAACCCAGGGCGCGGTCCAGATTCCGGTTGAAGTGGTGGCCTCGGCCGACTTCCTGGCCGGCGAGCAGCTGTCCTATGGCTGGCAGGCCATGTTCCTCGGCATCATTGTCGCCCTGGCCCTGTACAACCTGTTTCTATTCCTCATCGTTCGCCAGGCCACGTACCTCTGGTATGTCCTGACCGTAGTCTCGACCGGCCTGGTCCACCTGCATTTTCACGGTTTACTGTTCCAGTGGTGGTGGCCGGATCTGCCCGCAGTGAACCGTTACTTCACGGTCCCGATCATCGGCCTGGCGATGGTGGCGGCGATCATGTTCAGCATCCAGTTTCTGGCGGTGGCCCGGTACAGCCAGTTCAGCTACCGGTTTTTGCTGGCGTTGCTGATCGGCTCCGGGCTGAGCGTGGTGTATGGGCTGTTCGGCGGTTATCAGACCGGTATTGGCATGGTGGCCGTGCTCGCGGCGATTGCGACGCCGGCGGCCTGGCTGATCGGGCTCTATGTCTGGTGTCGGGGTCAGAAACTGGCGGGCTTCTACGTGCTGGCCTGGACTCCGCTGCTGCTGGGGCACCTGATCCTCGCCGTCAGCAAGCTCGGCTATCTGCCGCGGACCTTCCTGACGGAATTTGGCCCCCAGATTGGCGTCGCAATGGAGGTGGTCCTGCTGTCGTTTGCGCTGGCCCACCGCATCAACCTGGAGCGTCGACGCCGGCTGAAAGCCCAGGAGCAGGCCCTGTCGATCCAGCGCCAGGCGAACCAGACGCTCGAAGAGCGGGTTCGCGAACGCACGGAGGAACTGGAACGCGCCAACCAGAGGCTCGAGTCAATCAGCTTCACCGACGGCCTGACCCAGATTCCGAACCGCCGACAGTTCGATACCCGGATTCGGGAAGAATGGACCCGCACGGGTCGCCAGGGGCAGCCCCTGAGTCTGTTGCTGCTGGATATCGATCATTTCAAATCGGTCAATGACCGTTACGGTCATCTCGTGGGTGACGACTGCCTGATCACGGTGGCGGCCATCTTTGCGCACCAGATCCAGCGTTCGGGGGATCTGCTGGCCCGTTACGGTGGCGAGGAATTTGCCGTGCTGCTGCCCGCCACCCCGGAAGCGGGCGCGGAGCAGGTGGCGGAGCGGTTGAGGCGGGCCGTCGAGACTGCCACGGTCTACCCGGGCGCTCAGGAAGCGGCGATCAGCCTCAGTGTCAGCGTGGGTGTTGCAACGATGGTTGCCCGGGCGGAGGAAAAGCCGGATGAACTCATCCGGCGAGCGGATGAAGCCCTGTACGAGGCCAAGGGCGCCGGTCGCAACCGCGTGATAACCTTCCGCGGGGTTCAGGCGATCCCCGCGGACGACCCCTAGCCGGCGTCAGTTTTTCAGTTTGTAGCGGCCCGGTCCGAGGAACATCAGGGCCAGGGCGGTGAACAGGAAGAACCCCTGCAGCTCCAGCGCCCAGCCGCCATTGCCTCCCAGCGACAGCAGCTGATTGGCGTGTACCAGGACAATGGCGACCACCATGTTGAAGACAATCAACAGGGCTCCGATTCGGGTGTGATAGCCCAGCAGCACCATCAGCGGGGCAATTAGTTCGCCGACGAAAACGCCGTAGGCCAGGAAGGCGGGTAAGCCGTGGCTGGCCAGTTCACCCTCGATGAAGCCGACGCCATGGAGCAGTTTGGCAATGCCGTGAAACAGCATCAGGCCGCCCAGTGTCAGGCGGATAATCAGTTTCCCCAGATCGGCGTTCTCAAGCACGGCAGGCATCTCCCAAGGTCAGTGAATAAACGGCAGGCAAGCATACCCGTTTGAGGCCCTGGCTCAAAGGTGGCGGACATCCGGGTACAGGGGAATCAGCCGCTTCAGCAAGCGGTTCTGGGCGCCGGTCGGAACGTCATTGTCCTCCATGGCGAGGATCAGGTTTTCCGCCAGGGCGTTGAATTGGGTATCGGTGATCGCCATGTCAGCGTGCACTTCCCGCATCTCCCGGCCACTGTAGGTGCAGGGGCCGCCACTGAGCTGGCACAGCTGATCGGTCAGGTTGCGATGAAAGCTGGCGACGTCCATGCCCTTGAACTGCTGGTTGATGCGTTCATCGTCCACGATCAGAAAGAGCAGGTCCTCGACAATCTGCGCGATACCGGCGCGTTCGCCGAGTTGCTGGTAGAGCGACGCCTCGGGCGTTTCCGGGGCAGACTGGCAGCCTGCCAGGGTCAGGGCAGCGATCAGGACCAGGCTGAAGACGCCGGCTTTCGAACTCAGGCGGGTCATGTCAGAAACTCCCTTGCAATGACAGGTACAGGCCCCGCTGGTCTGCCAGGGTGGCTACATCGCCCAGGTTCACCACCGCGGCAGTAACCGCCAGGCGCCGGTCCGGAACCCAGGCGATGAACAGGTCCCACCAGTCATCTTCCTTGGCGAAACCGAGATTGTCCGGCTTTTGACGGTATTCCGCGCCAACCAGCCACTGACGGTTCAGGAACAGGCCCACGCTGGCCTCCGCCATTACCTCGTAGCTGTTGTTGCGGTCACCGCCAAAGCCCAGCAGTCCGCCCTGGTTGGCCCGGGTGGCGCGGGCCGTGGCGTTAAGCAGCAGGTTGCGGTCAAACAGCGCGGCGAAGAAGAGTTTGCTGCCACTGAGGTAGACATCGGTGCCGCTGTCGTCCCTGGCACCGATGGCATCCGGAACGGTGAAGTTGCGCTGGCGTTTGTACTGGAGACCCGCCGACCATTGTCCCCAGGGACTGTAGAGCACGTCGCCGGTGAGCCGGACCTTGGCACCGAAGATGTCCTGGTTCAGTTCGTCCTGTTCCAGACCAAAGCCGTTCTTGAGGGTAAACACCAGCGCGTCCAGATCGAGACTCTGCCGGGCCACCGTCAGTTCCAACCGGTTTCGCCAGTTAACGCCGGCACCGGCCACGGACAGGGTGTAGTCGTCGGTTTCGGCACGGCTCAGGGCCAGTGTTCCGCCCCACTCCTCATCGCTGGCGTAGCTGCCCAGCAGTGCCCAGGGCACGAGCCCGCCTCCGGCGCTGCCGTCAATGGTGGTGACACCACCGGTTGCCCAGATCCGGCTGCCGATGTCGGCCATAGCGCCCTGGGCGGCAACGAGGAACAATGCTGCCACGAACGGCGGGCAATAGTTCATTGGGAATACTCCATGGGGCGTTTGGTCAATTCCTGATGCCGGGCGACCAGGCTCCTGGCGGTTTCCGCAAGGTCGGTGGCGGCCACGGGCCGGCTCAGGTAGAACCCCTGGCCCAGGTTGCAGCCCCATTGTTGCAGCAACTGCCAGGCCGGCAGGGTTTCGATGCCTTCGGCCACCACCTTCAGACCCAGGCCGTGGGCCATGTCGATGGTGGACTTCACAATCAGCTGGTCCTGAGGTTCGGAGTCCAGCTTCAGGACGAACGATTTGTCGATCTTCAGCTCCTGCACCGGCAGCTTGCGAAGCTGGGACAGGGACGAGTACCCGGTGCCAAAATCGTCCACCGACAGCGTGACTCCCAATGCCTTCAGCTGGTTCAGGGTCGCCAGGGCTTCGTCGGGGTCTTCCATCAGGGCACTTTCGGTGACCTCCAGGGTGATGCGGTCAAGATCGTGGTGCCAGTCGGAAAAGGTCTCGGCAATGTGTTTGGTCAGGGCCGGCCAGGTCAGGTCCATGGCCGATAGATTGATGGCGATGCCGGCATCAATGCCCTGCTCTGCCCAGGCTCGGGCGTCGGCGGCAACGCGCTTCAGGATATGGGCGGTGAGGTCATGGATCTGCCCCGATTGCTCGGCCAGGAAAATGAACTCCTCCGGGGAGACGAAGCCGAGTTCCGGATGAATCCAGCGAACCAATGCCTCCACCTGCACCAGCTGACCGGTTCGGGTATCCAGTTTTGGCTGGTAGTTCATGTGCAGGCCGTTGTCCGAGATTGCCGTGTGCAGATCGGAAATGAGCTGAAGTTCCCGCAGGTGGCTTTCATCCTGGCCCGGCTGATAGCGGGTAACCCGTTCCGGGTGTTCCTGGGCCTGCTCGAAGGTCAGGTTCAGCCGGCGGCGCAGTTCGTTGGTGTCGGCTGCATCTGTCGGCAGCTCCATGGTGATCATGACCGCCCGAATGGAGAACGGGGTGTTGTTGATCTGCAGTGGCGACTCGATCACGGCATGAAGGTGTCGAGTCAGCGCATCCACGCGCTCAGGACTCCGGGATGGCACCAGTGCCAGGAACTCGCCGCCACCGGTTCGGGCAATGATGCGGGCATCCGGCAGTTCCGCCTGCAACCGCTCCGAGAGCCCGGTCAGTACCTTGTCGCCGAACTCCAGACCCAGGGTGTCGTTGACATCGGACAGGTCATCCAGTCGCAGTCCGATCAAGGTACAGCTGCCCTTCTCGTCGAACAGCTCCCGGGCCGACTGCATCAGTGCATTGCGATTGCCCAGGCCGGTAACATCGTCGTGGGTGGCGGCGTACCGGATATGGGCTTCCCGCTCGCGCAGGCGCTCAAGCATATCGCCAAGGGCGTTCCGGAGCCGCCGCAACTCGCCGCCGATACGGATATCGGGTGGCGTCGGGTTCTGGCCGTCGCCGACGGCCCGGGCATAGTCCGCGAGCTGAAGTACGGGCTTGCCGAGGTAACGGGCAATGACCAGGGCCAGCAGGATGGCCAGGACCAGGATGGCGCTGACCAGCAGTCCAATCTCCTCGGCCCGGGTGTAGTAGTTTTGCAGGCTGGCCTCACGGCTGATCATCAGGACCGCTTCGATATCCGGTGCCGAGTCACCGCCCAGGTTGATCGTGCGGCTGAAATATTGGGTAGGATCGAAGAGGTTCCGGGTTCGCGGTGCCGGGGTCAGCTCCTGAGTCATGGGCATCTCGTGATCGCCCGTCGCGGCCAGAATCTGGAAGCCTTCGCCGGCTCTCGTTCGCGCCCTGAAAACCACGTCGGTTCCGCTCAGGCGTGCGATCACATTGGCCAGGCTCTGGTCCAGGCGGAACCCCGCCACCAGCCGCGCCCGAAGGCCGGGCCCTTCGACCGGCACCTGCAGGATTTCGTAGCCCTGCCCGCCGACGTAGGTGAAGGCCCGAGTGGTAGCGGATGCCGGCCCCGTCTGGTCAAGGGCACGCGGCACTTCCGGCATGCGGTGGTTCAGCGTCGAGGCGAGAAGATCGCCCGCGCTGTTGATCAGCAAAGCGAAGTCGGCCTGGGCTCGCCGGCTGTGATTTTCCAGGGCACTGTCGAGCGTCGCAGGATCGCCGCTGGCCACTGCAGAGCGGAAGCCGAAATCCTGAACCACCACCGAGAGCCGGGACAGGTTCAGGTCGGTCCGGCGCGCCATCACTTCCCGGGTCATCCGTTCGCCGATGGTGAGCTGCTGGGTAGCCCGACTTTTCTCATCCTCGAACAGGTACACCATCAGCAGGGCGCCAATGACCAGGCTGACGAGCACCACCAGGGCAATCATCGCCGCAATCAGTCGGCCGCGGAAGCCCAGGCGTTCAGCCAGTCCCATCAGAGTTCCCGGAAACGCTGTTGCAGCAGATCCATGGAGTCGTCCATGGCCGGCTTTGGAACCAGGTCAATGGCCAAGGTTTGCGACGTGGCGCTGTCCAGTTGCCGCAGGATGGGCCGGGTGTTGTCCGGCAGACGCGGGTGCCAGATCTTGATAGGGAGCTGGCCGGATCCGGCCCTCGTCGTCAGCGTCACCCGGCCCTCGTCATTGGTCTGCCCGATGGCGATGGTGTTGGTGACAATGATGAAGGCCTGCATGTGGTCGTGGATGTTGCAGCCCAGTTCGACAATGCCGGGGGTATCGAACAGGACCGGCGCTTCCGGCTTGTCGGCGTAGAGTTCGATATTGAAGGGTTTCGCCGGTGAGAACGAATAGACGTGATGCTGGGTGTTGTCGCGGTTGGGAAACTCGACAAGGGACCCGACCGGCAGGATCAGTACATCCGGATGAAACGCCCGGTCTTTCTGGTAAACCTCTGCCGTGATCGGAGTAACTTCGTCAACACGGTCCAGATAAACCACCGCGTCAGAGACCGGCTCGTTGCTGTCACCCTGGGTTACAGTGATGGTGAGTTCTGACGATAGCGCCGGCATTGACCAAACCAGGGACGCCAGCACAACAGCTAGTGATTTCCTCATCAAACTTCTGAACCTTTCAGGCCAAACCGGACCCCAGAGAAAACCGGATGTGGTTCCTAACCAGCAGGTTTTCCCAGTAGTGCCGCATCCAGTCCCAGGCGGCGTTGTTGACCTGGTCAACAAATGGATCCAGGTTCAGCTCATAGTAGTCCGGTGTGCCGGCAATTTGTAGCACCGTCACGGTAATCGAATCATCCAGCTCGTTCGCGAATGGCTCGCCGATCAGCTGGTGGGCCAGCAGGTTAGCACGGGTGGCCTCGAGATCCACCAGTTCACTGGCCCTGATTGAACGGTTGTTCTCGTACATCTCTTCCATCAGACGGTGGCAGAGATAGGCGCGGATGAGCAAGCCATCCAGGCCGTCGTATTTTACGAGCAGGGCCGAAGGCTGGGTGAAGTAACGGGTGGCAGATTCCACGAAGGGCTCAAACAGTTCGGCCTTGCCGGCTTCCCGGGCACAGGCTTCCACGCACTCGATCAGTCGTGGTGCCATTTCAATGTACTCGACCGCAAACTGGAACAGACAGGTGGCAGGCTGATAGCCCTCAATCGTCACAGCCGCAGGCAGGCCGGCGGCTTTCTCTCGAAGCAGACGGAGAAAGGTGCCGGACCGGGCTTCCTTGCGCCGTGCCTGATCAATGATCTCGAGAACTACCTGTGGTGTCATTTCAGGAGATGCCGAAGTCTGAACGAATTGAGGTCGCAAGGCGCCTCCCATTGTCCGGAACCAGTAACAAGGCAGGAAAGCAGGGCTTGAACGACCACAACAGGCCTGCCATTTCTGACAAGTGTAGTCGACATTTTACGCCTTGCGGGTTCCCGGCCATCAAAAAACGGAGGCTGAAATGATACAGCTTGAACAGGGTCTCAATGTTGCCGGAACCAGCGTCCGTGTTGGCTGTGGGACCAGCACAGCCAGCCCATGCTCAGGGCACGTGCGAGCATCAGGCAGATCAGTGAAAACCAGAGCCCGTGATTGCCCCAGCTGGTGGTCAGCCACCAGACCGGCAGGAACACGCCAAGTGCCGAAAACAGCATGGTGTTCTGCATGTCCCGGGTGCGCGTTGCGCCAATGAAGACCCCGTCGAGCAGGAACCCCCAGACCGCGGCAAACGGCAGCAGCCAGAGCCAGGGCAGGTAGTGCCAGGCGGTGGTGCGGACGTCCTCAATGCCTGTCAGCAGGGCAATCAGGCCGCGGCCTCCGGCCACAAATACAATGGTCAGCAACAGCGCGCCCCACAGGGACCAGCGCAGTGCGCTGTGGAAGACGGCCCGGAATCGGCGCCGGCTGCCCTTGCCGATGGCTTCACCGATCAGGGCTTCGGCGGCGTTGGCAAATCCGTCCAGCGCATTGGAGATGACCAGCAGGAAGGTGATCAGCACCGCATTGGCGGCGAGAATGGTATCACCCTGCCGGGCGCCCTGGGCGGTGAAAAAAGCGAGCACCAGCAGCAGGGCAATGGTCCGGACCATGATGTAGCGGTTGACCTGCAGGATCTTCAGGTAGTCGGCCAGTCCGCCAATCAGGGCGCGAGTCAGCTTCTGGCCCTCGGGCATCCGGGACAGCACGATGGCAAACCCGATGCCGGCGGCCCCGTACTCGGCAATGACCGTGGCGATGGCAACGCCCCGACTGTTCCACCCGAACCCGGTGACAAACAGTATGTCGAGCACAATGTTCAGGCCGTTGGCGACGATCAGCATGATCATGGGACCGCGCGGGAACTGGGTACCGATCAGCCAGCCCACCAGGGTGTACTGGCACAGGACCGCCGGCGCGCTCCAGATCCGGATAGCAGCGTACTCGGCGGCGAGGCTGCTGACATCCGGGCTGGGGTTCATCAGCGTCAGCCCCAGGGATATCAGGGGTTGATGGAGCAGGATGAGCAGCAGCCCGATGCCTACGGCAAGCATCACCGAGCGCAGCAGCAGCGCCACCTGGCCAAAGCTGTCGCGCTTGCCCCAGGCCTGAGCGGCCAGGCCGGTGGTGCCCATGCGCATGAACCCGAACGTCCAGTACAGGATGCTGAACAAATTGGCGCCCACGGCCACCGCACCCAGATACTCCGGGCTCTCCAGATGGCCCAGGACGGCAGTATCCACCAGGCCGAGCAGGGGAACCGTGAGGTTGGTCAGCATCAGGGGCCATGCCAATGCCCAGAGGCGACGGTCGGTAGCCGGCAGGTGAAACGTCCTATTCGTTTTGATTCTTAAAATCCTGTGGTTAGCAGTTTTGGATTTAATTGAATTTTTAGCCTTTTCCCGATCTGTGTCTATACTCGACTGTGAGGTATCCATAAGCAGGCTTCCACTCTGGCTTTTCAGGTGTATGCGAGCGCCGGGAAGATCAGAGGGATAACGCAAATCCGACAAGAATAACACTCTGTGGAGACACAGTATGCGCGTGCACGCTCAGCGGGCAGGTGCCCTTTTAGGCGGTCTGATGTTCCCCGCCTGGTCCATGGCGGACTGGACTCTGAACATGACCCCGGGGGTAACCGGCACCAGTAACGAGATATTCAGCCTTCACATGATCATTCTCTGGATCTGCGTCGCCATCGGCGTCGTGGTATTCGGGGTTATGTTCTGGTCCATCTTTGCCCACCGAAAATCCCAGGGCTACAAGCCTGCGAATTTTCATGAGAACACCCTGGTGGAGATTCTCTGGACCATCATTCCGTTTGTCATTCTCGTGGTCATGGCCATTCCGGCCACCGCCACCCTGGTCGATATGTACGATACGGACGAGTCCGACGTCGATATCAAGGTCACGGGCTACCAGTGGAAGTGGCAGTACGAGTACATCAACGAGGACTTTGGCTACTTCTCCAACCTCGCCACGCCCCGTGCACAGATCAACAACCGGCAGGCCAAGGGCGAGAACTACCTGCTGGAAGTGGACAACCCCCTGATTATTCCCGTTGGTAAAAAGGTCCGTTTCCTGCTGACTGCCAATGACGTCATCCATTCCTGGTGGGTGCCGGACTTTGGCGTCAAGAAGGACGCCATCCCCGGCTTCATCAACGAAACCTGGACCCGGGTGGACGAGCCCGGCACCTATCGTGGCCAGTGCACCGAACTGTGCGGCAAGGATCATGGCTTCATGCCGGTGGTGGTGAAGGCCGTTCCCGAAGAGGAATACAACACCTGGGTTGCGGAGCAGAAAGCCGCCGCCGAGAAAGAGCGCGAGCTGACCCAGAAAGACTGGAGCATGGCCGAGCTGATGGAACGGGGCGAGAAGGCCTATCAAACCGCCTGTGCCGCCTGCCACCAGGCCGACGGTAGCGGTGCGCCCCCGGCGTTCCCGGCGCTCAAGGGCAGTGCGATTGCGACCGAAGACATGGCCGCCCACATCGACATCGTGGTGAACGGCAAGTCCGGTACGTCGATGCAGGCGTTCGGCAACCAGTTGAGCGAGGTGGACCTGGCCGCGGTGATTACCTACGAGCGTAACGCCTGGGGTAACAACACCGGTGAAATGGTCACGCCCAAAGAAATTTTTGATTACAAGAACCAGCAGTAATCAACGCCAGATAACAGATATCACCAGCCACAATAAATGGCGGTAACGGGGGTTTTCATGAGTGCGGTTGCAGATACCCACGCCCAGGATCATCATCACGGCCCGGCAAAAGGTTTCAGCCGATGGCTGTTGACCACGAACCACAAGGATATCGGGACCATGTACCTGATATTCAGTTTCGCCATGTTCCTGCTGGGCGGAACCATGGCCATGGTCATCCGGGCAGAACTTTTCCAGCCCGGGCTGCAAATCGTGCAGCCGGAATTCTTCAACCAGATGACCACGATGCACGGCCTGATCATGGTCTTCGGTGCGGTGATGCCGGCCTTTGTCGGTCTGGCAAACTGGATGATTCCGCTGATGATCGGCGCGCCAGACATGGCACTTCCACGGATGAATAACTGGAGCTTCTGGCTGCTGCCCTGTGCCTTCCTGATTCTGGTTTCCACCCTCTTCATGGAAGGTGGTGCACCCAACTTCGGCTGGACCTTCTACGCGCCCCTCTCGACGACCTACGGGCCGCCCAGTACCACCTTCTTTATCTTTGCCGTCCATATCATGGGGATTTCCTCGATCATGGGCGCCATCAACGTCATTGCCACCATCCTGAACCTTCGGGCTCCGGGCATGACCCTGATGAAGATGCCCCTGTTTGTCTGGACCTGGCTGATCACCGCCTTCCTGCTGATCGCGGTCATGCCGGTGCTGGCCGGGGTCGTAACCATGATGCTGATGGACATCAACTTCGGCACCAGCTTCTTTGATGCCTCCGGCGGTGGTGACCCGGTCCTGTTCCAGCATGTGTTCTGGTTCTTCGGGCACCCCGAGGTCTACATCATGATCCTGCCCGCGTTCGGGGCGGTGTCGCACATCATACCGGCGTTCTCCCGCAAGCCACTGTTCGGCTACGCGTCTATGGTCTATGCCGTGGGTGCGATTGCGCTGCTGTCCTTCGTGGTCTGGGCCCACCACATGTTCACCGTGGGCATTCCCATCGCCGGCCAGCTGTTCTTCATGTACGCCACCATGCTGATTGCGGTGCCCACCGGGGTGAAGGTGTTCAACTGGGTGGCCACCATGTTCCGCGGCGCACTGAGTTTCGAGGCGCCGATGCTGTTTGCGGTGGCGTTCGTGATCCTGTTTACCATTGGTGGCTTTTCCGGTCTGATGCTGGCCATCGCCCCGGCCGATTTCCAGTACCATGACACCTACTTCGTGGTGGCCCATTTCCACTACGTACTGGTCCCGGGCGCCATCTTCGGCATCTTTGCCTCGGCGTACTTCTGGCTGCCGAAATGGACCGGCCACATGTACGACGAAACCCTGGCCAAGACGCATTTCTGGTTGTCGTTCATTGGCATGAACCTCGCCTTCTTCCCCATGCACTTCCTGGGCCTGGCCGGCATGCCGCGCCGGATTCCGGACTACGCCCTGCAGTTTGCTGATTTCAACATGGTCTCCAGTATCGGTGCCTTCATGTTCGGGGCCACCCAGTTGCTGTTCCTGCTGATCGTGGTGAAATGCGTTCGTGGCGGTAAGAAGGCGGCGGCTCAGCCCTGGGACGGGGCCGAAGGTCTTGAATGGACGGTGCCCTCGCCGGCGCCTTACCACACCTTCGCCACACCACCGGAAGTGAAGTAAGCGAGGCGCCGGGTGGACGAGCAGCGGTCGTCAGTGGCAAGACCCGCGCGCAGCAATGCGCGGGTCATTTCCTGGTGCGTTGCGGGGGTGGTTGGCATGTTCGCCTTTGGCTTCGCCCTGGTGCCCTTGTACGACGTGTTCTGCGAGCTCACTGGAATTAATGGCAAGACCGGTGGCCGGTATGAGGCGCCGGTGGGCGCCGACGCCGATGTCACCCGCAAGGTACAGGTTCAGTTCCTGGCCCAGAATGGCCCGGGTATGCCCTGGACCTTCCGGCCCGTGACCCGGAGTATTGACGTCCATCCCGGAGAACCGGTCACGGTGAATTTCTTTGCCCAGAACCCGACGGCCGAGGCCATGGTCGGTCAGGCCGTTCCCAGTCTCTCGCCCTCGGAAGGCACGCTGTATTTCCACAAGACCGAGTGTTTCTGTTTTAACCAGCAACCCCTGGCAGCCGGTGAAAGTACCGAAATGCCCCTGGTGTTCATTGTTGACCGGGACCTGCCAGAACACATAACCAAGCTGACCCTGTCCTATACCCTGTACGATCAGAGTCAACAGGCGAAGGTCTCAGGGCCGGTTCGACCAATCACAACAACAAACGAAAACGGCTAAGCCATCGGAGATTGTCATGGCGGATAACCAGACCTATTACGTTCCGGAACAGAGCAAATGGCCGATCATTGCCACCGTCGGCCTGGGTGTGACCCTGTACGGTGTGGCCTCGATCATGGTCAACAGCAATCAGGGCGAAAGTACGACCGGCTCCTGGGTGATGTTCCTGATTGGCGCACTGATCATGGCGTACATGCTGTTCGGCTGGTTTGGCAATGTTATCCGGGAGAGCCGGTCCGGGCTGTACAGCCCGCAGATGGACCGGTCGTTTCGTTGGGGCATGAGCTGGTTCATCTTTTCCGAGGTGATGTTCTTTGCCGCGTTCTTCGGCGCCCTGTTCTACGCCCGGGTCTTTGCCGTGCCCTGGCTCGGAGGCGAAGGTGATCGCGGCAGCTCCAACATGCTGTGGGAAGGTTTTCAGGCCACCTGGCCGCTGGTCAACAACCCGGATCCGGAAGCTTATCCCGGGCCCAAAGAGGTCATCAGCGCCTGGGGTCTGCCCCTGATGAACACGATTTTGCTGGTGACTTCCTCGTTCACCATTACCGTTGCCCATCACGCCCTGAAGGCGGGCAACCGGGCCAAGACCAAACTCTGGCTCGGCCTGACCATCGCTCTCGCCCTGGTGTTTTTGTTCGTCCAGGGTTACGAGTACATGCATGCCTACCAGGATCTGGACCTGACCCTGCAGTCCGGCATATACGGCAGCACGTTTTTCATGTTGACTGGCTTCCACGGTGCCCACGTGATGCTGGGGTCACTGATGCTGATCATAATGCTGGTTCGCATCACTAAGGGGCACTTCACTGCCGACAACCACTTTGGTTTTGAAGCGGCGGCCTGGTACTGGCACTTTGTGGATGTGGTCTGGCTGGGCCTGTTTGTCTTCGTTTACATCCTTTGAGTGAGGCAGGTCAGGGCGTCGGATTCAGTGTCAGGGCGCCCTGCCAGAGTGCAATCAGAATCACCGCCAGGAGCAGTATGCTAAGCGTCACCCGGACCGCCAGGGAGTTCACTACCCGATTGGTTTTTCCGCCATCCTTGATGAGAAAGAACAGGCCGCTGAACAGACTGACAATCACCGCCAGCATCAGGACTACGATTACGGCTTTGAGCATGGGATTTTCCGGAGTTTTTGGCATTTTGGCTGGCAAGCAGGTGGAATCCACGCAACGCCTGCAACCTCAGAGGTCACTATAGCAGAGCATGTCTGATCCGCAGGGCCAACGTCGTCACTGGCAGTTCGATTGGCGGCTGATGCTTTTTACCGGTCTGTTCCTGCCGCTGTTGATCGGACTGGGGCTCTGGCAGCTGGACCGGGCAGGGCAGAAACAACAGATGCTGGATCAGTGGCAGCAGGATGCGCTGGATCTGGAGTGGACTGAACTGGTCCGCCAAGGGCTGGATTCGGGCCGCCCAGTCGCCCTCACAGGCCGGTATGGCGAGCGCAGCTGGCTGCTGGACAACCGAACCCGGGACGGGATTCCGGGTTATGAAGTCCTGACGGTATTCCATCCCTTGCAAGGGCCGGCAGTGGTGGTGAATCGTGGCTGGGTGCAGGCGCCCAGAACCCGTGCCCAATTGCCGGTTGTGGTCACCCCTGACGGGGTACTGGAGCTGACAGGCCGGTTGAGTGACTACCCGGAACCGCCGGTGCTGGTGGACCAGGCAGCATCGCCCGAAGGCTGGCCCCGAAGGGTTCAGAGTTTGCCTGGGGCGATTGCCAGGGCGGAATTCCCGGAATTACCCGGGGCAATAGTGAGATTGGCGGGCAGCGATCAGCCTGGCGCCTTTCGCGCCGACTGGGCGCCGGACCTGATGGGGCCGCAAACCCATTACGGATACGCCACTCAATGGTTTGCGCTGGCGGTTGTACTGAGTATATTGACGGTAGTCGCGAGTTACCGAAAGACAGGAGCCAATAATGACAATGACAATGGCTAACCGGATACCTGACCAGAACGACGGCCCCTCTCGGGACCAAATCCGGCGGGGTCGGCGTACCGCTCTTCTGCTGTTTGCTATCGGTTTTGGACCGATGATCTTTGCCACCGTTATGTTTTACACCGGCTGGCTGAACCCGGCTGGCCATACCAATAATGGCACTCTGATCCAGCCGGTGGTGCCGGTCCAGACGCTTAATCTTGAAACCGCGTCGGGTGAGCCCCTGGCAGACCGGTTCGGGGCGGATAAGGCCGAGCCCGAGTGGATGCTGATGGTGGTGGCCGGTGGGTGTGGCAGCGAATGCGAAGAACTGCTCTACCTGGCTCGGCAGGTCAATATTGCCCTGGGCAAGAACGCCAACCGGGTGTCCCGTGCGGCTGTGCTGGGCAGTGTGCCGGAGGATCTTGCCGGCCGTTGGCAGGACGAGTACAGCCTTATGGAGCGACTGACGCCGGCGCCGGGCACGTCGCCGGACTGGCCGGCTGGAATTAATCCCGAGTCCGAATCCCGAATCCTGCTGGTGGACCCGTTTGGCAACCTGATGATGCATTACGGGGCGGAGAACACCGGCAAACAGATGCTTGAGGACCTCAAGCATCTGCTCAAGATCTCCCAGATCGGATGAGCAACGCCCGGAGGATTCGGTTTTGAATCAGCAGCATTCCGTGCCATCTCCCCACGCCCGTCGTATGGCAAACTGGGCGCTGTTCGCCACCTGCCTGGCGGTGGTGGTGATCATGCTTGGGGCCTGGACCCGGCTGGTCCATGCCGGCCTTGGCTGCCCGGACTGGCCCGGCTGCTACGGCTTTCTGACCGTGCCCCAGAGTGAATCCAGTATTGCCATTGCCAATGCCCGTTTCCCGGAAACGCCGGTGGATGTGGAGAAAGGCTGGCCGGAAATGATTCATCGCTACGCCGCCGGCACCCTCGGCCTCGTGGTCTTCGGACTTGCGGCTTACGCCGTCCGGCATCGTAGAACCGGCGTGCCGGTGAAACTGCCCCTGTTCATCGCCGGGTTTATCATTCTCCAGGGTGCCTTTGGCATGTGGACGGTCACGCTCAAGCTCTGGCCCCAGGTCGTCGCCATGCATCTGCTTGGCGGATTCACCACCCTGACCCTCCTGACCTTGCTGACACTCCGGCTTCGCGGCCGGTCCGGGCAAGGCCGAGCCGTCAAAGACCAATCCGCCCTGACGGCGTTTCGTCCCTGGCTGTACGGTGGGCTTGTTTTGATCGTGATGCAGATTGCGCTCGGAGCCTGGACCGCCGCCAACTACGCGGCGGTGGCCTGTACCGACCTGCCCACGTGCCAGGGTCAGTGGTGGCCGGAGGGCATGGATTTCCAACACGGCTTTGATGTTACCCAGCACGTCGGCCCCAATTACCTGGGGGGGCAGCTGACCGCCGATGGCCGGGTGGCCATTCACCTGACCCACCGCCTCGGGGCGATGATCGTGCTGGGGTACTTTGCCATTTTACTGTCTCTGATGTGGCGCCGCCGGCACCTGTCTGGCCTCTCTGGTCCGATCGGCCTGGTGGCATTGGTCCTTGGTGCCCAGATCGCCCTGGGGCTGGCCAACGTGATACTGCACATTCCGCTGGGCATTGCGGTCGCCCACAATGCCATGGGGGCCGGGCTGCTACTGTCCGTCGTCCACCTGATCTGGCAGCACCATCGATTACCACAGGCGCACAGCGCCGATGCAACACACACAACAACAATGAACCGGGAGGTTACGGCATGAGTGAGCGAGTGGAAGCATTGCCGGCCCAGACCACTGAAAGCGAATCCAGCAGATCCATTTCCTGGCGGGATTACCTGGAGCTGACCAAGCCCCGGGTGGTCGCGCTGATGATCCTGACCTCGGTGATCGGCATGCTGCTGGCCGCACCGGGAGTTCCGGGCTGGGACGTCCTCCTGTACGGTAATCTTGGTATCGCCTTGCTGGCGGGTGCCGCAGCGGTGGTCAACCATGTGGTTGACCAGAAAATCGATACCGTTATGGCCCGTACCCGCAAGCGCCCGGTGGCGATCGGCAAGATTGCCCCGGTGGATGCCATCCTGTTTGCGACCATTCTCGCCAGCGTCGGCATGGCGGTGTTGATGTGGCAGGTGAATGAATTGACGGCCTGGCTGACCCTCGCGTCACTGGTGGGCTATGCCGGCGTTTACACGCTGTTTCTCAAGCGTGCGACGCCGCAGAACATCACCATTGGCGGGTTGGCTGGTGCCATGCCGCCATTGCTGGGCTGGACCGCGGTCACTGGCCAGGTGGAAGGCCACGCCCTGCTGCTGGTCCTGATCATTTTTGCCTGGACCCCGCCGCACTTCTGGGCCCTGGCGATCCATCGCAAGGAGGAGTACGCCAAGGCCGGCATTCCCATGCTGCCGGTAACTCACGGCAACAAGTACACGGAATTGCACATCCTGCTGTATACCTTCATGTTATTGGCGGTCAGCCTGCTGCCGTTCGTCACCGGAATGTCCGGCGGTATCTACCTGATCGGCGCCCTGGCCCTGGGCCTCCGTTTCCTGCAATATGCCGTTCGACTGCTCAAAGGCGACGACCGCCGGGTGGCGCTGAATACCTTCAAATACTCCATCACCTATCTGATGGCACTGTTTGTGGTTTTGCTGGTGGATCATTTTGTATTCTTCTGACCTAGACGGTGTGCTTCTCTGACCATGGTATTGGAACCCCGATGAACCGCTCGATTCGCCTGACCCTGTTCTCGTTGTTGATGTTGGTGGTGCTGATTTTCGGGCTGGTGATCGGGCGGCAGGTCTACCTGGTTGGTGGCCAGGAGCCGGAACCGGCGCCGGAGCTGGCCGAACTCAACACCTATGTGTATGACCAGCCCCGGGAGTTGGCGGAGTTCTCACTGACCAATGAGAAAGGTGAAACCGTCACCCGGGAAAGCCTCCGGGGGCGCTGGACCTTCGCGTTTGTGGGTTACACTAACTGTCCGGACATCTGTCCGGCCGCCATGGCCAACCTCAGGCGCACCGACCAACTGCTGTCGAACGAATTGCCACAACCGGATTACCTCCTGGTCAGCGCTGATCCGGAACACGACACTCCGGCAAAGCTCAAGGCCTACACCGACTTCTTCGGGGACCACTTCCACGGTCTCACCGGCGATCTGGAGACCCTGCGGGCTCTCGCCAAGAGCCTGAATGCGGTATTTGTCCATCGTCAGGTCGATGGCGAGTTGCTGGTCGACCACAGTGGCCACTTCGCGCTCTTGAACCCGGAGGGCAAACTGGCCGCGGTCATTCAGCCGCCCCACGATCCCGAAGCCCTCGCGGAGGCCTTCGAACGGATCTACGAGTGGGCCCGGGACAATCGCCTGAACGCGAACTCCTGACCGCGAGGGTTGGCGTTCTGCGGCCAAGGTCAAACTGACAGGCGGCCCGTTGTGGCCTAGACTCTCCGGCTGTTCAACCACGAGCCGAGCCAATGCCTTCCAATCCCCAGAGCTGTACCACACCGCGCCAACTGTTTTCCGTGCTCGCGGCCGGAGCGATCGTGCTGATGGTCGTCCATGGCCTGGGACGATTTATCTATACACCGTTGCTGCCCTATCTGGTCGAGGACGGCCAGTTTGGTGCCGCGGAAGGCGCGGCCGTGGCAACCTGGAATTATCTGGGCTACCTGATGGGCGCTCTGCTGGCCATCCGGTGGCACCGGATCGACCAGATCCGGATCCTGTTGCCGGTTGCGCTTGCGGTTCATGTCCTTACCACCTTGCTGGTGACCCAGATCGACAACCTGCCCCTGATCTCGGCCAGTCGCTGGCTCAACGGGGTCGCCAACGGCATGGTATTCGTTCATGCCCCGGCGTTGATCCTTGAATGGCTGGTACTTCGCAACCGCGCCGCCATGAGCGGATTGGTATACATAGGTGTCGGGCTTGGCCTTCTGGTTTCCAGTGGCCTGGTTACTGGCAGTGCGCATTGGCTGGAGGGTGCTGAACGCTGGTGGCCGGCGGCCCTGCTGTCCATTCCGCTGGCCTGGTGGGGAGCGGTCAAGCTGATGAAGCTGGAGGTCCCGGTCCGGCCTCAGAACACCGCCGGTAACGCGGTCGACACCACGCCGTTACTGGACCGGGCCAGTATACCCCTGTTCCTGTCCTACGCCGGAGCGGGCCTCGGATATATCCTGCCCATGACTTTCCTGCCCCTGCTGGCGACCTTGGAGCTGCCCCGGAATCACTGGATGATCGATGGTGCCTGGCTCATCGTGGCTTTGTTTACCATGCCTGCGCCATGGATCTGGAACAAACTTGGCGCGAAGATCGGCGATCTCCCGGCGCTCAAGCTGAATTTCGTGATTCAGTTGTTGGGTGTCCTGGCCGCTGTGCTCTGGCCCGGGGCTGTCGGCCTTTTACTCTGTGCGGCCCTGGTGGGCAGCACGTTCCTGGGCACGGTGCTGCTGACCCAGCGCATTGGCCGGGCGCTCCATCCGCACCAGGGCCCGCGGTTATCCGCGGCCATGGTGGCGCTCTACGGCTTCACCCAGATGGTCGGGCCCTGGTTGACGAAACAGTGGCTGGATATGGGCGGTACTCTGGGGTCGGCGTTCGGTATTGGGGTGGTGGCTCTGGCGTTTGGCTTGGTATTCGTGTTTTTAGTGCCTCAGGCTGAGGATTGGCATGGGCGGTCTTTGTAGGACTGCTGGGGTTGGGTGATTGATCGGGGTGGTGGGGTATTTTACCTTGGAAATGGAACTCGCTGCGCTCAGACATCCATTTCTGGCGGAAAAATACTCCACCACCCCGCTCTAGCTGACAATACCGATATCTTAAAAGATGAAAGGAAGAGATTGGTTTCGTCCGTGATAACCTGTAGCGACAACTGGAGTTCAATAAGGGTATGGGGGTAATTCAAATTACCCCGTGCCCCTCCCCCAAACCCGGCAATCCTGAACGAAGCCAGACCAACGTGCTCCCAATAGACCAAATACTCCCCGAGCTAAAACAAACTCTGGAACAAACCACCACGGCACTCCTACAGGCGCCTCCGGGTGCCGGCAAGACCACCCGGGTTCCCTTGGCTCTGCTCGATGCACCCTGGCGGGACGAACGCAAGATTCTGATGCTCGAGCCGAGACGACTGGCGGCGCGGTCCGCGGCCCGGTTCATGGCCGGGCAGTTGGGAGAGAAACCGGGGCAGACTGTGGGGTATCGAACCCGGCTGGACACCAAAATCTCCGCCGCCACGCGCATCGAGGTCGTGACCGAGGGTATTCTGACCCGGTTAATCCAGTCCGACCCGACGCTTGAGGATTACGCCGCGGTGTTGTTTGACGAATTCCATGAGCGATCCTTGCAGGCCGACCTGGGTCTGGCACTGGTGCGGGAGTCGCAGGAGGCGCTGCGGCAAGATTTGCGGCTTCTGGTAATGTCGGCGACCCTCGATACCGGGCCAATTGCCAGAGTGCTAGGGGATGTGCCGATCATTCGCAGCGAAGGCCGGGCGTTTCCGGTGGAGGTCCTGTATCGGCCGGCACCGTCTCAGGAGCGCCATACCCGGATTGTCGATCGGGTGGCGGCTGTGGTGCAGGAGGCGCTTCAGGACCAGTCCGGCTCGGTGCTGGTGTTCCTGCCCGGCGCCGGGGAAATCCGGAAAGTCGAGCAGCGGTTACGGGGCCAATTAGCAGGCGATGTGCTCGTGACGCCCCTCTACGGCAACCTTAAATCAGACGAGCAGGATCGGGCCATCGCCCCGGCTCCGGAGGCCCAGCGCAAGGTGGTGCTGGCCACCGCCATTGCCGAGACCAGTCTGACCATCGAGGGTGTGCGGGTCGTGATCGACAGTGGTCAGCAGCGGCGCGCGGTGTTCGATCCGAACAGCGGCATGACCCGACTGGTGACCGGGCGGGTCTCGAAAGCCTCGGCAGAGCAACGTAAGGGCCGGGCCGGTCGTGTGGAGCCAGGATTATGTTACCGGTTGTGGAGCGAGTCCGAGCAGTTTGGACTGGCGGACTATACGCCACCGGAGATACGGGAAGCGGATCTTGCGCCGGTAGTGCTGGAGCTGGCCCAGTGGGGGGCCCGGACCCCGGACCAGGTGGCGTGGGTTGATGCGCCACCGGAGGCCCACTGGCAGCAGGCTGTCGCGTTGCTGAAATGGCTGGATATGCTGGATGCGGACGGTGCCAT